>JBGPJK010000346.1:0-5019 GCA_041485425.1 Terriglobia bacterium | reverse complement strand
TCCTCGGCGGCGGCACCACCGTCCTCACCGCATTTCGCCTCCGCCGCCGCGCACTAGGCTGCGAACTCGCCCTCGAATCCGTCACCCTCTCCATCCGCCGCATCTGTTCCGAATTGGTACAGGTCGATCTTTCCCTCTCTTGCATCCAGTTTTCCCTTGATCCGTTTCCCGATCCTATGGATCGATCCAGTAGGACTAGATTTTGCAGAGGCCGTCCTTCAGGGCGGCCAGAAACAATGCCAGCTCAGCTCCAACTCGTCCAGCAGGAACGCCGCTTCTATTTCATCGGTCGCGCCAAGCGCGAAGTCATCTTCTCCGTCCTCGCCGACTCCCTCGACGACGCCCGCCAAAAATTCCGCGCCTCCGGTCGCTCCGACTTCGACGCCCTCTTCATCATCAAAACCGAAACCGAAATCTACCTCGCATAGGCCTCTTTGCCTTTGTTGAGGCGGCTTTACGCCGTCTTTCTTTGACTGTTCCACCGTGATCTAATCCCCTCGTGGACCTACGCCTCCCGACCGCCAACCTAGATCGCTATACGAGCGGCTCACAACGCGCACGAGTTAGTACCGAGCCTTGGGGCCAAAAGAATCTCTATTGCCCGGCTTGTGATTCCCCGCATATCGATTCACTGCCTACCAACACGCCAGCACACGACTTTACCTGCCCATCATGCCGAGCCTGGTTTCAGCTCAAGAGTAAATCGGCGCCATTCGGTCGTCGTGTACAGGACGGAGCGTTCGACACGATGCGGTGGACAATCTTGCAGGACCGCACACCAAGTCTGTTTCTCCTTCAATACAAGCTTCCCGAGTTGCGAGTCCAGAACGTAATTCTGGTCCCGCACTTTGCCTTTACGGAATCCGTTCTCGAAAAGAGGAAGCCGCTCTCCGCTACCGCTCAACGCGCGGGCTGGGTGGGATATAACTTTCTCCTGGATAGAATTCCCACAGACGCTCGAATACACATCGTTCTCAACGGCACGACCGCTTCTAAATCTTCGGTTCGCGAAAGCTACAGAAGACTTCGTCGCCTTGAATCTCTTAGACCAGAGCAACGCGGGTGGACTTTGGACGTCCTAAACGTTGTGCGCTCACTAAAGTTAACCGGTTTTTATCTGGCGGATGTCTACGTCCACGCTGATGCCCTCGCCAAACTCCATCCCAACAACTCCCACATCCACGACAAAATCCGCCAACAACTCCAACTCCTCCGCGACCTCGGCCTCCTCGAATTTCTCGGCTCAGGCTCCTACCGCCTGCTATAGATTCTGACGTAATATTACTACTCGTCACTCCTCAATTCTGGAGATGGGATATGCCAGACAAAAATAGTGAGTTCCTTAGATATTCAGTCAGCCTAGTCACGCAGGGACGACACCGCTTCTATACACTAACCATGCCAAGTGAAGTACTTGCGAGGACCTGTTTCGTTACGACTAGGTACGAGGATCCAGACCTCGGCTTCCAGAGAATTCTCGACAAAAAACGGGCTGAGGAGATTGCTGCATATATTGACACGGGTTTGGGAACGATTCCGAGTTCTATCGTGCTCTCGGCTCAACCTGACGCAGAACTGAGGGTTATCGGCAAAGGCAAGACGATCGAGTTCAAGGACACCAGAAAAGCATTTTTAATTTTAGACGGGCAGCATCGCGTTTACGGCTTTTCGTTGGCGAATACGTCCCTGCGCGTTCCAGTCGTCGTCTATAACGGACTGAGTCGCACCGACGAGTCGCGCCTCTTCATTGATATCAACACCAAACAGCGCCCCGTACCAAATGAATTGCTGTTAGATATTAAGAAATTGGCTCAATACGAAAGCGACGTTGGAAGATTGTTAGGCGAGGTTTTTGACCTGTTCAGAGATCGTCCAGATAGTCCCTTGGTGGGGCTGCTCAGCCCCGCAGAGCGAAAAAAGGGCCTTATTTCAAGGGTGACATTCAACGCCGCAATGAAGCCGCTCATCCCAATTTTCAGTGGTAGCGACGCCCCCGAAATATACGAGGCACTCAGCGCTTATGTAAACGCATTTGTTAAGGGAGCTGATCGTCTCAAAGCGAAGGGCGTTATTACTAAGCCGCCTGTGTTTAGGGCGGCGATGTTGCTCTTTCCGGACGCGGCACAGCGCGCAAAGGACCGCTTTGGGAAACCATACACCGCCGACAAGTTCTATGAAGTCCTCAAGCCAATGTTCAATCGAATCAGCTTGAATAACCTGAAGCGGCCCGGAAACAGTCACAAAGAGCTTCATTCCACACTATCGAAGGCTCTTAAGACTAGCTTTGTTCTGTAGCGCTTTAATATGTCCATACTCCCTAACACTCTGCGGCCCTTTTGGGCGCCAAGCCTTAACGACATCTCAGGAAACGTTTCAAAGGGTGTCGGCAGTTGGCTGGCAGAGGAGAACTACGAATTCCATTCCCCGGTGAAGTCAAAACTCTTCACGATCCAGATTAGAGACTCTGAGGCGTTTCTATCCGCTCTTGCAGCAGATATAAACCGAACTTCTGCTGCCGCTTTTGAAAGCATCAGCCAAGCGCGAAAGAGCGCACTTCTCCCCAGTTCTACTGCGTGGATTCTTATCAAGTCGTACTACGCAGCTTTTTTTGCGGCGCACGCCACTTTGCGTATGCTGGGCACAGCTTTTGTGAACCTAGAGCAGCCACAAGTTCGATCAATCAATCGGATCGCACGCCTCTACAATCAATCACAAGAAGATATATCTTCCGGAAATTTTGTTTGCAACTACTTAGCCGCAAAGCGCGAAGTCCATTGGCATCGAACCGACTCGTCTGGTGGTGGAGTTCACGAGAAGTTTTGGACATTCTTCAAGAAAAGTGTCGATGACTTGGCGACCCGAATACTTAACAGCAAGACGGGAGTAACCGCAGACAACCAACAGGTGTCGGCGAAACTGGCAGAGTTAGTCGACAACCTCTGTTATGAGGCATGTCCTCGAGGCAATTGGCTATCTGTTGTAAGGAACCGAGTCAACTATAAACACCACTTCGGTGCATGGTACCCATACTCGGGGCAGAAGCCCTATGGTGTGGTAGAAGAGAGACTAACTAAAAATTGGGCAAGCGATCCTATGTCGATTAATCTCGCATCCCACGGCGATAGGAACCTTCGCAGATTTCAGGAGACCTGCAGTTTCATTCTTGGGTGCTGTCGCGAACTGACTGCAGATATGGCGACTCGGTGCTCCACAGGAAAGTCTTTCCATACTTACGGATGGCTCGCCATTTCCCGCTTCGTTAACCAAAAAAGAGAACACTAGGAGCAGGCGGACGGAAGCTAAGCTCAAAATGGTTTGGCCGGTGGCCAGCTTCTCCTCCTGGACGTCTTGCAGGTCGTTCAATCGTTGAACAAAACAGACTTCTTACTTTCAGACGTCTACGCCCACGAAAACGAACTCGCCAAACTCCACCCCAACAACTCTCACGTCCGCGACAAAATCCACCAACAACTCCAAGTTCTCCGAGATTTGGGCCTCCTCAAATTCCTCGGCTCCGGCTACTACCGTTTACCCTGAGCGCCGGCCATCCTCACGACTGCCTCAAACCAAATCGTCCACTTTCGGTGGCGCAGCGCCCTTCCACGAAGCATCGAACTGCTTCCTGACGAAACCTGCGTCGTACCCTTTATCCTGCGCCTTGAGCGCTTGCTCCAGGCCGAAGAGCGAGCGCGGATTCCGCAGGTTGCGCTCCAGGTCCGCGCGAAACACTTCCTCCGCCCCGGCGTTGTCCCCAATCTTCAGCAACACCGCCCCCAGCGATTCCCGCACCGGATAAAACCAGTCCTGCGGCTCGTCGTATTTCAGCGTGTCCTGAATCGCCACGGCTGCGCGCAGTTGCCTGACCGTCGCATCCATGTCATTCTTCATCAGAGAAATTTTTGCCCCCAGCACATTCTCCGCAATCTTCAAAATATCCTTGGTCTTGTTGTTTATCGGCATCTGGAAAATTGCGTCCGCCGGCGTCTTTTCCTCCGCTTCCGCCACCACCTTGTGTTCCGCTTCCGCCTCTTCCAACTTGCCGGTCGCGGCCAGTGCCAGCCCGCGCGCGAAATGCCAGAACACCGTCGCCGTCTCCATCGCGGCATCCGGCTGCGGCACCTTCAATATTTCGTTCCATTTGTGGAAGCGCACCTCCACCGCTAGCGGCACGGTCATGAAACCTCCCAGCGCCGGCATCTCCTTCACATGCGGCCCCACATTCGCCGCCAGCAGCTGCGCTCCGCGCCTCGATTCCAGGTAATTGCCGTTCATCGCCGCCGCCATGGCGATGAAATGCAGATTGTGGCTGTAATACATCATCGGGTAGATGCCTTGTGCTCCGCTCGCCTTGAGGTGCGCCTGGTCCGCCAGCGCCGCTTTCTGGTTCGTCTTGACCGCAGCCTCGTAATCCCCGGTGCGGATATAAATGTGCGCCGGCATGTGCACGATGTGTCCTGCTGCGGGAGCCAGTTGCGCCAGGCGGTTTGCGCCGGCCAGCGCGCGCTCCGGCGAATTGGAAGCTTCCACCGCGTGAATGTAGTAGTGAACCGCGCCCATATGATTCGGCTCGCGCCGGATCACCGATTCCAGCGTTGCGACAATTTCCTCCGTTCCTTCTTCCGGCGTGCCATCGGCATGCCACAGCCCCCACGGGTGCAAATTCATTCCCGCTTCCGCAAACAACGTCGCCGCGTCCAGATCGTCCGGGAATTGCTTCACCACGTCGCGCATGGCGTCGCGATACGCTTCCGCCGCGGCGCGCCGGTCTGCGCCCGCACCGCCCGGAAACCGCTTCGCCAGCGCCGCGATGTACGCCTGGTCGCTCGCCGAAGCATCCGCCGCCAGCGTCTGCGCCTTCTCCATCGCCGCGTGCGCTTGCACATAACGCTCGTCGCTGGCTGGATCGTTGTAGTTTGGACCCACTGCTTCCGCCACTCCCCAGTACGCCATCGCCAGCTTCGGATCGAGCTCCCCCGCGCGCTGGAACGACCGCGCCGCCTCATCATGATTGAACGCGTA
>JBGPJK010000345.1:0-5031 GCA_041485425.1 Terriglobia bacterium | reverse complement strand
CATCGTTGCTTTCATCTTCCTCACCCAGCCGCGCGGCAAACAGCTTGGCGCGGTCTGCCACCGTAACCGTAGCATCTTGCTTCTTGGAGTTGCGAACGAAGCCGAGAGTGACTTTGGCGCCGGGCCTGCGGCTGGCAATGTCGGCCACCAGTTCGTCGCCGTTCTTCACCGGCTTGCCGTCCACCGCGGTGATGGTATCCCCAACTTTGAGGCCGGCTTGGTCCGCCGGACTGCCCGCAACCACGTTGGAGATGGTCACACCGACGCCGACCCCGTAGACGCGCGCAATCGCGGGATTTTCCTGGGCGTTGAATTCAATGCCGATGGAGCCGCGCGAGACCCGGTGTTCGGGACCAATGAGCTGGTTGTAAACCTGCGCCACGGTGTTCGAAGGCAGGGCGAATCCCACGCCGGCATAACCGTTGGTATCGGTCAGGATCGCGGTATTGATGCCGATTACCTCCCCCAGCATGTTGACCAACGGCCCACCCGAGTTCCCGGGGTTAATGGCCGCATCGGTCTGGATGAACGACTGGAATTGCCGGTTGGGGACGATGTTGCGCCCCTTGGCAGACACGATGCCGGCGGTAACCGATCCGACCTGGCCAAATGGGCTTCCAATGGCCAACACCCAATCCCCCACCTGCATGCTGTCGGAGTTGCCCAGCTTGGCTACCGGCAGGGGTTTGTCGGTGTCAATCTTGATCACCGCCAGATCGGTTTCCTGGTCGGAACCGATGACCTTGGCGTCATGTTGCACCCCCGGCGGATCGTCCTGCAGCCGCACCCGGACCCGATCCGCTTTCTCCACTACGTGCCGGTTGGTGACGATGTAGCCCTTGGGATCGACCACGACTCCAGAACCCAGGGAACGTTCGCGGATGGCGCCACCACCCGGACCCTGGCCTCCTCCCTGCCCGCCGAAAAAACGGTCAAAAAAGTCATCGAAGGGATTCTGGTCATCCGGTCCCCCGCCAGGAGTTCCACCGCCACGGCGGCGGTGCGGGTTCTTGATGGTGGATTCGGTGTTGATGTTGACCACGCTGGGCTCCAACTGCCTGGAAATTTGGGAAAACTGGTTGGAGAGTTGCTGCGGCGACGGTATGGTGAGCGGCGTCGCGTCCGAGGCGCTTTTCTTGTCCTGCCCCTTCACTCCATAGGAGATCACAGTCCCAATCAGGATACCGACGGCCAATGTGGCCAGAATGGTCAGGGTGTACGCCATCCGGTTGGCTCTCAGGCGCACCCAGAAGGCGCTGTCGTGCGGGTTCATAGATAACCTTCCTCCAGCAATATCAGAACATTAGGATTATACCAATCGCAAGTACCAGCCTGCCCCTGGAGCGCGAATACTCTCCTCCCGGTTAGACGCAGAACAGCGGAAAAGTGTTGTGGGGCTCAAGCCTCCTCAGGCTTGATACTGAACTCGGGCTCCTGCGCCTCAGTAGCGGGCACACCGGCGTGGTCCGGGCATACCGCCATGGACTCGGTACTTCCCTTCTCCTCTGAGATCAGGACTCCGGCCAGGATGCAGAGCGCGCCCAGCCCGGCCCGCAAGCCCAGGCGTTCCCCGAGGAACACGAACGAAGTAATCCAGGCAAACACCGGCTCCAGCGAAAAGATCAACGCCGCGTGGGTGGGCGGCGTGAACTGCTGCGCCCAGGCTTGCACCGAAAACGCCAGCGCCAGGCTGAGGAACCCGGTGATCGCAATCCCCCAGATCACGCGCGGCGACCAGACCACCTCGACTTTCTCCACAACCGGCGCGGTAAGGATCATCAGCGTCGCCGTGACCGCCACCTGGATGACCGTGATCTGCTGCCAGCGGTGTTGCTTGGTGACGTGTCCGATGAAAATGATATGAAAGGCGAACACCACCGCCGCGCCCAGCGTGTAGAGGTCGCCGCGATTCATGCTCTCCAGGTTCAGGCCCGCGCCGGTCGAGGCAGGCACCGTCAGTAGGTACAGGCCCACGAATGCCATCCCGACACCGGCGGCGCTCCAGCGGTTAATACCGCGCCTCCAGAAAAAGGCCAGGAACAACGGTACCAATACAACCGAAACCCCGGTCAGGAACGCCGATTTCGAAGGCATGGTGTACTTGAGCCCAGCGGTTTGCAGTTCGTTCCCGACGCACAGGAAGATACCGACCAGGAATCCGGAACGCACGGCGCCCGCCGTGATGCGCGGCAACTCGCGATGAAACACCGCAGCCAGCACAACCGCCGCCAGGCTCATGCGCACCGCATTGAAGAACAGCGGGGAAACATCCACCAGCGCATTCTTGATGACCACGAAGGTGGCGCCCCAGACCAGCGTCATCAGCACCAGCAGGACATGTGCTTTGAGGGAACGCGACACATGGCTAGAGTAGCAAACGTTCCGCCCTGGTCCTGAGCAAAGTCGAAGGAGGGCGGCTGGGACTACGTGATTCCTGTCGACCTGGAACGGCAGACGCCTCGTCCCGCCTAGCGCGCGTAGGGGCAGACGCCCTCGTCTGCCCAGCCGGGCAAAGCCCGGCAGGACGTGCTTGGCTAATTTGTACCCGTTCCTCGAATCATGATGGTCTGCGGCTCGTTGACGGCACTGTCCACGATCTCAACGAACACTCCTGTGTACGAACGCTTTGTTAGCGGCTTGAAGGTAATCGTCAGCGTGCAGCTCGCACCTGCTGCCAGGCTGGAACCGCAGTTGTTCGTCTCTGTGAAGCTGTCTCTCGTCCGTCCAGTCAGAGTAATGCTGCTGATGCTGAATGAGCTACTGCCGATGTTGCTCAATTTCACCTTGGCGATGGAACTGCTGCCGACTGTAACCTTGCCAAATGCGATATTTGTTCTTGATAGAACCGAGACAACCTGAGGCAGCACCGAGACGGAGTCGTTAGTACTTTGATTGACCACCGCCAAGTCAATCTTACCGTCGCCATCAAAGTCGCCGGCAGCCATACCCCCCGGCACGGAGCCTGCAGGAAAGAAGCCTGGCTTCTGAAATGTCCCATCCCCATTGCCCAAATACGTAGAGATTGTTTGAGCGTTGTTAGTAACCGCGATATCGAGTTTGCCGTCACCATTCAAATCCGCCGCCACAAATCCATAGGAACCGCCCAACGGTCCACTAGAGTTCAACCCTGGCTGGAATGTTCCGTCACCGTTGCCCAGCAAGACATCTGCTGCGTACAAGGCCAAGTCCAACTTCCGATCTCCGTTGAAATCTCCCACAATTATTGCCACCGAGGAGTCGGCGGATACCGACAAGCTGCTTTGAAACGTCCCGTCACCATTGCCGAGCAACACATAAGTTCCAGAGATGAAGCCAGTCACCGCCAAGTCAAGTTTGCCGTCATTGTTAAAATCGCCAATGGCCACCGCTAGCGCTCTAGGAGAGTTAGTGACCAAATAGTCTACTTCGCCTTGGAACGTCCCGTCACCATTGCCGATGAGGACAGCAGCGTCTGATGTACCGCCCGTTGCGACCAAGTCGAGTTTCCCGTCTCCGTTAAGATCACCAGCCATCAGCGATGCACCGATGTCGCCGAGACCAAAGTCCTGGTGTGCTTGAAACGTACCATCCCCGTTGCCGACCAAGATGGAAACGAATCCTCCCGCGGAGACGGCCAAATCCAGAATTCCGTTTCGATCGAAATCGGCAACGATCACATATCCGGGGATTCCGCTGACGGTGTATTCCTGGTGGGGCTGGAAGGTGCCATCGCCGTTGCCGAGCAGCACGGAAACCGCCGAGCTATTATCGTCCGCGACCACTAAGTCCAGTCTTCCGTCGCCGTTAAGGTCAGCGGCTGTGATAAACGCAGGCGACGCTCCGACCCCGAAGGATAATTTCCCAAAGGAAACCGAGGTAAAGGGCTGCCGGATCGGAAAGAACTCGACATTCGAAGTGCCACCTCCAGGGGTAGGACTGTTGACCGTGACTGACGCGGTACCGGCGGCCGCGATGTCCGAGGCCGGTACCGTGGCGGTGAGTTGAGAACTGCTCTTGAACGTCGTAGCCAGCGCAGTGCCATTCCAGTTCACAACAGATCCTGAGACAAAACCAGTGCCGTTGACCGTCAACGTGAACCCCGGGCCACCTGGCGCCGCGCTAGCTGGTACCAGCGGATTGTCGATGAGCGGCACAGGGTTCGACTGCGCCAGCAGTAGCGCCGTCGTGCAGAGCAGAAAAAGGGCGAGAAAGTGAGGCTTCATGCGTGCCTCCAGCGGCATCCGATCTTCGGAGTAGAAACCGGGCCGACTCGACCAGCAGCCTGGGGATGGCGCAGCGGCCAAGGACGATCAGTCTCTGCCACAATCTCGGACCTGTCAATGTGCAACTTTCTGCATAGGTGCGCAGGTCAACGATCTTCCTCGCGAAGCCGCTGGGCTGTTCTACTTGGCTTCGTACACCGTCTTGCCGCCAACCACGGTGCGCAGCGCCTTGGTCTGGAGAACCTTCGCCGGCGCTACCGCGGTGATGTCCCGGTCCAGCACGATGAAATCGGCCAGCATCCCCGGCGACAGCGTCCCTTTTTCCTTCTCGGCGAATTCGGCGAATGCCGACCCGGTGGTATAGGCGGCGATCGCCTGGTCCATGGTCAGCTTCTGCTCAGGGAAGTACTCGTGCTTGCCATCTTCGCTCTTGCGGGTGACGGCGGCATACAATCCGCGGAACGGCGAGATCTGGTCGTACGGATAGTCGCTGCCAAACGCCAGGGTGACGCCTTTCTTCAGAAATTCCGCCCAGGCATAGGAATGCGCAGCGCGCTTGGACCCCAGCCGCTCCATAGCCCAGTTCATGTCGGTCAACAGGTGACAGGGCTGCATGGAAGCGATCACTTTCAGTTCCCTAAACTTCGCGACCTGTAATGGAGTTGTTACCTGGGCGTGCTCGATGCGCAGGCGGAAGTCGTCCCCGCCATCTGCCGCCCGCAATTTTTTCTCTCGGGCGTCCTTTTCCGCCGCCGCCAAAGCATCCAGCGCCATCTGCACTCCCTTATCCCCGATCGCGTGAAACCCGATCTGGAATCCGGCTTCGATG
>JBGPJK010000344.1:0-5037 GCA_041485425.1 Terriglobia bacterium | reverse complement strand
CCAAGGCCCAGCCCAAGGAGATGCTGTCCCTGGTGGACAAGCCGCTAATCCAATATGGGGTGGAAGAGGCAATTCACTCCGGGGTGCAAAACATTATCATCGTGACCGGCCGCGGCAAGACTGCGATTGAAGATCATTTCGACGTCAGTTTCGAATTGGAGCACCTCCTCGAAACCCGGCACAAGAAGGATTTGCTGGCCACCGTGCGGGCGGTCTCCGACATGATCAACGTGGCTTACGTGCGCCAGAGGGAAGCTCTGGGCTTGGGGCACGCGGTGCTGCGCGCGCGCGAGCTGGTGGGAAACGAACCCTTCGCCGTCATTCTATCCGACGACGTGATCGACGCCGAGGTCCCCTGCCTCAAGCAAATGATGCAGGTCTTCGAGGAGACACAGTGTTCGGTAGTTGCCACCATGGTGATCGAAGGTCCCGCGATCTCCTCCTACGGAGTGCTCGAAGTCAAACCGCCCGACGGACGCTTCGGCGGGCGGCTTTACGAGATCGTAAACATGGTGGAGAAACCCAAGCTGGAGGCGGCGCCCTCGAAGCTCGCCATCATTGGACGCTACATTCTTACCCCCGCGGTATTTGAAGCCCTGGCGCAGACCAAGCCGGGCACCGGTGGCGAGGTGCAACTCACAGACGGCATGCGGCTGCTGCTCAAGAAGGAGAAGATGTATGCCTACGTGTACGAAGGCCGCCGCCACGATACCGGCGACAAGCTGGGCTTCCTCAAGGCTACGGTGGAATTTGCCCTCAAGCGCCCCGATCTGGGAGAACCCCTGCGGCAGTATCTGAAGGGCTTGAAGCTGTAGAGAATTGGTAATTTTGTAATTCTGGCGAGGGTTTCAAATTACAAATTACCCGATTACCAAATTACAAAATTGCAAGATTATTCGCCCAGTGCGATCTTCAGCTTCTTCGATTTCTCTTCCACGCGGTTGGCCAGTTGCTGCTTGTGCGCCGCCAGTTTCTTGGCCAGGCTCTTACTGGAGAGCGCCAGGATTTGCGCCGCAAGGATTCCGGCGTTGGTGGCGCCCGCTTTCCCAATGGCCACGGTCGCGACCGGGATGCCCGCCGGCATCTGCACCGTCGCCAGCAGGGAATCGAGTCCGTTCAGGGAGGTGGATGGAATCGGCACGCCAATCACCGGCACCGTCGTATGGGCGGCGATCACTCCCGCCAGATGGGCGGCGCCGCCGGCACCGGCAATGATGACGCGAATTCCGCGCCCCGCCGCCTTGCGCGCGTACTCCGCCGTGCGCTCCGGAGAGCGGTGCGCCGAGGTCACGTCCATCTCGTAATGAATGCCGAACTGCTCCAGCGCTTTGCCGGCCTCCTGCATTGTCTCGAGGTCGGAGTCACTGCCCATCACGATCGAAACCTGTGGTTTGCTCATCGGTTTCCCTTGAAGTTGAAGGCTCTTGGCTGTTAGCTCTTGGCTTTCTATCCCAGACCTCGAGGCTTCAAGCGAAGAGCTAGAGGCTAAAAGCTGAGAGCGGGTCTTACTGCCGCGACTTCAGCCCCAGCAGGAGTTTCACATGCGCCAGAACCACCCCCAGTCCCATGCCTGTGGCCAGCAGGGCCAGGATCTGCACCGGCCGAACACTATCCGCCCCCGGCGTGCGCCAGAAGGCAAAGAACGCGAACATGGACGCGATCAAAGGCATGACCAGCAGCCTGCGAGATTTCATGTACTCCTCCTCACCATGCATCTGACTTGAGACCTGCGTCTAGCTTTTCTTCAGCGCCCTGGCCGCGATGTCCTTGCGGTAATGTGCGCCTTCGAACCCGATCTTGGATACCGCCTCGTACGCGCGGTTCACCGCGGTCGCGAGCTCGGCCGCCCGTGCCGTCACCCCCAGAACACGCCCACCCGCGGTGTAGTAAGCACCATCGCGCTTGCTGGTGGCGGCATGGAAGATCTTGACCCCTTCCGTTTTCTCGGCCTCTCCGAGGCCCATGATCTTTTTGCCGGCCTCGTACGTCCCCGGATACCCGCCCGAGGAAATCACCACGCACACGGACGCGTCCGCCGACCAGCGGAAATCGCCCTCGCTGACCCGGCCCTCGATCGAAGCTTCCAGCGCCTCCGCCAGGTCACTCTCCAGGCGCATCAGAATGGGCTGGGTCTCGGGATCGCCGAAGCGGCAATTGAACTCCAGCACCATGGGACCGCGCGCCGTCATCATCAGGCCACAGTAAAGCACTCCCTTGTATTCCGCGCCCTCGGCTTTCATTCCCTCCACCACCGGGCGCGCGACGTGCTGCACCAGCCAGTTGCGCATCGGCTCGTCCACGATGGTCTGGGTGGAATAGGCGCCCATACCGCCGGTATTGGGCCCGGTATCGCCGTCGCCGATGCGCTTGTGGTCCTGGGCCGCCACCAGGGGCGCGATCCGCTCGCCATCGCTGACCACCAGAAAGGACAGTTCGTCGCCCTGCAGGCACTCCTCCAGCACCACCCGCGCGCCGGCCGCGCCCACCATTTTCCCGCTCAGCATTTCCGAGGAAACCGAGGCCGCCTCTTCCTTGCTCTGACAGATAACCACTCCCTTGCCCGCGGCCAATCCGTCGGCCTTCACCACAATCGGCATATGGAAGTGCGGCAGCCCGTCGTGAATCTCGCTCATCGAGTTGCAGATGGCGTAGTGCGCCGTGGGGATGCGGTGACGCTGCAGGAATTCCTTGGCAAAGCTCTTGCTCGATTCCAGCCGCGCCGCCGCCTTGGTTGGACCGAAGATGCGCAACCCGCGACGGGTGAACTCATCCACCACCCCCAGGGTCAACGGCAGCTCGGGACCAACCACGGTGAGATCGGGCTGGACCTGGTGCGCCAGCGCCAGCAGCGATTCGAGATTTTTTACGTCCACGGGAAGGCACTCGGCTTCGTCGGCGATCCCCCCGTTCCCGGGCGCGCAGTACACCTTCGACACGCGCGGAGACTGGCGCAGTTTCCACACCAGCGCGTGCTCGCGTCCGCCGCTCCCTATGACGAGGACTTTCATAGCTCGGGATAGACAAGGTTAGGGGGCGTAGGGGGCGATGTCAAACGGTGAGAAGCCAACTTTCACCACGGAGACACGGAGACACGGAGAATGATTTAAGATTTTAGATTGTAGATTTAAGATTTTTTGAGTATCGGGTCGAGGCCCGGTTTTGAATCTTCAATCTGCAATCTAGAAATCTGCAATTGCCCCCTGCGTAGATTCCCCATTAACTATGCTTAATTCCCGCCGTATAATCTCCCCAGATGATCACCGTTTCCAAGGAAGACTACCTCAAAGCGATTCTGGAAGCCGAAACCGAAGGCGAGACCGTCATCTCCGCCACGCTGGCGCACTGGCTTTCGGTTTCGCCGCCGGCAGTCACCATGGCGCTACGCCGGCTGAAAAAGGACGGCTTGGTGCGGGTACAAACCGATGGCCATGTTGGACTGACCCCCGCCGGCCGCAAGATCGCACGCAAACTCACGCTGCGCCATCACCTGATTGAGCGCATGCTCTCCGAGGTGTTCGGCATGGAGTGGTACAAGGTACACGACGAGGCCGAACGCCTGGAGCACGCGGTTTCACCCGACTTCGAAGCCAAGCTGCTGGCTAGACTGGGCCGTGGCGGCGCCTGTCCACACGGCAATTTGAGCGAACTGGAGAGCCCCGCCAGCCGTCGCCGGCGCGGCCTGTTGCTGCTTTCCGAGGCGGAAGCGGGACAACGGTACCGGGTGAGCGGGATCTATGAGCGGGACCGGAACCTCCTCGAATTTCTGGAAGCACGCGGCATTCGGCCCGGGGCGGAACTCGGTTTGGTCGAGTGCAATTACGACAAGACCCTCTCGATCCGGACCGCAGCGGGCACGATCGTCTTGGGCCGTCCGGCAGCAGACAAAATTTGGGTTTCCCGGCTATAATTCCATCCGGTATAATTAACCATAGTTAATGTCCTGCCATGTATGCCGGTTGATTTATTGATTTCCTGAAACACAAAGATGAGAAGCGCAGACGGGCAACCCGACCTCAACGTGCCACCCGCCGAGTTGTCGCCTGGCGGCCACAAGTCTTTGGAGGGAGTGCACAGTTCCGTCGAAGTGCCGCATCATCTGGCCGGCTTCTGGGAGCAGTGGCGGGCTTTCGTCGGCCCAGCCATTCTCGTCAGCGTCGGCTACATGGATCCCGGCAACTGGGGGACAGACCTTCAGGGCGGCGCCCAGTTCAAGTACGGACTTTTGTGGGTGGTCGGCCTGGCCAGCTTGATGGCCATCTTCATGCAGGTAATCTCCGCCCGCCTGGGCGTGGTAACCGGGAAGGACCTCGCCCAATGCTGCCGCGACTGGTATCCCAAGTGGACGCGCTGGCCCAACTGGCTGATGAGTGAAGTGGCCATTGGCGCCTGTGACCTGGCAGAGGTGCTGGGCAGCGCCGTCGCTCTCAACCTGCTGTTCCATATTCCGCTGCTATGGGCGGTCATCATCACCGGCCTGGACGTGCTGCTGCTCCTGGCTTTGCAACGGTTCGGGATGCGCACCATCGAAGCCATCGTTCTGCTGCTGATCGCGACTATCGGGGTGTGCTACTTCATCGAGATTTTCATTCTTCCCGCGACCCAGCCCAGCTTCCTGGAAATGGGACGGGCCCTGGTTACACCGAGTTTTCGTAAAGTAGGGATGTTATACGTCGCCATCGGCATCATCGGCGCCACCGTGATGCCCCACAACCTGTACCTGCATTCAGCCCTGGTACAGAGCCGCAAGCTGCAAAAGGACGAGCCCTCGGTTCGGCGCGCGCTGCACTTCAACACCATTGATTCAGTCGTTGCCCTTGCCGTTGCCTTCTTTGTGAACGCGGCGATTCTGGTGCTGGCGGCGATGGTGTTCTTTGGGAAGGATAGCGTGACCGTGCCGGGTGGGCAGGTGGTCAGGTTCGGCGCGGACAGTGATTGGATTCGGGTCGCTTATTTGACCTTAGCGCCGTTGCTGGGGACGGCCGGTGCCAGCACGCTATTTGTGGTGGCCCTGCTGGCGAGCGGCCAGAGCAGCACCAT
>JBGPJK010000343.1:0-5062 GCA_041485425.1 Terriglobia bacterium | reverse complement strand
GTACAGTTCCGGGTCGCCATCCAGACGTGAAAGCCAGGAAGTCCAATCCTTCTGTTCCAGCACGCCTAGCAGATCCTTCAGCTCAGCTACGGTGGTGTCAGGGTGAAATTTGGCAGCCTGCCAGAAATGCTCCGTGGAATCGTAAGTGGCGCCGTAAAGTTGGATACCCTCTTCGATCGGGTACCAGTTGGAGAGGACCCGCGCGGGAATGGATGGCGCGGCGCTCCAGCAGTTGAGCGAGTGCTTCCACTTCTTTTGGACGGCCAGAAATGCCTCGCCATAGCCTTGCGGAACCGGATCTTTAACGCGCGCCAACGCTTGCTCAAGTTCCCCGCTGGTGTGGGTCAACAGCACTTCGAGGGGGCGCTCGTCTGCCATCGAGACTACGCGGCTCTCGATTCCGCGGCGCAACAGTTCACGCGCCAGGCGCTGCCTATCGGCATCTCCGAGCTTCCAGCGCCGGGTCTGTGACTCGATGTATGGAAATAACTCGGCCAGCGATTTGAATTCAATGAACCCGTGAAGGGCGAAGGTGACGGGCTGGCCATTTTTCAGAACTATTGTGGAGGGAGTGACAACTGTCTGGAGGGACACCGGTTCGGCCCGAAGAGGCGATCGCAAGATCGTGGCTGCGAGCACAAACTGCAGCATTAAAACCGGCACGCGACGTTTCTTGGGGACGAATTGCATCATGCAAAGAGTCCACTTCAGTGATGCCCGTGTGCGCGATCGTACTTTTCCCCGGCGGGAATCGCCACTTGCAAGCGATTCTCTTTGGGAGCAAGCGGACAAGTGGCATACGGGGTCACGGCGCAGGGCGGATTGTAGGCGCGGTTGAAGTCAAGAACCACCTTGCCGTTGACCACAGGATCGGTATCCAGAAAGCGGCCGCCGGGGTAAGTGTCGGTCTTGGCGGTCGGGTCGTTGAAAACGAAGAAGAGGCTCTTGGCTGGATCTCCACCCAACGAGGTTAACTGCATTTTTTGGCCTTGGATGGAGAATTCTACTGCGCCGGGGACCGGCGTGTGGGTCACGTCGCCCAGGACGTTGGGGACGTCCACTGTCTTCTTGCCGTCCGAGGGGACCCAGGTAGCGGTGACGCGGTACGCAGCATTCGAGGGAAAAAAGACGGGGCCGGGATACTTCTTCACCGCATCGCTGTCGAGGTCTTTGAGGCGGATGCCAACTCGCTCACCGCGTTTGATCACGTGAAAGCGCAGGCTTCCCATCTCGACCACGGTGCGATTCCCCGAGGTGTCGGGCTGCAGTGGGGAGGTGGTCACCGCATTTCCTGCGATGGTGGCGTGCGCATCGGCGGCGAGTTTGACAGTCACTTCCTGGCCCAGCAGTGTAAAGACGCCTGCATGAGCCGGGCCTTTGGGAAACAGGATTGCGTTGTCGGCGGCGCTGCCGAAGTTGTTGTCTCCGGGTTTGAGCCAAAACAGTCCGGCCAGGGGCAGCCAGTTCTGTTTGAGATCATCGATGAGTTCGGCCTTCCACTTGTCGAAGGTTTGCACCGGCTGGCTGTGCTGGGTGCGGGTCTTGCTGGAAGCCGCCGGCTTCGCATCGTGGGCCCAGAGCAGCCCTGGTAACAACAGCAGCACCGCGATGGCGCTCGTCCTCGCTGTCACATCTGGCTCCTAGGTGACACAGTTTGTTAGAGCGTGTTTCATAAATCCTTTTCAGGTCGGAAGGTGCGGCCCTCAGGGGCTAAAGCCCGCATTTTTCCTGGCCCTAAACGGCACGGCTGAAGCCGGGCCCTACCCAAAACCGATTTATGAAACACGCTCTAAGACACGCTCACCGTCAGACTTCCCTGAGATTCTCAGGGTGTCTTTCCGATGTCCGCTTTACTGATCGGTCCGCTGACCCAATTGATGTCCCACCCGGAATCCACCGTGATGAATACCAGAGCGTCATCGGATGCCCAGGCCTGGTGCGGCATCCGGGCAGGGATGTAATTGAATCCGCCCACGCCGAGCGGTTCCCGCTTACCCTCGTGTTCGAACACCCAGTTGCCCCGAATTACGGTGTGGGTCTCATTGGCGCTGTGCCAGTGCATGGGAACGTGCAGGCGTTTGGGTACTCGAATCAGCAATTGCGTGGCGTGAGTTGTGGGGTCAACCCGCAGCACCGAGATCTGCGGAGAATCGTTGCCGAGTTCCGGAACGATCGCTTGCCAAGTGAGGTCTTCATACTTGGCGCTCATCGCCTTCGCCATCACATCCGGCGGAGCGGACTGTTCCCCGTAACCCCGTGGCAACAGGCATACGGAGCCGAGCACGAACAGTAGCAGACAGCCAACAACAACCTTGATGATTTTCATGGCCCCCAGCACCCCGAAAGGAATTTTCGGATAGGCTACCACTATCTCCGATACTCTTGCACATCGGGCAGGGGTTCCAGGCCGCGTCCGGCAAAGATCTGCTCGAACTCGTTCTGCAAGGCCTGGTGCACCAGCCCGTTGGACGCCAGGGTTTCGCGGCTGTTCAGTTGAAATGGGCCGCCGTGAAAGTCGGTGACCTTTCCGCCGGCTTCTTGCACAATCAACACGCCCGCAGCGGTGTCCCAGGGGTTGAGGTTGAATTCCCAGAACCCGTCGAAGCGCCCGCAAGCCACACAGCACAGATCGAGGGCGGCCGATCCGGCGCGACGAACACCATGGGTGCGCAAAGTTATGTGATGGTAGAAGTAAATATTCGGATTCTGATGACGCTTGTGGCTGGGGAACCCCGTCGCCACCAGGCACTCGGACAGCTTGGCAGTCTTGGAAACCTGGATAGGCTGCTGATTCAGCCATGCGCCGCTTCCCTGCTCGGCCGAAAAGAGCTCATCCCGGGTGGGATCGTAAACCACGCCCGCGATCCGTTGTCCCTGGTGCTCCAGCCCCATCGAGACGCAAAATACCGGGAAGCCGTGCGCGAAATTTGTGGTCCCGTCCAGAGGATCGACGTACCAGCGGTAGTCGCTGCCGGTATCTTGCAGGCCGCCTTCTTCGCCCAGGATGTCGTGCGCGGGCCAGCGTTCCCGGATGCGCTCGCGAATCAGGACTTCCGTCTTGCGGTCCGCGATGGTGACCAGGTCGGCCTCGCCTTTGTATTCCACGGTGACGTGCTGGCGGAAATATCCCATCAGCATCGCGCCGGCCTCGCGCGCAATCTGCGACATCGCGGGAAGAAATTCGGATTGAGTGGGTTGAAGGGGAGCCACTGGCTAGCCCAGCCTCCCGGTGGAATTCGAGAGCCGATCAGAGCTCACTTGCGCCTGCCGCCATCCTCGGCGATGTACATGATTTCATGTTTGAAGATGAACAGGTTGGGTTTGTCCTCGCGGGTCAATCGAACCATGTTCTTGTCGTAGTATTCGATCCAGCCATAGACGACTTCGCCGTCGGCCAGCTTTATGCTCACGGGTTTTTGCTTCTCACCCAGCGATTTCAGGTAACCGGCTTCTTCCGAAGTCTCTTCCGGAGGGGTGGTCTTCGGTCGGCGAGGTCCGCCCGGCGTGCCTTGTCCGTGAAATGACATACTGGCCATTCTACACGGAGCACAACCTGTGAAACGCCCTTGCCGAACGGCTCCGTGCCCTTCGCGGACGTTCTCTGCGACGTCCGCGATTTAGGAGTTTGGGTTCACCGACGGCTCGTTAAACCTTGAAACGCCGAGACCGCTGAGAACAGCCGCAGAGTTCGCAGAGAAACCCTCGATGAAGCAGTGCCAAAGGGCCAATCTTCGGTCCGGCTAGAACGACACCTTTAGGGAGAACTCCATGGCGCGTGGAGACCCAAGGGCAAACACGCCGGAGCCCAGCCCCAGCCGATTGTTGTTGGGCTGCTGGCCCGAGGTGCCGTTGACCGAGCCCGCACTTCCGCTCAGGGTTCCGCTCAAGGGACTGGACGGGCCGTTGAAGTTGGCGAAGTTCATCACGTTGAAGAACGAGATCCCGGGTTGAATTTCCGCCCAGTCTTTCACCCGGTAGTGCCAACTCAAGCTCAAATCGGAAGCCCGCAGCCAACCCATGTTTGCCTGGTTGGCCGGCGCAAGCGGGATGAGCTGCTGTACGCCACCGAGCGACTGTAGTTGGCCCAAAGTGAAGAGCCCGTCCTGAATAAGCACCTGGCCCGCAGGTGTAGGCTGGCCGGCAAAATTCTGGTTGTAGTTCTGGATGAAGCTATTCAGGTTGCTGGCTTTGACCTGGCGTCCGAAGGAACCAATGTTGGTTCCGGGCAAGAGGTCGCCAAAGCCACCGTTGGATGCGAAGCTGCCGTCCCCGGTGCCATCTCCCGTAATGTCAGTCACAAAGATGCCGCCGGCATTGCCCGATGGCGAGAGTCTCAGGTCCACGGGAAGCGGGCTGTAGAAGTGGCTAATGAGTCCGAGACGAAACGAATAAGGCAGGTCGACGGTGCCACCGAGTGAAACCTGGTGCCTGCGGTCCAAACCGTTGGGTCCCAGGAATCGTAGCGGGCGATTGAAATCGGTGGCAACGTTGATGAAGTCGCTGTCGCTGGATGTGGCCACATATTTCGAGTAGGCGTAGGAGACCTGCACATCCATGCCGCGAACATCCTTGAAGGGATTGCGCAGGTGTTGTTTGGCGGAGAGTTGCAGCGCGTTGTAAACCGAGCGGCCGATGGGAGACAGCATCTGGTTGGTTCCCAGGCTCGGATTGATTCCCGGGAACGCTGCGCCGGGTTCACCGACCGAGGCACACGGCGCCCCGCTGCAAAGAGAGTAGCCCGAGTCGAGGCCATTGCCCGCATAATCGCTAATGTGGGCGCCTGCAGCGATCGCGCAGTTGATCCCGGCAATGCCCGAGGCGCAGCCGAAGGCAGCGTTGGTGGCGTCAATGGCGCTCAGGGCGTTGGCCCGACTGAAGTATCGGGAATCTCCCACATGATTGGTATCCACGCCGAGCAAAGTGTGGGTCCCAATGTTGCGCAAATAGTCGGCGGTAAAAACCATGCCGTTGCGGAACTCGTGCTGCATGCCAAAATTCATCTGCACCGAACGAGGGCTGACGTAGTTCGGTGCAAACATGGTCGTGCCAGTAGCATCCAGTC
>JBGPJK010000342.1:0-5068 GCA_041485425.1 Terriglobia bacterium | reverse complement strand
TGACGAGCCCGCCGCCCGCCACGTGCAGGTAGCAGAGATGGTAATCGAAAAGGCCAAGAGGTTGGTTGAGCACAAGCGCGACGTCGTCATCCTGCTCGATTCGATCACGCGCCTGGCCCGCGCCTACAACACGATCGTTCCGCCCTCGGGCAAAGTGCTCTCCGGCGGCGTGGACTCGAACGCCCTGCAGCGTCCGAAACGCTTCTTCGGGTCAGCCCGCAACATCGAGGAAGGCGGCTCGCTGACCATCATCGCCACGGCCTTGATCGACACCGGCTCCCGCATGGACGACGTGATCTTTGAAGAATTCAAAGGCACCGGCAACTCGGAAATCATTCTGGAGCGCAAGTTGGTCGACAAGCGCGTTTTCCCGGCCATCGACATTCAGCGTTCCGGAACCCGCAAGGAAGAGCTGCTGATTCCCAAGGAAGATTTGCAGCGCATCTGGGTGCTGCGCAAAGTGCTGAACCCACTGTCGCCGACGGAAGCGATGGAGTTACTCATCGACAAGCTGAACAAGACCCGAGCGAATGCCGAGTTTCTGTCGAACATGAGCTCGCTGTAGCGCCGGCGTCCCGCCGGCCACGTGACCGTGCGTTGCGCCGGGCTCAGGCCGGGTTACAATACCACCCATGAAGCATTACACGCTCCCCATTGTCATCGAACGCGATGAGGACGGGTTCTTCGTCTCCTGCCCCGCGCTCCAGGGGTGCTATAGCCAGGGAGCGACCTATGATGAAGCCCTCAAGAACATCAAGGACGCCATCCGTTTGCACCTTGAGGACCGCCAGGCCAACGGTGAAGATCTCCGGGAGGGAAGATCCGTGAGTCTCTCCACGGTGGACGTTGTGGTCTGATGCCGAAGTTACCCCGCGTTACGGCCCGCGAGATCATTTCCGTCCTGGAGAAGTTGGGATTCGCTCTTGCCCGCCAGAGTGGCAGCCACATGATTTACAAGAACGCTGCCGGGAGGCGGGTTACCGTACCCTTTCACGCCCGGAAAACCCTTCATCCAAAGCTGCTGACAAGCATTCTTCGCGACGCTGGCATTTCAGCCGAAGATCTAGCGCAGCTTTTGTGAGTTTGCACCAGCCTACGTCATGGCTATTACCGCAGTGCCGGGACTCGACCGGCTAAGAGGTCTGCGTGCCCGGTCCTTGCTCGACCACATAAACCCGCCCGGGCGCGCCCGCCTGAATGTTGTTGTCGTGAAAACTCTCCTTGATCCGCCGCCGTAGCTCCCGGCTCACCGCATATTGCTTGTTGGGACGCGTCTTTACCAGCACGAGGTACTCCACTTCTCCACCGCCCACGCGATCGATCCCCGGCACCTCTACGTCGCTCACGACGTCATTGGCGAAGGCCGAGTCGTTCCGCAACTCCTCGCCAACTTTCTGCAGCAGCTTCACAATTCGGTCACTCGGCTCGCTATAGGCGACCGTCACTCGCAAAGTGACCTGGGACCAGTCGCGAGTGGTGTTGGAGACGATCTTGATTTCGCTGTTGGGCACGGTGTGCACGGTGCCATCTTCGTCGCGCAGCACGGTGCGGCGCAGGCTCATGGCCTCGACCGTGCCTTTCACGCCTCCGATGCGAATGATGTCGCCAACGTCGTACTGGTTCTCGAGCAAAATGAAGAAGCCATTAATGACATCCTTCACCAGGGTCTGCGCCCCGAAGCCGATGGCCAGACCCGCAATCCCGGCGCTGGCCAGCAGCGGCCCCAGGTTCAATCCCAGCAGGGAGAGCACCTCCATGGTGGCCACGAACAGAATGATGAATACCCCGACGCTGGTAATTACGCCGGCCAGCGTCCGGACCTGCTGGACACGGAAGCCGGGCGGAAGGTTCCGCGTCTGCAGTGCCGTCACTTTGCGCGTGATCGCCCGCAGCAGCCGGACCAGCCCGAAAGATATCAGCACCACCAACACAATCTTCGGGGTGTCGTGACGCAGGAACGCCATGGTGTCTTCGCGCCAGGCGCGCAAGAGGGCGGGAAGGTTCGCGGCTTCGGGCACCAGCAGATGGGCAAGAATGTGATTCATGACTGTCAGGGCGCGATTATAACAAGCCGTTGCACCGGGTTTTCGAGACCCGGGACCACGTATAATCTGGCTACTTCCAGTCTTCTCGAGGTGACTGTGAGATTGAATCTAGTCTTGCTGACGATGTTTGCGCTCCTGCTGACCACCGCGCCGCCCGCGACTTGGGGCGAACCGCTCTCCCAGCGTCAGGTCCCGCCCAGCCAGCAGCCCACGCCGGAGGACGAGGAGCGGGCGAAGATTGAAAAAGACATGGCCAAGAAGGCTAATGAACAGCGCCAGGCGGAGCTCAAGCGCGACGCCGAAAAGCTGCTGAAGCTGGCCACCGAACTGCAGCAGTACGTAGACAAATCGAATGAACACCTCCTCTCGCTGGAAGTGATCAAGAAGGCCGAGGAGATTGAAAAGCTGGCCCACAGTGTGAAGGAAAAGATGAAGGGCTACTGACCCGGCAAAGGCGTCCGCCCCGCCCTAGGTAGCATTCACCCGCAAAGAATCCAGTGGCAAGCCTGCCATGATGAGGTAAGCTAGTTGCAACTGAGTATCACTTATGCCTCTGCCCCTGACGGAACAACCCGGGCGGTTGCAGGCCGAGCTGGTGTCGCGCGGGATTCGTATGACCCGGCAGCGCCGTACCATCCTGAGTGTGGTCGAAACCGCCAAGCAACATCTCGATGCCAGCCAGATCCTGCGCAAGGCCCACAAGCTTGATCCTGAGATCGACCGCGTCACCGTCTACCGCACCCTGAAGTTGCTCAAACGCCATGGCCTGGTGGACGAACTGGACCTGATGCACCTGGAAGGCGAGAAGCATTTCTACGAACGCCGGCCGCAGCGGGATCACCTGCACATGGCTTGCCTGCGCTGCGGAAAGATCCTGGAGTTCGAGAGCAATCTCTTCGATCGCCTGAAGGGACAAATCCAGCGCGAGTGCCAGTTTCACATTCTGGTCACGCGTATGGAGATCGGCGGATATTGCTCGCAATGCCGCAGCCTGCCCAATTCCTGACCCCTCGCGGGATGTTGCAACTGGTTGCAACGAAATCGCAACAGAAAATCAAGAGGCTGTATTGACCCTACGCTCACCCAGCCGATAGAGTTGTACTCACCGGTTAAGTTGCAACTGAGTTGCATCTAGAGAAAAAGCTATGCGCTCCGGCCTTGTGATTGCATGCTTGCTCGTCGCTGCCCTCGGCGGTCTGCCCGCCTGGACCCAGGAGGCGCCCTACTTCGTCACTTACGACCACCATCTGGAAGAACCCGGCAATCTGGAAATCGCCACTTCCAGCACCCTGGGTGTGCCCCGCTCCGGTCAGAAATCCTACTTCGCCCCCTATACGGAGTTGGAGTACGGAGTGACCGGAAGGTGGACGTCGGAACTCTACCTGGAAGGGCAGTCCACCTCGGGGGACAGTGCGGTCTTCACGGGCTGGCGCTGGGAGAACCGTTTTCGCCCGTTGGCCCGCGAGCACCGCATCAACCCCGTGATCTACCTGGAATACGAAAGCATCAATGAGGCGAGCCGTATCCAGAAGGAAGTCGTGGGCAACGCCCCGGATTTCGCAGAACCCAATTCTGAGCTTCGTCAAGCGCACGCCCACGAACTCGAAACCAAGCTGATTCTCTCCAGTACCGTCCATGACTGGAATATCGCGGAGAACTTCATTGTGGAGAAGAACCTCTCGCAGGACGAGGGGCTCGAGTTCGGCTACGCGGTGGGTGTCTCACGGTCGCTGGGCACACTGGCGTCGTCGGCAAACTGCCGTTTTTGTCGCGAGAATTTCGCTGCCGGCCTGGAGATGTATGGAGGTCTGGGCAGCACGCGAGGTTTTGGCCTGCACGACACCGCGCACTACCTGGCGCCAGTGATTGCCTGGCAAATCAGCGACAACTCCAGCCTGCATTTCTCTCCGGCCATCGGCCTGACCCATGGAAGTAATCCCGTGCTGCTGCGCTTTGGCTACAGCTACGAGATCCGGGGATTGGGTGGGAAGCTGGCGCGGCTGTTTGGAGGAACGCCCTGATGCGCGGAATTGCTCTCGGCGGGGCCTGCCTCTTGCTGCTGCTGAGCGTGCTGTTCGGCCAGAATATCTCCTACCAACCAGATCCCGGCTGGCGGGTGCCGCCGGAAGCCGCAGCCCGAGCCAATCCGCTGGCCAGCAAACCGAAAACTGCGGCAGGAGGGAAGAAGCTCTTCTTACGGAACTGCGTCGAATGTCACGGCGAGGATGGAAGCGGCCTGGTGAAGAAACATGCTGCTGACCTGCAGCTTCCGATCGTGCAGTCAGAGCCTGACGGCGCGCTCTTCTGGAAGATCACCAACGGAAATCCGGATCGCGGCATGCCGTCGTTCAGCCGTCTGCCCGAGTTGCAGCGCTGGCAGTTGGTGCTCTACCTCCGAAGCCTGCGGCCTGCTCCACCACAGTGAGCGAAGGCCACAACCCACCTCATCAATCCAGAATTGTCGTTCCGAGCGCAGCGAGGAATCCCTATTCCCGCGATGAACGTTAGAGCCGCTTTGCTCAACAGCCTTGTTTTGGGAGATGAGCTGACGTTCCAGGAACAAAAACGCCATCCGGCGAACCGGATGGCGTTGTGAACTCCGCAAGCGATGCTAGTCGGCCGCCGCCCCCGCTCTGGCTAGCTTCGCCTCCTTGACGATGCGCATGCCGTAGAACGAGCGGTAAACGAAGGTGACCGAGACCGCAAAGAACGCCACCGCCAGCACATGGGTGAGGAGGCCGCCGGTTTCCGCCGTCAGCTTCACCGCCAGTTCCACCGCCAGCAGGCCGAACAGCGTGGTGAACTTGATGACCGGGTTCATGGCCACCGAAGAGGTGTCCTTGAACGGGTCGCCGACCGTGTCGCAGATTACGGTTGCGTCGTGCAGCGGAGTGCCCTTCTGTTTGAGTTCCACTTCCACGATCTTCTTGGCGTTGTCCCAGGCAGCGCCCGCATTGGCCATGAAGATTGCCTGATAAAGGCCAAAGATGGCGATCGAGATCAGATAGCCGATGAAGAAGAAC
>JBGPJK010000341.1:0-5084 GCA_041485425.1 Terriglobia bacterium | reverse complement strand
GGCGGGCGTCATCCCGATAAACTTCTCCGGCATCTGCATGCACGAGAGATAGAGTTGCGCCCGCAGAGAGTGGGTATCGTCCACATCCAGTCCCCACTGCTTCACGTGTCCGACCACGCCGATGATTTCCGCCGTCCCACTCACATTGTTCACGTTGATACGCTTGCCGACGGGGTCCTGGCCGGCGAAATACTTGCGGGCAAAGACATCGTCAATCACCACCATTCGCGGTGCATGCTCGTTGTCCTGGGGCGTAAAGAACCGTCCGCGTTGCAGCGGAATTCCCATCACCTTCAGATAATCAGGCTCAACGATATAGTCGATGGCCCAGTTCATGTCATTCTCGCTCGCAGGTTTGGGCTGCCCCTCGATCCAGAACAATTGTTCGTCATCCCCGCTCATGGGAACTGCTCCCCAGGTCTGCGACACCGCGGTGACGCTGGGTATCGAGGCCAGCCGGTTATCTAACTGGCGAAAGGCCGAACGAACCGCATCGGGAGAGGCCGTCATCATCGAAGGCGGCAGTGAAATCCCGAAGCTCAGCACGCGATCCGGATTGAATCCGGGATCGACACTCCACAGCCGCGCCAGGCTGCGAATCATCAGGCCCGCGCCGATCAGCAACACCAGCGCCAACGCCACCTCGGCCACCACAAAGGCCCCCTGCACGCGGTGGTGTCCCCCGCTGACTCCCCGGCCTCCCTCCTTGAGAGTTTGCTGTAAGTCGCTCCGCGAGACCTTGAGCGCCGGCGCCAGTCCAAAGAAAATGCCGGCAAACAAGGAGGTCGTCACCGTGAAGAGGAGAACGTGGGTATCCAGCCGGATTTCTTCCGCGCGCGGCAGAGTCGTGGGCAGCACTCCCAGCGCGGCTTGGGTTCCCCATGCCGCCAGGAGCAATCCCAACCCGCCCCCGAGGATGGCAAGCAGGACACTCTCGGTCAGAAGCTGCCGAACCACTCTCACCTGGCTGGCGCCAAGCGCGGCACGGATGGCAAATTCCCGGGCGCGTCCGGTAGAGCGGGCAAGCAACAGGTTAGCAACGTTGACACATGCGATCAACAGCACGAAACCTACAGCGGCCAGCAGAACCAACAGAAACGGACGAACGTTGCCGACCATCTGCTGCTTCAGAGGAATGAGTTTGGCCCCGATGCCCTTGTCGGCATCGGGATAGGCCGCCGCCAGGCCGACCGTCACCGCGTCCATGTCAGACTGCGCCTGCTCGATCGTCACACCCGGCTTCAGCCGCCCGATCCCATGGATCCCCAGACCCGCGCCACGTGAGAACAACAGAGAATTGTTCCAATGAACGATGGGAACGTACACGTCACCATCGCGGAAACTCGGGATGAGGAGATGAAAACTTGCTGGAATCACGCCGACAATCGTGTAGTTCTTCCCGTCCAGCGTCAGGGCCTTTCCCAAGACATCGCGGCCGGAATTCAGCTTGCGCTCCCAGAACCCCGCACTGACCAGCGCCACTTGGGCGGCGCCGATTCGGTCGTCCTCCGGCGCCAAGGTGCGTCCGATCACCGGCTTCACTCCGAGCAGGGAGAAGAAGTCGGAGGAAACAAATTCGCCATTCACTTGCTGCGCTTCTCCGGTGCCGGTCAGGCTGAAGGCGGTGGTGCGGGAAATCGCCATGGCAGAGAAAGTACGGTTCTGCTTTTGCCAATCGAGAAAGTTGGGATAGGAGATCGAGCCACGGTCAAAATTCGGCTTGCTTTCGTGCAGGGTAACGAGTTGGTCCGCCTGGGAAAATGGCAGCGGATCCAGCAGCACACCATTCACCACGGAGAACAATGCCGTGTTGGCACCAATCCCCAGCGCCAGCGTAAGCACCGCGACCAGAGTGAATGCCGGGTCCTTCCGCAGCATGCGCAGGCCGTAGCGAACGTCTTCGGTTAGCGTGGTCATGAGTGCTCCTGGACAAACCCCAACTTGGTGGCTCTGGAGTGCAAGTCCCCTGCCTCTTCGATCCGTGCCAAGTCCTTGAATTGACGGAGGAAAGTTCACGAAGTGAGCACTTGGCGTGTCCGCAGGCGAGATTCGATGTCCGGAAGCGAACAGGTGACCACGAGGACGACGGACGGGGCAACGTACGCGACCGGTTCAAGGGCAACGCTGCGCGTAGTCGTTTGTGAGCAGGCGATCGGCTTCGGGGTGACGCTTCTTCGCAGCAGCCAATAAGAGCAGATGTGCCTGCTCGCAGTTCTGCGATACCCGAGTTCCCTGCAGATACAGCTTGGCTAGAGAGACTTCCGCGCCCGTGTCGCCTCGCCTGACCCGCTTCCACAGCTCCGCCGCGTTATCTTCTGGCGGAACCGATTCTTCCACGACAATCTCTCCCGCTGCAGGCGCTGTAGGTCGAGGCTTTCGGAGCGCGGCCACCGCCGGCCTGGCCGGCTGCTCGGGAGTTAGAGCGGGTTGCGAAGTAATCGCGGGAGACGCTTCAAGTGGCAGATTTGGGCTCCCCTGCGCCGGTCTACGGTCCCCCGCACGCAAGAAGAACCACGAACAAAGCAAGACTGCCGCGGACACAACAATTGGCACCGGCCTCTTGAGCAGCGAAGCGAGGGTCGTGCGCCACACATTCCTCTTTACGAGACCGGTTTCGTGCTGAGCTTCGCTTGGCTCGCTGCGCAGCTCGTGAAGGCCGTGAATCTCTTCCTCAGTTGGCGCAGGCGCTCCGCAGATGGGACAGAATCCGCGTACGCTGGGATAGCTGTAGTGACACGACAGACATGTCACCCTGGTGTCGTCTTGGGGGAGAGCAGACACGGGTCCTTAAGGTGAGTCAGTGGCGGTGGCACATTGTACCGCGACCGGGCTGAGGATAACTCGGGAAGTGGCACCTTCGAGTTGGTTTGGATTGGTGGCTTCACCCTGCGTGAGAAGGGCGGTGCCGCATGCGCAGGGACAAGCGGTCCCCGGGGCTTTGCATAACCTCTAACTTAAGCAGGCTGGGCTGGAGGTTGGCCCTGCTGGCAGGTTTCCGGGCGGTAACTTCCGAGTAGCCGACCAACATCCCAGTGGCGAGCCGATTCCAGGGTTGTGAGTGCTGTGGCGATTTATCGCCAACAAGCCCGAGTTTTCACTCCGCACCAGTCGGCGTTCTTCGCGTTCCCCAACTGCACTCCTTGATACCCGTCGTAGGAGATGCATAGCCTCGCCTTATCGCCTTCGGAAAACCTAAACCGGAAGGATTGTATACGCTTACCGTCAGACGTGAGCACCACGAGATGATTGGCCCTACAAATCCAAGCCATTGATCAGCACAGGCGCTTTGTGAGGCCAATGAAGCGGGTCCTGCTTGTCAATGCGCAGCGTGAGAGTATCGGGGTTGTACATACCACCCGGTGAGATTCTCGTTGGTGGTTCGGGTGAATTGGGCAGAACGCAAATACTGCCGCTTTTTTCGTTCGGCTCAGTGGAAGTGGCCTGCGCGCTGGAACTACCAGTCACAATGCCCGCAAACACGAGCAAAGTGGCGGCAATGAGAATGGTCGGCTTCATACTCGCACTCTACTCCCATGCCAAACAGATGCAGATGACGGGCAAACCGGAAGGAATTCTGGCTAAGTTAGCGCTTATGGGGCATTGCACCCCCTACCTCTCTTCCCAACAGAACTGCAAATTCTTGCACACAGCATTGAACAGGCGCTTGGGTAACGATTACCTTGCCGCCGGACTTTCTGGATCGTTACGACTGGCCCAGGAGTGCCAGATAGGGCCCGGTACTCCCTAATTCCAACTAGAACAAAGACTTGGAGAGTGCAACGATAACATGGTCGGACTTGACCAGCACTGCTAGAATCAGGAGTTTGCGGGCTCCGGCGAGGTGCTTTGGACGGCCAATTGCACCTCTCCGGGGAGCAGTCATTGAAACAGGGAATGAGGAGAAGACCCGCCGACATGGAGTCGCAGGCCGCAAGCGCGCAGGCAATCCCGGTGCTGGACGAGACTACCTTCCAGCAGATTCTCGAGGCCGCGTATGTCCTGCAGCAGCGGAACGAGGCCGAGCCGGACATCGAGCCAGCCCCCGGCCCCAAGCTGGATCCCGCAGAGACTTTGGCGGAAATCGCCGCCACGCAAGAAATTCTCCACTCCAAGCAGTACGACGTCCCGACCTCAGCACATTTGATCGCCGAGCAACTGCAAAAGATCACCCAGGCAACCGGAGTTGCCGTCGCTGTGATCAAGGAAGACCATCTGGAGTATTGCGCCGCCGTCGGCATCGCGTCGGGGTTGTCCGGCCTGAGTATTCCGATTGATGAGAGCTTGTCCGCTTTCCTGAAGACCGACAAAGCTGATTTGCGCCGTGCCAGCGAATTGATTCAGAGCCAAGACCCCAAGTCACCCGTCTTGTTCCCGGTGTACCACGACGGAAAAGTTGCAGGCTTGCTCGACCTCCGCTTCGACGGGTCGCATGCCATCCAGGAGCATGAGATCGGAAGTTGCCAGGTGATGGCTGGATTGATGGGCGAGGCGATCTCCATGGCGGCACGTTTGGAGTGGAAGCACGAACTGGCAACGGAGCGGGCCACCATGCTGGAGGTGCTGGAGAGACTTCGGCCTCAGTTGGAGCGCCTGGCGGCGGAACCCGTGGAGACTGCAGAGGAACCCGCGGAGACAATCACCTCGGAGCCCGTAGCCGAGCCCGAGCCAATCGAACCAGCGCACGAGGCTACGGAAGCTCCAGCCACGGAAACTGCACAACAGCCGCCAGCGTCCGAACTGGAGGCCCTGGTGTCGGCGATCGGGGATGCCGGCCAGAAGAACAGCGCGATCTCTACCTGCGGGCAATGTGGATACCGGTTTGGGGAGGGAGAGCTATTTTGCGGCCGCTGCGGCACTCCACGATCCATGGAGATGGTGCCTCTCGCAGATCCGGAACAGGGGTGGATTTTCCCGGAAGAGGCACAACAGCCACCAGCAGCTGAACCAACCGAAGAACTACCGCCGTCGGCGGAGGATTCCACAACCAACCTGCACTCGATTAGCGACGCTCCGCTTCCACCCGAACTGGAACAGATCCTAGCGCAGTATTCGCGTGCCGAAATGCCGCAGACGGACGGCAGTTC
>JBGPJK010000340.1:0-5091 GCA_041485425.1 Terriglobia bacterium | reverse complement strand
GTGCCATCGCCGTTGCCGAGAAGGACACTGACAGTAACATCCCCGATGTTGGTAACAACGATGTCAGGAATTCCATCGCCGTTAAAGTCTCCTACAGCGATAGAATCAGGGCTCCGGCCTGCGGGATATTGCACGCGTGGTTGAAAGGTCCCGTCCCCGTTGCCCAATAATATTGAGACGCCGCCATTCAAGCTGCCGCCGCCTTTGAAATTCGAGATCGCCAAGTCCGGCGTGCCGTCTCGATTGAAGTCGCCTACAGCAAGCTCAATAGGAGAGGGACCAGCATCGTAGCTAAGCGGACCTTGCAACGTGCCATCACCGTTGCCCAGCAAGATGCTAACTTTCTGTGTCCCTTTGTTGGCTACCGCTACGTCGAGCTTTCCATCTAGGTTGAAGTCGGCTACTGCCACCCAGAACGCGGCCGAGCCGCCGTTGTAGATCACACCGGGCTGAAAAGTGCTGTCACCCTTGCCGATCAGCGCGGTGACGCTCTGTGGTCCATTTCCCGCGCTCGCCACCACGAGGTCCGGAATGCCGTCGCCGTTGAGGTCGCCGGCGGCAACTCCGACCGGGTACTGCGCGACACTGTAGGTGACGCCGGCCAGGAACTCGCCTCCGCTGCCGAAAACTGGGTGAGAGGTGAAAAGCAAGAAAAATCCCGTAGCGATCGCAAGTGCTCTCATTCTATTATTCATGACAAATCCCCTGATACCAGGCTCACTATCTATTGACCTGCAATGTGAATTGGAAGGCATCAATGTCAAACGCCCTGGCTGATGTGCCCGTGTTGACGATTTCGACGAATGGCACCATCGCTGCGTTCGACGGAATTCCGCTGGTTAGTGGCCCCGAACCTTGAAGGCTGCCGTCCACCCAAAAGGTCACGTTGTTTCCCGAAGAGCTGAACGGATCATTCCGAATTTCGAAGGTGTGAAAGCTGCACCTGTCGGCGCCGGCCTAGAGGAGGGGAAGGAATAGCCGGAAGCCGGACTTTGAGAACAGTGCTCCTTAGTCATGGGGTTTGTCAAGATGAAACAAGAACCTCGGTGGGTGGGGCAAGTCAGGTTGAGATCCCTCCCGCGAAAGGGCAGTGCAGCATCAGGTCCCTTACTCCGCTTCCCTCGGGTCGGGATGGCGAACTTATGTATTTGAATTCCTAAAATCTTCGCAGCCGCAAAATCTGTTTCACGTGATGCTGCCCATGCACCCAGTTGAACTTCCGCCATTGCTGCGCCGTGAGTGGGCCGAGCACCGGATGATCGAGCAAGCGAGTCCCCTTCCCGTGGCGCGCTTCGCATTTCGTAATCAGTTCATCCATGGCGGCGATCTGCGGCCCGATATCGGCCATCACCTGCTCCGCCGGCGTACCCCGTGGCCGAGCCACCTTCGGCGCCTCCCGGCCGGTAGGGAAATAGCCCGCTCCGGTCACCACCGCGATCTGGAACCGCTGCTTCAGGGTAGGCGAACTGGCAAGCGGCTTTCCCTCCTGCAGGCAGCGCTCGAACCCTTTCACGGTTCCGGTGTAGGTCAGGTAGAGATGCTCCAGCACCTCCACCGCGCTCCACTTCCCTTCCGGATGGCGCGTGAGATCCTCCGTGGTCATGCCGCGGGTGGCGGAGGTAATCGCATCGTGCAACTGTTGCAGGTACGAATCCATGGCCGGCCCTTTCACTCCATCTAGTAGAATGAACCTCAGCATTCCCGGTTGCAAATTTCATGCGCTGGATGGGAAGGTGGCTTATGAGAAAGCTGCTGATGGCAATGCTGTCGCTGGCGTTGCTGGCGGGTTGCTCGTCGGAACCAACCAAGCCGGAAGAGAAACCACAGCCCAAAGCTCCCGAATATGTGACTGGGCGGACCGCCTTCCAGAAGCTCTATGTTGCGGCCCGGGGCTGGCAGCGCGACGCACAGCCTTATCGCGTGGAGTCGCAGATCACCACCGACTCCAAGGGCAAAGAGGGAAAGTCCGGGGTGTGGCGTGCTTTCTTCGCTTCCCCCGCGCAACGCGGCGCCAAGCCCTACGTGTGGTCCGGCACCGATGCGGCCGATGCTCCCTCCCGCGGCATCAACCCCGGCACCGAGGACACCTACAGTCCCACCAATTCTTCCACCCAGATCTTCGACATTGCATTTCTGAAGGTGGACTCCGACAAAGCCTTCGAAGTTGCCCAAATGCACGGCGGTGACAAGCTGCTGGAGAAGAGCCCTGACACGCCCGTGCTCTACCTGCTCGACTGGAGCGGCTTGACCAATGAGCTCATCTGGCACGTGATTTACGGCGCCAACCGTGACCAGGCCAAGCTGAAGGTGGCGGTGGATGCCAGCAGCGGAGACTTCATGCGGGTGGAGAAGTAGCGCCGACGTCTCGCCGGCCACGGAGACGTTGCAAGCCACATCTTTCCAGCTTTTACTGCTTGGGCGGACCCTGCGCCTGACTCTTCTCTTCTTGGGCTTTCATCTTGGCGAGCGCCTTCTTAGCCTCTTCCGAAAACAGGCCTTGCGGCAAAATCTTCAGATACTCCTCGTAGTGCGCGCCGGCTTCCTCGGGCTGGTCAAGTTTCTCCAGGCATTGCGCCATGCGGAAGTTGGCCATGGCGTCATTGTTCTTGTAGACCAGAGCCTCGCGATACCGATCGAGGGCGGCGCGGTAATTCTTCCGCTTGAAATAGAAGTCGCCGACTTCAACATCCTTCGCTGCCTTGTGCGGATCCCAGGGATGAAACTCCTGTACATCCGGCGATGCCTCGGCTTCCGCATCGGCCAGCGCCGCGCCGCTGTAGGGATGATTCTTGACGTCGTCTTTCGGTGGGCTCAGATCAATTTTCGTATCGCGGCTGGAACTCTCCTCCGCTTCCGGGCCCCGATCGGACCGTGGAGGAGCCTGGCTGGGACCGGGGCCCTTGTCGGAATGTGGCACCGTCTCCACCTGGGCCATAGCCCAGCCTCCGAGGCTCAGGGACAAAACCAGTGCAGCCATCCAGCGGGACATGAAAGTATTTTAGCGCGTTTCGGTCGCTCTCGCCCTTGCACCTGACATCGCCCTGGGTGCGGCAGATTTCCTTTGACTGCGTGCACCGTCTATTCACTGGGCAGGCGCAGGACTCCCAGGATTCCTCCCATGACGGAAGCGGACCCTGCCGGCTGCTCCTTCGCCGGGCCTCCGGGAGCCATGTCCCGGAGCCTGACGGGGAAGTCGGACGTCAGACGTCAGACCTCAGACCTCGGGCGTCAGCCTCAAGGGTTTTTTTCCACAAAAAATCGACCTGGGAAGAGCACGACGGGCCGAGGTCTGAGGTCCGAGGTCTGAGTTCTGAGGTCCGAAGTCCGGGGCCAAAAAATCAGGCCGTTCCATGGGGGTGGAACGGCCTGTTGTTGGCGAAGTCCTCCGGGGAGGAGGGAAAACAATCGTCTACATGGTCGGCGGAGCCGACGGGTTGGCGGCGGCCGGTTGGGCCGGATTGTCACCCGTCGTGTTGGTCATCAACCGCACATCCACGCGCCGGTTCTTGGCCCGACCTGCTCGGGTCTGGTTGGATTCCACCGGCTTGTCCTTGCCCAGCCCGATCAAATAAATCTTGTGGGCGGGAATACTGTGCTGCGCCGCCAGATACTGGATCACCGCATCCGCGCGGCGCTCGCTCAGACCATAGTTGTAGTCCTGGCTGCCCACCGAATCCGTGCCGCCTTCCACCGTTATGATGTAGCCCTTGGTGTTCGAGACATCGGTGGCAAGCTGGTCCAGCGCTTCCTTGGCCTGCTTGGTCAAATTGTCTTTGTTGAACCCGAAGTGCACCGAAGCTTCGGTCACCACCCGATAGTTGTCCAGGTTGGCCACGGTGTTCTGTAGCGAGTCGACGCGATGCACCGCGTTGTCGGCCAAGGTCTGGGCCTGCGCGGCCTGCTGACCGGCGGCCTGCGCCTTCTGATCTACTTCAGCCGCCTTAGCCTGCACCTGCTGAATGCCGGCCTGCGCCCGCGCATCTACGTCCTTGATGCTATTCGTATTCTTGGCGGTCAGGTCGTCCAGCTCGTTGGTCTTATTAATGAGCGGCGTGGTCTCTTGTTTGACATAGTTCTTGCTGGCACAACCGAGCGTGACTACCATGCTCGCCGCCAGCAGAACTCCGAACCAGGTGCGATTCATCTTTGGAGGGCTCCTTCCTCTTTCATCTCAGCCATCTTGGGGGTCCCAATAGTTTGATTTCCGGGGAAAGCGCTTTCGCGTCCCGCATTCTACCTAAGCACGAGGGGTGCCAATCGTACCTTCGTGCCGAGGCTTGCAAGTGTTGGGAGGACAATAGTTTACACCGCCGCGGAGCAGAAGTGGGGCAAAAGTGCCGCGAAAAGGGGATAGGGAGTGGGGAAATTTTATATGGCGAGCGGGACCTAACCGCGCCCGAAGCCTCCGCACGAGGATAATTCGACAGGGCCGCTCAACTTGCCGGCGCAGCGCAAGAAACGCTGCTCGCCTGGGTAAAGCATAGCCCGTCGCAGATGTTCACGGACGAGAGAGGCTACCGGCACTCCTGTCCTTGTGCTTTCTTTGCGGAGCCAAGAGGCGAGATCCTCGGTTAGCCGAATGGTTACGCGCTGACGCATGTTTGGAAATTGTAACTCGGCCACCGCACCTGGGTCCGAAGTCCAACTGCGCTTCTAATAGAATAGAAGCACACTCCTGATGGACCTCCAGGCCAAAATCCGATCCCTGCCCACCGAGCCCGGCGTGTACCTCTACAAGAACGCCGAGGGGGAGGTCATCTACGTCGGCAAGGCCAAGAACCTGCGCAGCCGGGTCTCCTCCTATTTTCGTGAAGGCCGCTGGGAGGACGCCAAGACCGATACGCTGGTGCGCGAGGCAGTGGATGTCGACTACATCGTCGTAGCCAACAATAAAGAGGCGCTCGCGCTCGAAAACCACCTGATCAAGCAGAAGCAGCCGCGCTTCAACATTCTGCTGCGCGATGACAAGACCTATCCTTACGTCAAACTCACGCTGGGCGAGCGCTTCCCCCGCGTCTACGTCACCCGGCGGCTGCGCAAGGACGGCAGCGCCTACTATGGCCCCTACTTCCCGGCCAACCTGGCATACCG
>JBGPJK010000339.1:0-5096 GCA_041485425.1 Terriglobia bacterium | reverse complement strand
GTAAAGGTCGGCCCGCCGGGCGCGACACTGGCCGGGATGAGAGGTTGGTTAGCGAACGGCGTGGGATTTGCGGCCGTGGCGAAGGTTGCGGTCAGTACGATTGCTCCCACAAGAGTGAGGAGAAGTGGCTTCATGGTGTCCTCCTGTTTGCTGAGGTCCCTGGAGTCTGTAACATGCACTACGCCGATGGGCCCACTTCTCGCAAAGGCCGCGAGAAATGGGGCGCCCACGGTCAACAACCTACGGCGCTGTCACCGCCTTATACAGATTGATCAACCCGTAGCCGAACACGTTGTTGGGAATGTCCTGTCCCGAGCCGCCGCAGTCTTGGCTGCTCTTCAGGTGCAGCGCCGTCTTGGCGTACAAGATCTCGGTATTCGTGATCTTCCCCTTCAGGCTTGGCTTCGCTTGCCAGATCAGAGCCACGCCCCCAGCCACGTGCGGGGCCGCCATCGAAGTGCCCGACCAGCCCCCCTGGTACTGATTGCCGGGAACGGCGCCGCGGATGCTCTGTCCAGGCGCGGACAGTTCCGGTTTCAGGCGGTTGCTGCCGTCCGCGGTGACCGGACCGCGGCTGCTGAACCCGGCGATCTGGTTCGCGCTGTTGGTCGCTCCGACCGACACCGCGCCTGCATAAATGGCCGGCGGCGTGTCCACGCTGGAACAGTTGGATCCGCTGTTGCCCGCCGCCATCGCGGGGAAGATGCCGGCCGCGCGCACCGCGTTCACGACCTTCAACAGGGTGTTGGTGGAGCAGCCTTCACTCGGAGGACAGCCCCAGGAGTTGTTGATGGAGTCCGGGGCTTTGGTGGGATCGCCGTCTCGGGGATTGCCCCCCACCGGGTAGGGCGCCATGAGAAACTCAAAGCACTCGCTGTAACTGGTGGGCGAACCCGTGCCGCCGGCGTCCATGTTGCGGCAGGCGATCCATCGCGCACCCGGCGCCACACCCAACACGTTGTTGCCGCCGTCATAGCCATCCATCTCACTGACAGTAAAGGTGCCATGGCCGAATGGGTCCACGGGCGTGGGCGAGTGCTCCGGGGTGGCGTCATGCCAGTTGTAATCGTGGTTCACTTGCTGACCGTTCCAGCCACGATATTGCTTCTTCAAGGCCGGATGGTCCCACTGCACTCCCGTGTCAGCGCCGGCAACTACCATTCCGTCGCCGCGGAAACCAAGCTTCCACACCTGGGGCGCCTTCACTCTCTGCACGTTCCATTCGATGGTAGCCGTGTCATGGCCGATGTCAAAGCCCGTCGGCTGGGGCAAAGCAGTCCGCACCCGCGGATTGGCGTCAATCTGGGCCACCTCCGCGCGCTCCGCCAACTCCTCCATGAGCGCCCGGTTGCCCGTGACCTTGATCATGTTCACGATATAGAAAGACTGGTACGACACCCCGCGCCGGCGGAGAAAGTTGAGGATGGGCCCCTGCGTCCGGTCGGCTAACGTGCGCAGCGCGCTCACTACGTAGCGCCCCTTTTCCAGTTTGGTTTGCAGGGCAGAGGCGGGACTGAGGTCGGCTTGCTCCGCCAGCACCACCAGGGCCTCGGTCGAACCTCCGTTCGCGGTCTCCTGCAGCACGCGAGCGGAAATCTTTTCAGTTTGTGAGGACGAAACCGGACGGCTAAGTAGAAGCGCACCAGCCACCATCAGGACTGCACACGGCAACAATCTGCGTAGGCTCATGAATCAGGCTCCTTGAGATTTTCGGTACAAAAACAAAGCAGGGGTGCCCACCCTCGCAAACTCGGCCACCTTCGAAAACCGCGCTGGTGGGGCAACCCCTTAATCGATAGATCTACGGCGCTTTCACCGCGTTATATAGGTTGATCAGACCGTAACCGAATACGTTGTTGGGAATGTTCTGTCCTGAACCGCCGCAGTTCTGGCTGCTTTTCAGGTGCAGCGCCGTCTTGGCGTACAGTATCTCGGTATTCGTGATCTGCCCCTTCAGACTTGGCTTCGCTTGCCAGATCAGGGCCACACCGCCAGCCACGTGCGGGGCCGCCATCGAAGTCCCCGACCATCCCGACGAATATCCATTGCCAGGCACTGCGCCGCGAATGTCCTCTCCCGGCGCGGAAATCTCCGGCTTCAGGCGGTTGCTGCCATCCACCGTCACTGGACCGCGGCTGCTGAAGGAAGCGATGTTGTTCCCGGAATCGGTCGCTCCGACACTCACCGAAGCCTGATAGATGGCCGGGGGGGTGTCCACAGTGGAACAGTTCGGTCCGCTGTTGGCAGCTGCCATCGCCGGAAAGATTCCCGCGGCCCGAACCGCATTCACAATCTTGAACAGAGTGTTGGTCGAGCAGCCTTCGCTCGGAGGACAAATCCAGGAGTTATTGATGGAGTCCGGCGCCTTGGTGGGATCGCCTTGGTCAGGATGGCCCACCGGGTAGGGCGCGATCAGGAACTCAAAGCACTCCGAGTAACTGGTCGGCGAACCCGTGCCGCCCGAATCCATGTTGCGGCATGCGATCCATTGCGCGCCCGGCGCCACGCCCACCACATTGTTGCCACCGTCATAGCCCACCATCTCGCTCACCGTGAAGGTGCCGTGAGCGTTGGGATCAATCGGAGTAGGCGAGTGGTCGGGAGAAGCATCGTGCCAGTTGTAGTCGTGGTTTACGTTGTGCCCGTCCCAGCCGCGATAGTGGTTCTTCAGGGCCGGGTGGTCCCATTGCACTCCAGTGTCGGCGCCGGCGACTACCATCCCTTCGCCGTGGAAACCAAGCTTCCACACCTGGGGCGCCTTCACTTTCTGCACGTTCCACTCGATAGTGGGCGTGTCATGCCCGATGTCGGCACCACCCGCCCCCTGGGGCAACGCGGTACGCACCCGCGGATTGGCGTCGATCTGGGCGACATCCGCCCGTTCCGCCAATTCCTCCATGAGTGCGCGATTTCCCGTTACTTTAATCATGTTGACGATATAAAAAGATTGATACGGTACTCCCCGTCGTTGGAGAAAGCTGACGATTGGTCCCTGGGTGCGGTCCGCGACCGCTCGCAGAGTGCTCACCACGAAGCGTCCCTTCTCCTGCTTGGTTTGAAGGGCAGAGGCGGGACTGAGATCGGCTTGCTCCGCCAGCACCACCAGAGCCTGGGTTGAACCTCCGCTCGCGGTTTCATTCAACACGCGGGCGGAAATCTTTTCAGTTTGCGAGGATGACACCGGACGGCTGAGTAAAAGCGCACCAGCCACGATCAGCACTACACACGACAACAATCTGCGTAGGATCATGAATCAAGCTCCTTAGGGATTTCACTGAGCAAGTAAGGTCGACTCCTGGGACTGAACGGGCATGAAAGACAAGGGGGAGCACCGCTTGCACGGCGACTTTAATCCCGATCAGTCAGGCTGTCAATGTGCAGAATGTTGCACCTCTAAGGTAGCGCCAATGGGGATAGTCGGCACCCGGCACGGCAAGAGCGAGTGCGGGTTAGTATTCCAGAAGCTCGTACAATTCGACCCAGCTATTAGTGAAGAAGTGCACTTGCTGGTTGGCCAATTCCGTGTGCTCCGGACTGGTCTCGAACAGCTTGAGGGCAGTTTCCGCCGCTGCGAGGCTGTCGAACCGCCCCTGCCAAATGATGGTGTTACCAGGATCGCGGCTGGAAATGGGGGACATGCGCTCGCCGCGCGGGAGAATTCCGCGATGTTCCAGACCCGCGAACTGTTTTTCCAGTGCGATGAACTCCTGCCGCTTGCCCGGCTGAAATTGCTGCACAATACGCACGATGACGGCCACGAGACCCTCCTTTAGCTATTGACGGCTCCGGGGGAGCCTTCTGTCTCTTCAGGGAAATCGAAAGAAACCAGTTCTGCCTTGAATCCCCGGGTTCGGATTGCGCCGTACCCGATTCCAATCAGCATCCATACGACGCCCGTGATCTTCGCCGGACGGCTCAGATTCAACCACAGCAGCAGGCAAACCGCGAACCCAATAACTGGCACCACGAAATGACTCCACCCTCGCTGCCGTTCGCGCAGAAAATATCGGGTGAAGGACGCGGCGTTTACCCCCATAAATGCCAGCAGCGCGCCGAAGTTCAGCAGTTCGGCCGCTCGTTCGAAGGTCAAGAAGGTGCTCCCGATCAGTGCAAACATGCCCACGAATAAGACGTTGTTACGGGGAATCCGCCGCTTGGGCTCGATCGCCCCAAAGAAGGACTTCGGGATGGCGTTGCTCCTGCCCATTCCATAAAGAAGCCGGGCTGCTCCCAGTTGCGATCCCATGCCGGAGCCCACGGTTGCGACCAGCAGGGTAACGTTGATCAGGCTGAACAGCCAGGGTCCCGCTGCGCGGCCGGCGACATGCACAAACGCGGTGTCCACGTCCGGAAAGGGCTGCGCGCCGGGCCACACCAACTGGGCGGCATAGACCTCGACTGAGGCCAGGGCGCCGGTGATCAGGCACACCAGGACGGTCGCGAGCAGGATGTTGCGTTTGGGATTTTCGGCTTCTTCCGACAGAGTGGAGATGCCATCGAAGCCGATGTAGGTCAGCACTGCCAGCGAGGTTCCGCCCAATACCGCCGGCGTCGAGAATGTCTGGGGATCGTTGAACGGTCGGGTGAAAAAGGCCAAGCCATCATGCGGCGTTTTGAGGACGTGGCGAACTGCTGCAGCCAGAAAGATGAGAATGACCACCCCCATTCCCGCCGCTAGCGCGTCATTGATATGGGCCGAGGTGCGGATGCCGAACAGATTCAGCCCGGTGAACAGTGCGAGGAAGAACAGCACGAGCACCGGATACGGAATCTCCGGGACGAAGTTCAACGCGAACTTGCTGCACAAGATCGTGCACACGATGGGATTGAGCATGTAATCCATCGCCATGCCCCAGCCGGTCACATATCCGAGTGCGGGGTGAATCTCCGACCCAACATAAGTAAATGCGGAACCGGCGCTGGGGTAGGCCCGGGCCATGCGCCCGTAGCTGATCGCCGTAAACAGCATGGCGACCATCGCAATCAGCACCGTGGTCACGGCATGGCCGTGAGCCCGCTGGCTCATCAGGCCGAACACCGGCATGGGCGCAGTCGGCTGGATGACGATCATCCCGTACAGAATCAAGTCCCACAGG
>JBGPJK010000338.1:0-5156 GCA_041485425.1 Terriglobia bacterium | reverse complement strand
TTGCTCAAGGTACTGGTGTAAGAGGACGCAGGCGATGACGAATCCGACCATGAACCTTCTGCTGTTCGCGATGCTGCCTTACGTGGCGCTGTTCATATTTTTCCTGGGTACGATCATGCGTTATCGCAAGGCGCCCTTTACCTACTCCAGCTTGTCGTCGCAGTTTCTGGAAAACAACCAACACTTCTGGGGTTTGACCGCGCTGCACTACGGCATCTTCGCTATCTTGCTGGGCCACTTGCTGGGACTGCTGATCCCGCGCCAGGTGCTGCTCTGGAACAGCCGGCCCCTACGGCTCTATGTGCTAGAGATCTTCAGTCTGGCTTTTGCCCTGATGGCGCTGGTGGGTTTCGTGGGCGTGATGGAGCGCCGTCTGCGTTATCCGAAAGCCAGAACGGTGACCACCCCCGCCGATTGGATCATTGAGTCCATGCTCATACTGCAGGCAGCCGCGGGAATCTACGTAGCCATTTTCTATCCTTGGGGGACATCCTGGTATTCCACTTCGGCGGCGCCCTACCTGCGTTCCATTTTCTTTTTCCGGCCCGACATCAGTTATCTCGTGACCATGCCCTTCATCGTGAAATTCCACGTGGTGAACGGCTGGTTGATTATCGGATTCTTCCCGTTTACCCGTCTTGTGCATGCCCTGGTTGCGCCGTTGCCATACCTGTGGCGCAAACCTCAGTTGGTGCGTTGGTATGGAATTGGGATCCTGCCGGTGTGGCCGCGCAGAACGAGCGGTGTGAGGGACTGACGGAATGGCCACGCCACGTCCAAAGCCGTCTGACGCACTGCAGTACCTCGGCAGCGCATTCTTGACGCTGGTGCTGCTAACGGCACTAGCGTTCAGCCTGCTGGTCTTGGTGCCCAAGTTCAGTGCCTATGCGCTGCCCGGCAACCAGCGGGGCTATGAGCCGGCGCAACCGATTGCCTTTTCTCACCGGCTGCACGCGGGCGAACTGCAAGTGCAGTGTCTGTACTGCCACTCTGGAGCCGAGAAGAGCCGTCACGCTGGAATTCCCGCCGCCAACGTTTGCATGAACTGTCACCGGTTCGTCTCCGCGCCGCTGGGGACGATCCGGGCCGAAGATGAGCTGGCAAAGAAGGAAAAACGCGAATCCCGGCGGGTGATTTCTTCCGAGATCCAGAAGATCTATGACGCGCTGGCGCTGAACGGCAAGATGCAGGTCGACCCGGCGAGGCAGACTAAGACGATCACGTGGGTGAAGGTCCACAATCTGCCGGATTTTGTCTACTTCGACCATCGTCCGCATGTGAATGCAGGGGTGGCTTGCCAGAAATGTCACGGAGCGGTGGAGACCATGGAGCGCGTGCGCCAGGTGGAAGACTTGAGTATGGGATGGTGCGTCAACTGCCATCGCGGCGTGGATCGTGCGGGGCTGGACGGCGCCGGCAATTTCACCAGCGCTCCGGCCCCAGCGGCGCAGGGGCCGGTCCCGGTGACGCACCGCGTTTACGCCTCAATCGACTGCGTCACGTGCCATTACTGAGGAGAGTTGCTTGGGCAGGAAGAAAGCCAAACGTTACTGGAAGAACCTGAAAGAGCGGGACGGCGGTCCGGACTTTCTCAAGTCCGCCGGGGACGAGTTTCCCGAAGCCGGGCCGCGCCAGTTCAAGCGCCGCGATTTCCTGAAAGCTACTGGTTTTACCCTCGGGATGGCGTTTGCCACCGGCTGCAGCCGCGCGCCCGTGCAGAATGCGATTCCGCTTCTTTCCCAGCCGGAAGAAATCGTTCCCGGCCGTTCACTTTTCTACGCCTCCACCTGCGCCGGATGCAGCGCCGGTTGTGGTTTGCTGGCCAAGGTGCGCGACGGCCGTCCCATTAAGCTGGAGGGAAATCCGCAGCATCCCCTGTCCCGCGGCGGCCTTTGCGCCACGGGGCAGGCTTCAATTCTTGGGCTCTACGACTCGCAGCGGCTGCAACATCCGTTGAAGGAAGGGAAGCGGTCGAGTTGGGAAGCAGTTGACCGTGAGATCCTGACACAGCTTGCGTCCATTCGTACGGAGGGCGGCGCGGTTCGTTTCCTGAGCGGCACGATTACCAGCCCAACGACCGTCGCTGCGATTCGGGAATTCCTTAAGAGTTTTCCCAATGCACGTCATATCGTTTACGACCCGCTGTCGAATTCCGCGTTGCTCGACGCCTACGAGCAGACGCACGGCGTGCGGGTTATGCCGCACTTCAACTTCGACAAAGCGGAGGTGATCGCCAGCTTCGACGTGGACTTCCTCGGTACTTGGATTGCGCCCGTTGAATACACCGCCGGCTACCGTGCCGGGCGGGATCTCGAAGCAAAGCGGATCTCTTATCACGTGCAGTTCGAGCCGCGCATGAGTGTGACCGGCGGCAAGGCGGACCAGCGTTTCGCCGTTGCCCCAGGAGAAATGGGAGTCTTGCTCACCCATCTGGTGCAGCGCATCGCGAAGAAGGCCGGAGCCGCCATGGATTCTTCCGGACCCGGCGCTCCCGCGGTTTCCCCGGCTCTACTCGACGAGCTTGCCGACCGCCTGTGGACGGCGCGCGGACGGAGCCTGGTGGTTTGCGGAAGTCAGGATGTTCAACAACAGTTGTTGGCCGGCTACTTGAATCATCTGTTGGGCAACTACGGCTCAACCATCGATGTGGAGCGAGCTTCCTTCCAAACGCAAGGCAACGACCGCGAGCTCGAAACCCTGCTGGGCGAGCTGCAGGAAGGCAAGGTTAAGGCGCTTTTCATCCACGCAGTGAACCCGGCTTTCGATCTCCCGGACGGCGAGGCCCTCACGAAAACCGTGCAGAAGGTCCCGCTTCTGGTCAGCTTTGCCCCGCGTGTGGACGAAACCGCCGCCTTGGCGCGCTATGTCTGCCCCGACCGCCACAACCTGGAGGCGTGGAGCGATGCCGAGGCGGTCAGTGGTGTCGTCAGCATCTCGCAGCCGACGGTTCATCCTTTGGGCGAGACGCGTTCGTTGCTGGAAACCTTGACGGCGTGGAACGCGACAGGGCGAGACCCAGCAAGCTACGTCTCTACGCAGCAAGAGGCAGCCTACGAAATCCTGCGCGATTACTGGAGAGCAAGCGTCTTTCCTCGGCAGAAGAAAGACTCCAACTTTGACGCCTTCTGGGATCGCAGCGTACACGACGGATTCGCCGAGATTGAGCCGCGCCCGATCCACCCGAAGCCATTCCACGAGCGCGTGGTCCATCCGATCCTCCACGCTCAACGCCCGGACTCCAACTCGTTCGCTCTGGTGCTTTATCCCACAGTCGCGATGCTCGATGGGCGCAACGCCTACAACCCATGGCTGCACGAACTGCCCGATCCGATCACCAAGGTCACCTGGGACAATTATGCCAGCATCTCGCCCGCAGCCGCCCAGCGGCTCGGTGTCAGCGAAGGTGATGCGGTTCGTCTGCATCGCGCGGATGGCCAAAGTCTCGAGCTGCCGGCCTACATCCAGCCGGGCCAGCACGACCAGGTAGTCGCAGTCGCACTCGGTCACGGCGGCAAGCTCAGCGCGCGCTTTGCCAAAGTTGGGCCGCAGTGGCTCGATGCGCTGGTGAGTGTCGGCGATAACGGGCTGGTAGGTGAAAACGCCGCGCCGTTACTCCAACTCAAAGATGGTGTGCTGAACTACTCCGGTGCTGCCGTGACCATCAGCCGCACTGGAAAGCAGCGCGAACTGGCCTGCACCCAGACTCATCACACGCTGACCGTGCCCAAGAAGCTCACGCCTCCGGGAAGCAGGCCTCGGGCGATCGTACAGGAGACGACGCTGGCTGCCTTCCTGAAAGATCCACACTCCGGAGTCGAAGACCACGAAGAAAAGGAAGACCTCTGGCCCATCGACCACCCCTACACCGGCCCGCGCTGGGGCATGGTCATCGACTTGCATGCCTGCAACGGATGCTCGGCATGCGTGGTCGCCTGCCAGGTGGAAAACAACATACCGGTGGTAGGCAAGGACGAAATCCGTCGCAACCGTGAGATGCACTGGCTGCGCATCGACCGCTACTACTCGGAAACAGAGTCTGGAGAAGTTGAAGTCGCTTACGAACCCTTGCTGTGCCAGCAATGCGAGAACGCGCCCTGCGAAACCGTCTGCCCAGTGCTGGCCACGGTGCACAGCGAAGACGGCCTGAACCAGCAGGTCTACAACCGCTGCATCGGCACCCGCTACTGCGCCAACAACTGCCCGTACAAAGCGCGCCGCTTCAACTGGTTCAACTACGCGCACGACGACCAACTCCAGAACCTTGTATTGAATCCTGACGTAGCGGTTCGTTCCCGCGGAGTGATGGAGAAATGCACTTTCTGCGTGCAGCGCATCCAGGAAGCCAAGATCGAAGCCAAACGGCGTGGGGAAAAAGTCGCGGATGGTGCTGTGCAGACCGCCTGCCAGCAATCCTGTCCCGCGCGGGCGATTTACTTCGGCGATCTCAACGATCCCAACAGTCGCGTCAGCAAGATGATGGCGAACCCACGACGGTATCGGGTGCTGGAAGAACTGAACGTGCGACCTTCCGTGGGTTACCTGACCATCGTGCGTAATCGAGAAGAGGAGAACAAAGAAGAACACCATGGCTGAAGCCGCGGTTCTGCGACCACCCTTGATCGAGGGCGACAAGTCGATAGCGCAGGTGACGAATGATGTGTGCGCGCCCATGGAGGCGCGTCCCACCGCGCTGTGGTGGGTAGCCCTTGGCGTGTCGTCTTCCCTGCTCCTGCTGGGCGTCGTAGCTGTCAGCTACCAGATCGCGGTCGGCGTGGGGACTTGGGGCCTGAATCGCACAGTCGGTTGGGCTTTTGATATCACCAACTTCGTTTTTTGGATCGGAATCGGCCACGCCGGGACACTGATCTCGGCCATCCTCTTTCTCTTCCGCCAGCGCTGGCGCACTTCGGTGAATCGCGCGGCGGAAGCGATGACCATTTTCGCCGTCATGTGCGCAGGCATTTTCCCAGTGATTCACACCGGTCGGCCGTGGTTTGCTTACTGGATGTTCCCGTACCCCAATACCCGGGGGTCGCTGTGGGTGAACTTCCGTTCGCCGCTGGTGTGGGACTTTTTCGCGATCTCGACTTACTTCACGGTCTCGGCAATGTTTTGGTTCATCGGCATGCTACCTGACCTGGCAACCATTCGCGACC
>JBGPJK010000337.1:0-5169 GCA_041485425.1 Terriglobia bacterium | reverse complement strand
GCGGAGTTCGCTGACCAGACGGTCCTGGCAAGTACGCCAGACGCGCTCGATGCGCCCCTTGGCTTGCGGAGAGCGGGCGGGGATCTGCTGGATGCCGAGTTCCTCCAGAGCACGTCCCAGCTGGGTAGGAGCTTGTTTTCCAGCGAGTTGTTCGGCGAGGGTCCAGTGAGCGTCGTTGCGCTGGAAGATGCTGTGCCGGTCGCGGTAGAGGCTGAGCGGAATGCCGTGAGTGGTGATCATGGCGTGCAGGGCGCGGAGATAGCCGAGAGTGTTTTCGGCTTCGCGTTGGAAGTGAGCGGCGAGGATCTGAGCGGTGGCATCATCCTGAAAGCCGATGAGAGTGAGTTCGGGGCCGCGGCCTTCGAGCCAATCATGACGACTGGCATCGGTGAGCGCCATCATGCCGAAGCGTGGGCGGGGCGGCCGGCGAGAGCGGTATTGGCGAGGCCGGCGCTTCTGCGGAGAAGCCAGTTTGGCGGCGCGCAAGATGCGACGCACGGTCTCGCGGCTGACGGCGAGGTTCTCTTCGAGGCGAAGTTTTTCCGCCAGATGAGAATCGTTGAAACCCTGATACTTGCCGCGGGCCAGGTTCAAGATCAACTGCTTCTGGGGAATCGAAACCGCCCAAGGCATGGAGCGTCCGCGATTGCCGTGCTGCACCCAGCCGACGGAATCGGGCCGATAGCGGCGTTTGAGGCGCTGCACCTGGCGTTCACTCAGTTGCAGCAGGCGGGAGGCCTCGCGTACGCTCAGCCTCCCGCCCGCTGCATTCTCAATCACCTTCACTCGCTGGAACTCTTTCTGACTCATCGTCACCATCCTGATAGGGTGACAAAGTCTCGTTGCAGTTAAGGGGTGACATTATCTTGGAGCATCTACAGCCCTGACCTTCCCCAATTGACGCTTCCGCCCTCGCTTCCGTACCCTGTAGGGTGCGAATGAAAACTATCGAGGGTACCCGCCTGCGCGTCGCTGACGACATTATTCAACTCGTTGGTGAAACTCCCATCCTGCAATTGAAACGTATCGTTCCTACCGGCTCAGCCGAGGTGTACGCCAAGCTGGAGTACTTGAATCCCGGCGGAAGCGTGAAGGACCGCGCGGCCATCGGGATGATCCGCAGGGCGGAAGAAGAAGGCCGGCTGCGGCCGGGAGGCACCATCGTCGAAGCCACTGCCGGAAACACGGGAATTGGCCTGGCGCTGATTGGTGTGAATCGCGGCTACAAGGTCGCGCTGTTCGTCCCAGAGAAATTTTCGGAAGAAAAAGTCATGATCATGCGGGCCCTCGGCGCCGAGGTGACCCGCACACCCGACGACGAGGGCATGCAAGGAGCCATCGACCGAGCCAAGGAACTTACCGCCCGCGTTCCCAACGCGTTCATGGCTGCGCAATTCGAAAATCCTGCCAATCCCGATTACCACTACGAGACCACCGCTCGCGAAATGTTCGACCAGATGGAAGGCCGCATCGACGCCGTGGTGATCGGCGCGGGCACGGCGGGAACGTTCACCGGCATCGCGCGTTATGTGAAGGAGCGTCTGCCCAAGGTGCTGGCGTGCGCGGTGGAGACCCAGGGCTCGGTGCTGGGCGGCGGCCAACCGGGCAAGCACAAGGTGGAAGGCATCGGCTCGAGCTTCATTCCAAAGAATTTCGATCGCTCGGTATGTGACGAAGTGATCATGGTGACGGACCCGGATGCGTTCGGCATGGTGAAGAAGCTGGCGGCACAGGAGGGCGTGCTCGGCGGATCCAGCGCCGGAGCCAACGTTTTTGCGTCACTGCAAGTGGCGCTGCGGTTGGGGCCGGGGAAGCGGGTGGTGACCATGATTCCGGATTCGGCGGAGCGATATTTGTCGAAGAAGATTTTTGAGGGTGGGATCTAACTGTTCCTGTAGAGACGCAGCTTGCTGCGTCTGACCTGGAGCGCACAGAAGACTGATGTCCAAAGACAAGCAACCCGGTTTTGCCACACGCGCCATTCACGTCGGGCAGGAGCCCGATCCTCAAACCGGCGCAGTCACCGTGCCCATCTACCCGACTTCAACCTATGTGCAGGAAGAGCTGGGCAAGCACAAGGGCTACGAGTACTCGCGCGTCTCCAATCCCACGCGTACCCGGCTGGAGCAGAACCTGGCCGCCCTCGAAGGCGGGATCGGTTCCTGCGTGTTTGCCAGTGGCATGGCTGCCATCAATGCCATCACCACCATGTATAAGTCGGGCGACCACGTGGTGTGCGGAAACGATCTCTACGGCGGGGTGCCCAGGCTGTTCAATCAAGTCTGGGCTGATCTCGGCCTGCAATTCACTTACGTGGATACGTCCGATGTGAGGAACGTGGAGCGGGCGATTCGCAAGAACACGCGCATGGTGTACATCGAGACGCCCACCAACCCGCTCATGACGCTGAGCGACATCCGGGCAATCAGCGAAGTTTGCCATCGCAAGAAGGTCGAGTTGGTCGTGGACAATACCTTCATGTCGCCGTACTTTCAGCAACCACTGGCGCTGGGAGCGGACATGGTGGTGCACTCGACCACGAAGTTCCTCAACGGACACAGCGATGGGTTGGGAGGAGTAGTGGTCTGCACCAAGCCCGAGCAGATGGAGAAACTGGCCTTCATCCAGAAAGCCGCGGGAGCGATTCTGTCACCCTTTGAGTGTTGGCTGGTGCTGCGCGGCGTCAAGAGTCTTGCAGTGCGCATGGAGCAGCACGATCGCAGCGGGAGAATAGTCGCGGACTTCCTGGCGAAACACAAGAAAGTGAAGAAGGTCTTTTATCCGGGGCTGCCGGATCATCCCCAACACCAACTGGCGCAGCGGCAGATGAGCGGCTTCGGTTCCATGATCACGTTCGAGACGGGCTCGCTCTCCAACGCGAAAAAGATGTTGAAGAAAGTGCGGGTGTGCTCGCTGGCAGAGTCACTGGGCGGAGTGGAGACGCTCATCTCGCATCCCGCCACCATGACCCACGCGGCTTTGGGCGAGAAGGGAAGAAGGGAGATCGGCATCACCGACGGCTTGGTGCGCATTTCAGTCGGGATCGAGAACGTTGAAGACATCATTGCCGATCTGGATGAGGCGCTGGCAGCAATTTAGCAATCCGGTTGAGGGCTCCATAATGCTGGCAGGAATAATTCCGAACTGTAGAGACGCAGCTTGCTGCGTCTCTACCGGCAACCTACGCCAGGAATGCCGGAGGTAGGAATGCCTCGGTTTGCTCAGGATCACAACGCTTCTGGCCGACAGAGACGCAGCAAGCTGCGTCTCTACAGTTTAGGTGGTCTTTCGTCCTATGACTTCGGGTTCGCGCGAGTGGGACTCTTCTGCCTACCATCGCCTCTCCGCACCGCAGCTTAGTTGGGGCAAGAAGGTGTTGGCCCGCGTGCAATTGCGCGGCGATGAAACCCTTCTCGATGCCGGCTGTGGCACCGGACGGCTGACCGGCGAGCTTTTGCAAGCACTCCCGCGTGGGCGCGTGGTTGCGGTTGATCTCTCGCAAAACATGCTGCGCACGGCGTGCGAGCAACTCACGCCGCAGTTCGGCGAGCAGGTACGCTTTGTCGCTGCCGACTTGCAGGACCTTCCCTTCGAGCGTGCCTTTGATGGAATTTTCAGTACGGCATCGTTTCACTGGGTGCTGGACCATGACAAGCTGTTCCGCAGTTTGTACGGGGCGCTGCGCCCTGGAGGGTGGTTGCGGGCCCAGTGCGGTGGTGGCCCCAACCTGGAGCGATTGCGCAAACGCGCTGCGGCGCTCGCGGCAGGCCCGAAATATGCGCCCTTCCTCGGTGGATTCGCCGAACCGTGGACTTATTCGGATGCGGAAACTGCCGCGCAAAGGTTGCGGGCCGCCGGATTCATTGCCGTGAAGACCGGGCTCGAACCAGCCTTGACCGTGCTTGGTGATGCACAGCAATACTCAGAATTTGTGGGAACGGTTATTCTGCATCGACACTTGGAGCGTATCCCCGACGCCGGGCTGCGTGGCGAATTCCTTGAGGAACTCACCCACCAGGCCGCAGCCGACGACCCTCCTTATTCTTTGGACTACTGGCGGCTCAACCTCAGCGCCGACACCTGAGTCTGTCCGCGTGCGTCTCTAACCTCGTGCGCAACTTCACTCCACGCAATCGCCGAGCCACTTCAGGTAGGCCGAACTGCCGCTATCGACCGCGAAGCAGATGCACTCCGGCAGTTCGTAGGAGTGCAACTCCTGGATGGCCTTCTGCACACGGTCCACGGCCGTACTTGAGGTCTTGATCAGCAGCAAATATTCTGGCGCTTCTTCGACCTTGTCCTGCCAGCGGTACACCGACTCGACCTGCGCTACGACATTGACACAAGCGGCCAGGCGGCGCTCCACCAGAACGCGGGCAATCTTGTGCGCTTCTTCTTTGGACGAGGCAGTGGTCAGGACGAGTTTGTGTTCAGTCATATAGAATCAGCCTTCAGTTCTAGCCGATTGCGCTGGGCAACTCGGCTTACCACCAAAAGTTACCACTTTTGTAAGAGGCCGGGCATGGCAACTCAAATCAAGTTTGGCACTTCGGGATGGCGGGCGGTCATGGCGGAGGAGTTTACCTTCGCCAATGTGCGGCGCGCGGTGCACGGGATTGCCCGCTACGTGCTTTCACAGAAGCCGTCCGGGGCGCGCGTGATCGTTGGCAGGGACCCAAGGTTCCTGGGTGAAACTTTCTGCACCATGGCGGCAGAAATTCTGGCCGCCCACGGGATCACGCCGCTGGTAATTGCGGAAGCGGCGCCCACTCCGGCGATAGCTTACGCCGTGATCCGCGAACATGCTGACGGCGCCATCAATTTCACCGCCTCCCACAATCCCCCGGAATATAACGGAATCAAGTTTTCCACGCCGGACGGGGCTCCCGCGCTGCCGGAGGTGACCAGGCGGATCGAAGCCGAAATTGCCGCGCTGGACGGCAGCGAAAATCCATCAAACCCAGCCGCGGGGCGGGTTGCCACACAGTCCCTCGATCCGCGCGGCATGTACCTGGCGCGGTTACGCGAGATTGTCGATTTCAAAGCCATCCAGAAAGCCGGGTTGCGTGTGGTCTTCGATCCCTTGTGGGGAGCGGCGCGAGGCTATCCCGACTCGCTCTTGCGTGACGCTGGAGTGGAAGTGGCGGCGGTCCACGACTACCGCGACGT
>JBGPJK010000336.1:0-5201 GCA_041485425.1 Terriglobia bacterium | reverse complement strand
CAGCACCGGGGCAACTGGTTGTTGATTTGTGCCTGCAGGACCTCTTCTCTGATAGTCGTGAACATGCCCGAAGATCCATAGGGCGATGTTCTTTCCTTCCGGGAAACTGAAATACCGCTTCATCAACTCGTCGTCATGTTGACCCCAGCCGGGCACCAGGTCCCACGACGCTCCGGGCTGGCTATAGTCCACCGGAGGATGGTGGCCAAAGACGATGATGGGTCCCTCAAAGCTCTTCACCTCGCGGGCAAAGAAATTCTGTTGAGCCTGAGAATCGAGGCAGTTGGTGTCCAACGCGATCAATTTGACCCTGATTGCGCCGTTCTCAATCGTCTTCGAGTAGTACGACCTGCCTTGCACCAGCGGCCGGAGATATTCATACTTCGCCTGTTGCAGATAGTTGTCGCTGAATGTCCTGGCGTCCGCCTCGCAACGCTGGTCTTTTTCAGTCGTCAGTTCATAGAAGCTTCTTTGCAGATGACCTTCAAACTGCCCGAACTGGTTGGCGCTGACGGTATCACCTTGGGCGATGCCGCGTTCCCATTGCTTCAGCCGCCTCTTTCCTGGCTTGCTGGCGGGGTCGATGGTTTCAAGCACCGCTGTCGCGGCGGGCGGGGATTTGGCCGCCGCCGAGCTTTCCCCGGCGTGGTAGGCTGCGGCAACCCGGCTTCCGAGGTCGTGCTCCGCTAGAACGTGCGTCCCGGTTTGCGTCGTCGCGAATTCTGTGGTCTTCATCAAAGGCACGATCGGTGGCAACACTTCGTGATTCCCCACCGAGGGATAGAACGGAATATTGGCGGCGGCAAAACGGTCTGACTGAGTCAGGAAACATCGCCAATAGGCCTTCTTCCACAGCGGGAAGTTGGTCATGACGGCATCGCCGGTAAAGATCACGGCGTCGATTCGCCCGTCGTTCCCGAGGATGTCATCCACGACCTTGCCATGGATGGCCTGCTTGGCGTTGTCGCCAAGACCCCACGGCCCGGTGCGAGTGTCGCCATAGGCTACGACTGTGACAGTCGGCACTTGTGGTGGAAGGCCAAGCGACCGGGCTACTCGCGACTTCGGATAGTGGCAGCAGCCCGCCAGGAGGAGGCCCACCAGACTCACAAGAAGAATGCCCGGCAGGGAAAGATTGGCTTGATTCTTCCTGCGGTTGAATTGGCTTCCCTCCGATGCCACCGACGTCGGAATGCCACGAACCAACTCTGCAGTGTCAGTCATGGGATGAGCAGCGCCCCGTCTCGTGAGGATAGTGAGGTTATACTCCGGAACGTTACACAATTGTTGGTCTATTGGCGTTGTCTCTGTCGGTACTCAGGCGGCTAAGAACTCACGATCCCACGTAAAGCTGAAAGGGCGCCCAGTAGAACGGTTTGCGGAACGCGGTTTCGGACCGAAGCAACGAAAGCTTGGCGAGGCGCAGTGCGACGTCCGGGGGCTTACCCTTGCCCAACTCCTCGTATAGCCTGTCCATGAGTTTTTCGGTCGAAGCATCGCTCACTTCCCACAGGGCGGCGATCACATTGTGGGCGCCAGCTCTCAGAAACGCCCACGACAGCCCCACCAGTCCCTCGCCGGAGTACGAGCGAGTACCTGTACCGTAGCAGGCAGAGATCGTTACGAGTTTGGCACGTAAAGGTTGGCCCACGATGTCGCGAGCATAGAGTTTGAAGGAATCGCTGTCAGCTCCGCTTCTGGACAGCACGATGGCTGAATCGAGAGGGTTCATGCGGCTCGCTGTGCCATGCGCAACAAAGTGAATGAAGGTGAATTTCTCCGGAGAACTGGTTAAATATGCCGTCGCGGTCGCGCCCTCACGCTTGAACAGCCGCTCTTTTTCCGCCGGAAAGTGTCTGGCAACCGCATCCATCTGCGCCGCGGCTTTTGGCAGTTCGGGGTAATCCGGACCCGGCGCAATGCTGTCTCCTACAAGGAGAAGCCCGCGAGTGGGCTTGGCCTTGACGGCGAGCGATGCTGCCAGCACCCGCAGCGAACTCGCGCTGGCAATGGTGACGTCTTCGATCCAGTAGTGCAGCCTCGGCTTGGAAACGATCAGCGTCTCAAAGTTCAAGTTGTTCAGACCGCCATCCGGGACGACGAAAACCTTCGCGTCCTTCGGCAACAGCGCCTGCGCTGGGGCGACCAGCATGCCATACAGCAACTGCCCGTCGTCGTCCGCACCACCGAAAGCGCCCTGTGGTTCGGTAACGGACTTCCGGTATCGCTGCACTGCGGTCTCAATCTCCGACGCGGCCGGAAGCACAGCCAGATTCGTTTTGCGCGGGGTGATGGTCCATAAGTACGATTGCTGCTGGCCGAGCCAGTAGAAGAGGATAGTGCCGTTCGCCCGGCGGGCAATTGCCTGGGCATCCAGCGCTGCCGGCGCAACGGAAGCGCCCTTGGGCAATAGCGTCAGCCCTTCCAGCAGTGCCCGGGCACGGCTGTAGTCCGCCCACCGCAGAGCTTCGCTGGGCCTTCCGCGTGCCACCAGAAAGTGTACGTAGTCGTCGTAGATACGCGAAGCGTTGCTGGAAAACGGCAGCCTGGAATCATATCGCCTGAGCTGTGATCGAGCCGCTTCGAACGTGGTCAGCGCTATCCGATATTCTCGATCGGCCAACTCCGGAAGGTCCTCCGCTTCATGCAATTGTGCCAGCGCATGCTCAGCCTTCCATCGCAATGCTGCATTACCGTTCGGATCCTGTTCGACCTCGCGTAATATGCGTTCCGCCTTCTCCCGGTCACGCAGGCGTACGGCAATCCGTCCCTTAACCAGCAAAGGATAAAGTTCGCCGAGCCGGTTGTGGTCGGCATGTGCAATCTCCATAGCTTGGTCGGAATACTTGTTCGCTTCCTCCAGTTCCCCACTCTCCACCGACACCAGGGCCAGGGCTCGCAGAGCGTTGTAGACGTCTTCCTTTGCGCCGATTTTCTGCGCCAGAGCCAGCGCTTCAAGGTAGGACTGCTTGGCATGGGCGAAATCGTGGAGGTCAGCGTATACGTATCCGGCGTTCGTGAGCCAGGACAACTGGTCGATGACGTTGGCCAATTCGACAGCGTGCCCCTCAGCCTCGAGCGACAATTGCAAGGATCTCTCCGAGTCGCCGAGGTTGTAGTAGGCCCAACCGAGATTCCCCTGAGCTACCTGCGCGATGTTTCGAGCCTGCAAGGCACTCGAAGCCTGATCGGCAGCCTTGGTGCGGTCAATGGCCTCGTCAAAGTGCTGCTGCCGCAGGGAGACCAAACCGAGGTTGAGAAGAGCGGTCGCCTCCAGCAGGTGGTCTCCGGCTGCGCGGGCAAGGCCCAGCGCTTGTTCGAAGAACTGCCTGGCGACGCCGAGCTGGCCTTGTTGCACAGCAAGAACGCCGCGCGCCGACGCTACCTTCCCGCAGGCCGCATCTTTCGGGACTGTGCACAATTGCTCCGCTTGTCCGAGACGCTGCTCCGCTTCAGCAAAATGGTGCAGCCGCGCGTGGGCGGCGCCCTGCAAAGCCAGAGTTCCGATGGTCAATCCTGGGTTATTCGGCTGGGCTGGCGAAGAGCTGAGGAGGGTTAACACCTCTGAGTACATGCCGCGCCAAAGCAGCGATTCGGCTTCCAGAATTCTGAACTTCCAAGCCCACTCCGGCTCGGAATCACGAAATCGCTGATAGGCCCGATGGGCCTCGTCTCCACTTTGTTTGAGATCGCCGCGAACAAACATCTGGCGCGCATGGTCGAAGGCAGCCTGCGGGTTGTCGCGAGGACCACATGCCAGCCCGCAGGCGAATATCAGAAGGCTGAAAGCAAGAACTGCGGTTTGCCTTCGCGGTTGACCAGCGCGGGTCTGGCCTACGGAATGGTCTGGCCGTTGGCCCTTGTGGTCCCGGCCTTGACTGTGCCATCGCCGATGCAGCCCATCCTCATATCGAGCATGGTCAACTCGAAGTAATCGCTGACTTCGAGCTGGGCCAGATACACGATTCCAAACCCGGGTATCTCGAGGACATTCCCGAATGACCTCGCTCCCGGAATTGGCGACACGCCTTTCACCAGTGAGCAGGTAACGCGGGGCGGTTTGGGTTTCTGCTGTGATTCTCCCCACCTAGGATCGACCTTGTGCCCGTCTGTTCCGGATCCATTGCCGCCCGTGTTCTCCGTGGCGCTTGGCCGGTTGCCGCCGTTGCTGAGCTGGGTCAGCTTCTTGAGTTCCTCAGTGTACTGTTCCCGCAGTGCGGTGGGAAGGCCCGGTGTACCACGAATGTTCTCACATTGATCTGTCACGCGGTCCAGGAAGCCGGGGTCAGCCGTGTACAGGTGGTCTTCCTGCGGCTTGTCCCCGCAGATCCCGAAGTCGAAGTCCAAGTGGACGGGATGTCCAGCCACCCGCAGGTTCTCGAATCGCGTGCCCAGAAAGGTCACATGCGGTACGTGACCCTTTTCGAGAGGGTGTTCGGTCGAGACCTGCGCCACCATCCGGTCCGCCGTGACTACGTCCAGCACGTTCAACCCTTCCAGGACGGACGTCGCCAGTGTGACCCAGCCGTGGCCTTTCGCACTCGCGCTGCCCGAAACGTGCGTGAAGCCCGTCTCGAAACTGATGAGACCCTCCAAACTGTACTTCCCTGCCCGCTGGAAGTAATGCCCACCCCGCCGATCTTTTACTGACACTGGTGCTTGCGGCAGGATATGCTGCTCCACCGGTTGCCGCAGATCCCCTCTGAGCACGTCGGCAGTGGCATGGTAGACATGGTAGGCTTCGGTTTCGCGTCGTAGTTGTGACGGTGTCGCCATGTTATTCCCTCCGCTCGGTTGAGCTCACTTCTGGTTTTGCAATCTACTGGTTCTGCACTTCGAATGATGCCTGCCCGATCTCCCGGCTCTCGCCCGCCCAGGTGATGCCCCGGATTATTAAGGTATAAGTGCCACCTCTCAGATTCGCTCCTGGCACATGGATCGGCCACTCATCACTGGCCGAAGTCGCCGGGATGGCAACCGACCATTCATTTCTTGCTGCGGAGTCCTGAAGATCCGCCGTGTAGTGCGAGTAGCTGCCATCAGGCGGAATTCTGACGAAAAGTAGGAAATCCTGGCCGGGAGACTTGGCAATCATGGGTCCGCTGGAACCATAGGTGCCGATGTTAATCGATGCCCACGGCAACGTCTCCGGGCGGTGCCGTGCCTGCCGCAGGCGCGGGTAGGTCACAAAATTCTGGTAT
>JBGPJK010000335.1:0-5215 GCA_041485425.1 Terriglobia bacterium | reverse complement strand
CTCGCTGGTACGGAAACAGTGCTGGTGGTCGAGGACGAACCAGCTCTGTGCAGATTGATTTCCGTGTCTCTCAAGAAACGCGGCTATACCGTACTTACGGCGGAGGACGGTGCTGAGGCGATTCGGATTTTGGAGAACAATCCCGGCAGGATTGACCTCGTGGTCAGCGATATCATGATGCCTAAGCTGAATGGGCTGGAGTTAAGGAAAAAAGCAATCTTGCTCTGGCCAGAAATGCGGTTCTTGTTCATCTCTGGCTACGCGGAAGACACCATCGGCCGGACAGCGCACCTCCCGCAGGACGCTGGCTACCTGGAAAAGCCATTTCTTACAATTGAATTGGCGCGCAAGGTCCGCGCACTGTTGAACGAGAGTGACGCGGAAAGAGGTAGTACCGGCAAGACCGCATAGAGCACTCGGCTCTTGAAAATGAGGATTCCCCTGAACTCTACCCTGTCCAGCCAGATTTTCGCTCCACCGGCACGTGATATTGAAAGTCTACGTCGCCTCCCGTGCGTAAAGAGGTCGTGACTCACTCGCCACCTCGTAGATGTGGCAACCCGGATTTCGCCGTTCATCGGTATGCTGCGAATCCGAGGATTGCGGACGAGTGGTCGCTCACTCGGTAATTATCCCAGCGCGATCCCGCGGCCGGATAACCGGCATATCGGAGCCTGGGCGCAGCTGAACGAACGGAGGGTGTTGTCAATTGGCGTAAGGTCCCTATTTCACGGTAGGACAATCATGAGATGGCTAGGCGGCTTCTAACTCATGGACCCTTATTGCTGGAATGGTCTTGATCTTCGCAGAAATTTGAAACCCCCGATCGCGGTGCGTCCCCGGCCTCCTCTGCGGTTTTCACTCAGCCCTGCGACCGAGCCATCCTCGCCATCGCCCACTCCACCAATCCCGGGAAGAGCTGGTAAATCTTGATGGGAATGTGCATCGTCCATGGCACAACCACTTCCCGCTTGTGCTTCAGATAGCCGCGAAAGGTCGCCCGCGCCACGCGCTCGGCGGTGATCCCACGAACTGAGGAAGGCCTGACGACCTTCACTTCCCGACCTCGCAGGGCGTTGGCGCCGAAGTCGGTGCGGACGTAGCCCGGGCACACGGTCATCAGGTGAATGCCGGCGCTTTTCAGTTCCACCCGTGCCGCCTTGCCGAACGCGTTCATGGCGAACTTGGTGGCGCTGTACACGGCGTGAAACGGAAGCGGAATGTGTCCGGCCACGCTCGAAATATTGATGATCGTCCCGGCCCCCTGCTGCTTCATCACCGGGATCACCGCCTGCATGGCCGCGACCGTGCCGAAGAAATTGGCGTCGAAGGTATCGCGGCAGGCGGCCATGTCCGTCTGCGCCACCGAATCCAGCAAGCCGTGGCCCGCGTTGTTCACCCAAACGTCGACGCGGTCAAAGTGGTGCAGGGTGAGGCTGAGGACGCGGTCAATCTCCTCGCGGTTGCGCACATCGCAAGACAGGGCGAGGGTGCGGTCGGTGTGGCCCACTCTTCCGCGGGCGGCCTCGGCGCGCCCGGCGTCGCGCGAGAGCAGCACTACACTCGCTCCGTGATCGGCAAAAATCCTGGCAATCGCTTCGCCGATGCCCATCGAAGCGCCCGTCACCACCGCCACTTTCCCGGAAAATTCCATGTCCAGCTTTTATGCTGAGCGGCGATACCAAGTCAAGCACAGGCGTACAATCAACCAACGCACGTGGCTGGCCGGAGGCCCTGGTTGAGCTCTCTTCTGCCCTTGTTTCCGCTGGACTTGGTTCTGTTCCCGGGCACTCCCCTTCCCCTGCACATCTTTGAACCGCGCTACCGGGAGATGATCTCGGAATGCCTGGCCCAGAAGCGGCCCTTCGGCGTGGTGCGCGCCAAGGAGGAACAGGTGGCCGAGATCGGCTGTACCGCGGAGATCGTCACCGTCACCAAGAAATATGACGACGGCCGCATGGACATCGTGACCCAGGGTTTGGAACGCTTCGAAGTCATGGAAGTGAACCAGGAGCGCCCTTTCCTGCGAGCTGAGGTCCTGTACTTGCACGATGAACCGGGCAAAGCGACTGCGGAAGAGGTCGCCCACGCGGTCAAGCTGCACAACCAGATTCTGGCCCTGGCGGGAGCGGAGCCACAAAAACCGTCGGAAGACGAGATATCACAACTCTCCTTCCACATTGCCGGCTCGTTGCCCCTCGATCTTGACTTCAAACAAAACTTGCTGGGGATGAAGTCGGAGGCCGAGCGCCTGCAAGCCGTCATCACTTACTTCGAAACCATACTGCCCAATCTGCGGCGGACGGTGCACGTGCGCCAGAAGGCCGGCGGCAACGGCCACGCAAGCTAAATCATCACACCAGCCTGTGACGTAACCGGGGGTATAATCGGAGCCAGAAAAGTTGTTTCCCCTGGGGGTTTTCCATCATGAGTTTCCCGCGGACGCTTGGCGAACTGCGCCACAGTCCATTCTCCGAACAACGTTTGCGTACCCGGCGGGTGAAAGACGAGTTGCGCGACAACCTGGTAACCAAGCTGCGTGCGGGTGGGCCCATTTTTTCCGGCATCGTGGGCTATGACGATACGGTGGTGCCCCAGATCATCAACGCCATCCTTTCGCGGCACAACTTCATCCTGCTGGGATTGCGCGGACAGGGCAAGAGCCGCATCCTGCGTTCGCTCACCACGCTGCTCGACCCGCAGACGCCATACATAGCCGGCTGCGAAATTCATGATGACCCCTATGCACCCATCTGCCGGCGCTGCCGCGAGGAAATCGCCAAGCATGGCGACAATACGCCCATCGCTTATCTCACACCGGAAGCGCGCTATGTGGAGAAGCTGGCAACGCCGGATGTCACCATTGCCGACCTGATTGGCGACATTGATCCCATCAAGGCGGCGCGTGGCGGACACGACCTATCGAGCGAGCTCACCGTCCACTATGGCCTGCTTCCCCGCGCCAATCGTGGCATCTTCGCCATCAATGAACTGCCGGACCTGGCAGGAAAAATCCAGGTCGGCCTGTTCAACATCATGCAGGAAGGCGATGTGCAGATTAAGGGCTACCCCATCCGCCTGCCGCTCGACGTTGCCCTGGTGTTCAGCGCCAACCCGGAGGACTACACGGCGCGCGGCAAGATCATCACGCCGCTCAAGGACCGCATCGGTTCGGAGATCCGCACTCACTATCCTGCTTCCATCGAAGAAGGCATCGCGATTACGACGCAGGAAGCCTGGATGCGGCGCGACGGGTACAAGCTGCATGTCCCCAAGTACGTGCACGAAGTGATCGAGCGGGTTGCGTTCGCGGCGCGTGAGGACAAGAAAATTGATAAGCGCTCCGGAGTCAGCCAGCGCCTGCCCATTTCCTGCATGGAAAACGTGATCTCGAACGCCGAGCGGCGGGCCATCCATCATGATGAGAAGCTGGTGGTGCCCCGCATCGGCGACGTGTACGCCGCCATGCCCGCCATCACCGGCAAGCTGGAGCTGGAGTACGAGGGCGAGATGAAGGGCGCGGACCACGTCGGCCGAGAACTGATTCGCGCCGCCATTGCGAAGACCTACGACGAGTACTTCACCGGCGTAAACACCCAGCAGGTTGTGCAGTGGTTCGATCTGGGCGGCGAGATTCAGCTTTCTGACACCGCGGGCGCCGGCGAGGTGTTGCAATCGTTGCAGACCATCCAGGGCTTGATGGACAAGCTGGGCAAGGTCGGCGTCGGGCCGGAGGACAGCCCAGAGATGCAAGTTTCAGCAGGGGAGTTCGTGCTCGAAGGCCTGCACGCCCACAAACGCATCGGGCGCAACGAGGAGCGGGTGTTCACCGCCGGAGAAAAGCAGCCCAAGCCCGCGGAAAAGCCCTTCGACCGCGAAGAGCCGCCGTACCGGCCGAGAAGACAATTTAACTAGCCATCAGCCGTCAGCCGTCAGCGGTCAGGAAAGACATCCGCAGGGTTGTAAATGGGGTTCCTGATGGCCGACGGCTGATGGCTACTTCTATGAAACGCATCCGTTACAGCAAATACGTTCCCGATCCCGCCGGCGACATGAGCATGGAGGATCTGCTCAGCGCGCTGTCTGATTACCTTTTGCAGAGCGGATTTCAGGACTACATGGATTTCGACCCACCCGAGGGCGAGCAGACGCTCGACGATCTGCGCCGCGCCATCGAGCAGGCTTTGCTCAACGGCGACCTGCTCGACCAGCAAATGCGCGAAAGCCTGCAGCAGATGCAGGCGGAGGGCACTCTGGATGAACTCATTGAGCGCCTGATCGAGCGCATGGAGCAGGAAGACTACATCAGCATCGACCAACCGCATGACCCGTCCCGCCAATCGAGCGTGGGCGGGCAGGTCGGGGAGGCGCAACAACAGACCAAGTTTGAGATCACCGACAAGAGTCTGGATTTCCTGGGCTTCAAGACCCTGCGCGATCTGCTGGGATCTCTGGGCAAGTCAAGCTTTGGCCGACATGACACGCGGGACCTCGCGACCGGCATTGAGACCAGCGGCGCGTCGCGCCGCTACGAGTTCGGCGATACGCTCAACCTCGACATCACCGCCACGCTTTCCAGCGCCATCCAGCGTGAAGGCCTAAAGCTGCCGCTGAATATCGAGTACTCCGACCTGCAGGTACACCAGTGCGAATACCAGTCGTCGTGCGCGACCGTGCTCATGCTGGATTGCTCGCACTCGATGATTTTGTATGGCGAAGACCGCTTCACTCCTGCGAAGAAAGTCGCCATGGCGCTGTCGCACCTGATCCGCACTCAGTACCCGGGGGATTCGCTCTCGCTGATTCTCTTCCACGATTCCGCCGAGGAGGTGCCGCTGTCGCAACTGGCGCGCGTGAAGGTGGGTCCGTATTACACCAACACGCGCGAGGGACTTCGGTTGGCGCAGCGCATCCTGCAGCGCCAGCGCAAGGACATGAAGCAGATTGTCATGATCACCGACGGCAAGCCATCAGCGCTGACGCTGGAGGACGGCCGCATTTACAAAAATGCCTTTGGGCTTGATCCGCTGGTGGTGAGCCAGACGCTGGAAGAAGTTTCCAAGTGCAAGCGGGCCGGGGTGTTGATCAACACCTTCATGCTCGCGTCCGACTACGGCCTGGTGCAATTCGTGCAGAAGGTCACGGAGATGTGCCGTGGCAAAGCCTACTTCACCACGCCCTACACATTAGGCCAATACCTGCTGATGGACTACAT
>JBGPJK010000334.1:0-5224 GCA_041485425.1 Terriglobia bacterium | reverse complement strand
CCCGTCCAACCGAGCGCTGCGTGGCACCTTACTTCTCCACCTTCACACCCTTCCAGAAGGCCACATAGCCCTTGATCTGCTGCGCCGCCGGTTTCGGCTCGGGATAGTACCACGCAGCCCCGGCATTCTTTTTCCCATGGACCTCGACGTCGTAGTAGCTGGCGGTCCCCTTCCACGGGCACACACTGTGCTGCTCGCTCGGCTTGAAATACTCCTTCTGGATCGCCTCAGGAGGGAAGTACTGGTTGCCTTCCACTTCAACCGTCTGGTTGCTCTCGGCGAGAAGCGCGCCTTCCCACATTGCTTTTGCCATAACCCTCATAATAGATTGCTGAGCAGGAAGGCGGCCACAAGCTTTGGCGAACTCCGAACATTACAACGGCCATTCCATGGTGGGTCAGTTGCGCCGGGTGATGGTGTGCTCCCCCCGGTCGGCCGGATGGCCCGGGGGTGGAGCGGGCACTCCTGCCCGCGTCAGTTGGCGTGACCTCGGCTTCCGCCACCAGCCAGACTTCGACACCGCCCAAAAACAGCACGAGGCGCTCTGCCACCAACTGGAATCCGCCGGAGCGGAAGTCGTGCATCTCCCCGCCGCTCCCGGCTTGTCGCTCGACGCCGTCTACACCCACGACCTCTCGCTCGCTACCGACTGCGGCCTGATTGTGATGAATCCCGGCAAGCCCAACCGCGTGCCGGAGGCGCAGCACCATCGTGAATTCTGCCAGGGACTCGGCATCCCCGTGCTGGGCGAGATCAAACCTCCTGCCACCACCGAAGCCGGAGACATGGTCTGGCTCGATTCCAAAACCCTGCTCATCGGCCACGGCTACCGCACCAACGCCGCTGGCATTACCCAGATGTGCGCCTTGCTGGCTCCGAAAGGAGTGGAGGTCCTTTCCGCACCGCTCCCCTACGGTCCCGGCCCGTCCGCCTGCCTGCACCTGATGTCGCTGATCAGCCTTCTCGATGAGGAAACCGCGCTGGTCGATCTGCCGTGGCTGGCCGTCGAAACCGTCGAACTGCTCCGCGCCCGCGGTTATGAGTTCGTGGAAATCAACTCCTCCGAACGCGATACCCTGGCCTGCAATGTGCTCTCTCTCGGCCGCAAGCGCCTGCTGGCGTTGCAGGAGAACACGAAGACAAACGACCGTCTGCGCAAAGCAGGCTTTGACGTGCGCACTTTTCCCGGCTCCGAGCTGTGCATCAACGGCTCCGGCGGGCCTACCTGCTTGACCCGGCCTCTGCTGCGCGGCTGAAGCTCCCAAAGCCAACCATCTCGGCCCTCCAGTTCGGTTCGATCGGTCTTGACAAGGTAATACTATGTAATACATAGTATAGTGCGTGACAAGGAATGATCCCGGTCAACCGGACGGCGCGGAAAAGTGGGAAGTGCAGCTGCGCAAAGGATCCCTGGAATTGGCCATCCTGGCTTCGCTCTGGGACGGCAGACATTACGGCCTTGAGATTCTCCGCCGTCTGGAAAACGACTCGGACCTGATCGTTGCCGAGGGAACCGTATACCCCCTGCTGAGCCGGCTGAAAGCCCTGCGTCTGGTCGAGTCCGAGTGGGTTGAGTCCGACTCCGGGCATCCGCGCAAGTACTACCGGCTCACCCCGGCGGGCCGGCGGCGTGCGCTCGAAATGGCGCGTATCTGGGAGCGATTTTCAGCCAGCTTGAGCGATCTTCTCGCGCCGCTGGGGAAGGAGAAGTGATGACGATTTCTACCGACTCGCAGCAAAAGATCGATGCCTATCTGGAGGTGTTGCGCAAGCGGCTGCGGGGGCTGGGCGAGCAGGACGCTCGCGACGTCGTGGAGGAAATCCGTAGTCACATCCTCGACAAAGCGTTGGTAGGCGAAGACATCACTCCGGGCGCGGTCGCATCCGCACTGGCTGCCCTCGGCAGTCCCGAAGAACTCGCCAGCCAGTACGTGACCGATGATCTGCTCGCGCGCGCCCAGGTCACGCGCTCGCCGTGGTTGATCCTGCACAGCCTTTTTCGCTGGGCAAGTCTCAGCTTTGCCGGGTTCTGGGTCCTGATGTTTTCCCTGATCGGTTACGGCCTGGCTGGAGCATTCGTGCTTTGCGCCGTGCTGAAGCCGATCCATCCGCGCACCGCCGGATTATGGGCGCTTCCTGACCCGGCCGATGCCTTCTCGGTAAGCTTGCGACTCGGATTTGGTCCCCCGCCCGTCGATGGCAGGGAACTTCTGGGCTGGTGGATCATTCCTCTCGGCTTGGTCGTCGGCACCGGCCTTGTTTTCCTTACCTTCCACTTTGGACTCTGGAGCATTCGCAAGTTTTGGCGGCCACGCCCAGTGACCGGGCGTTGACCTGAGGAGAACGCGATGCGTGACTCACCAGCCGGACCCACAGAGGAACCAAAGTCCGCGGGCTGGCGCCAGAGCAAGTGGCTGGCGCTCGCGGAGTTCGCTGTTGTTGCCCTGATTTTCCTCGCAGACGAAAAGCACCTTGTCCCAGTCAGCAAAACGCCATTTCTCCTGCTGCTGGGATGGATTTCCCTGCGCCTGCGCGGGCTCCGCTGGCGGAACGTGGGGCTCACGAGGAACCGCAGTTGGCCGCTCACATTGGCCCTCGGGGTTGGGGCCGGACTCCTGATGGAAGCGTTTGAGCTTTTCGTCAGTCAGCCTCTGCTGATCCGGGTCACTGGCAAGCAACCCGACTTGTCCGACTTTCAAGCCATCCATGGCAACTTCAAATTGCTTCTTCTTGTCGTTGCCCTTGCCTGGACCCTGGCCGCTTTTGGCGAGGAAATGGTGTGGCGGGGCTACCTGATGAACCGGGTGGCAGATGTGGGGAAGCGCACGCGGCTGGCTTGGATCGTCAGCCTGGTCGTGGTCAACATGGCGTTTGGATACGCCCACTCTTACCAGGGAATCACTGGCATCATTGATGAGGGCCTCATGGGAGTTCTGCTGGGACTGTTCTATCTGGGCACGAGCCGCAATTTGTCTGTTCCCATCATTGCCCACGGGGTAGCGGACACGGTCGACGTGCTGCTGATCTTCCTCGGCATGTACCCCGGAATGGGACGCTGACCCTGCTAGAATAGAAGCCGCATGGTTCTCCCCTTCGTCCGCGATCTCTTCGCGGACGTGGAAAAACTGCCCGCCTTCTCGCGTGTGGCCTCCCATCTCAAAGAGGGCACGGGGCGGATTGGTGTGTCCGGCCTCACTCCCACCGCCAAAGCACTGCTTCTGGTTCTGCTGCAAAGGACCGCAGGCCGGCCGCTCATTCTGGTTGTCTCTGACAATCGCATTGCGGAAGACCTGATTCCCGTTCTACGGGCGTTCTCCGAGCTGAGCGGCGGGAGCGAACCGGATTCCATTGTCTCCCTGCCCACCCGGGATGTGCTGCCCTTCCAGAACCTTTCTCCGCACCCGGAAATCCAGGAAGAGCGGGCAGTCGCGCTGTGGAAAATCGCCACGGGCGCGGTATCCATCGTCGTATCGCCCATCGCGGCCACGGCCCTCCGCCTGCGTCCCGCCGAGTATTACGCCGACCTGGCGCGCCTCGTCCGCCGCAGCGACACCCTCGACACCGACTTGCTGCTGCGCCACCTCAACACCGTGGGCTACAGCTCAACCGATGTGGTGGAGATGCCGGGAGAGTACGCCCTGCGCGGCGGCATCCTCGATGTCTACTCGCCCGAGGCCGACCGCCCCCTGCGCATCGAGTTTTTCGGTGACGAAGTCGAGTCCATCCGCAAGTTCGATCCCGCCACCCAACGCTCTTCCAATCCCGTAGATGAAGCGTTGCTGCTTCCCCTCACCGAGACTCCGGTCAGTGAAGATCTCCTGGGCGCCATTCACGCCCGCCTTTCCGGAAAGCGCATCACCGGCGCCGAGGAAGTCATCGAGCAGGCGGTTCGTTCCGGCGGCGTCACCGTCTTTCCTGGCTGGGAGTTCTACGCCCCGGTGGCCGGAGCTGATCGCAGCCTGTTCGACTTGCTCCCCAATGCGGTCGTGCTCACCGACGAACCCGACAGCCTCAAGCAAGAGTTCGACCGCATGTGGTCGCGCATCGAAGACGCCCACGAGCGCAGCGGAGTTGGCAACCTGGTGCGCCCCCATGACCTGTACTTTCCCCCGGAGAAGTGGTGGGAAAAACTCGCTACCCTCACCGGCGCCGATGTCGAACACCTTGGCATCGAGCGTGCCCAGCAAACTGATTCGGCCGTCCCCTTCCATTCGCAACCCACGCCTCGGTTCCACGGCTCGGTTCCGGCCATGTTGGACGAAGTGAAAAAGCAGATCGCTGAAGGCAAGCGAGTGCTTTTGGCCGTCCCCAACACCGGCGAGGTCGAGCGCCTGGCGGATATTTTCAGCGAGTACAGCGTCTCCTTCCGTCTGGGCAGCCGCACCCGCGGCGGCGAAAGCTACGCTGACGAGACCGCCTACTTCGCCGGCGAAGTGCTGACCGCCACCCTGGCCAAAGCCTACGTTCCGGACGGCGTCGTCCTCCCCGATGCCGGCCTCGCCATCTTCGGCTCGCGTGATCTGTTCGACGAATCCGAAGCTGTGGTTTCACACCCCCAGCGCTCCAAGTCCAAAGTCTCCGCCTTCCTTTCCGACTTCCGCGATCTCCAGGTCGGCGACTACGTAGTCCATGTGGAGCATGGAATCGGCCAGTATCAGGGTCTGAAGGAAATCAACCAGGGCGACGGCAACGCCGAGTTCATGCTGCTGGAATACGCCGAGGCCGCGCGCCTGTACGTGCCCCTGACCCGTCTCGACCTGGTGCAGAAGTATCGCTCCTCCGAAGGCGCCAAGCCTCAGCTGAACCACCTGGGCACCGCCGCCTGGACCAAGACCAAAGCCCGCGTGCGCAAGGCCATGAAAGACATGGCCGACGAACTGCTCAAACTTTATGCCGAGCGCAAAACCGCGGAGGGTCACGCCTTCTCGGCCGACAACGAATGGATGCGCGAGTTCGAGGGCGCCTTCGAGTACAGCGAGACCGAAGATCAGGGGCTGGCGATTGGGGACGTTAAGCGTGACATGGAGTCCTCCCAGCCCATGGACCGCCTGCTCTGCGGCGACGTCGGCTACGGCAAGACAGAAGTTGCCATGCGCGCTGCGTTCAAGGCCATCAGCGACAACAAACAAACGGCAGTGCTGGCGCCAACCACCGTGCTTGCCTTCCAGCACTTCGAGACTTTCAAGCAGCGCTTCGCCGCTTTCCCGGTCACGGTTGAGATGCT
>JBGPJK010000333.1:0-5236 GCA_041485425.1 Terriglobia bacterium | reverse complement strand
TTCCATGTCCCCGCCGGTCTCTTCCGGAGCCGTGAGCAGCAGGCGTGTGATCTGTTCCCGGCCAGCGACGGATTCGACCAGACCGTAGTGGGCTTGGCCGTTGAGTTGAAAGCGGCAATATTTCATGAGAACCCAGCAATTAGCATTTAGCAATTGGCCCCTGACCACCTTGCCCCAGCACCGGCCACGCCCCATTGCGGCCACATGCTAACTGCTAATTGCTAATTGCTGCCTTTATGGTACCGCTTCGCTCGCCTCCTCGGACTTCGCGCTTTCGTTGCCGCGCAGGTCCACGGCGGAAACCGAATAGACGTACTGCTGTCCGGAGACTACGTTCGTGTCCCGAAACGCTGGGGATTTCACCAGCTCTGAGTTGATCTTCACGGGCTGGACACCCTGTTCGTGGCGGTAGATGTTGTATCCGAAAAGATCGGCATCGGTAACGGGAGCCCAGATCAGATCGACAAACGGCGCTTGTCCGACTCCCGAGAACACTGCCTGCAGTCCGGATGGAATGCCAGGCGGATACACGTCGTGGGCAGAAACTCTAGCTGCGGGCGTGTCGTCGCCTTCGACCTGAAGCTCGGGCCCGCCCCGTTGAGCGACGAGCGTCACTACCGTCAGGCGGTAAGAGTAAGTCTTCTCCCATTCAAAGCTATGGTCCACGAGCGGAGGGGGAGGCGAATCGCTCAGTGGAACTTCGCCCACCACGGTGTCCGTCTGGCTGTTTTCCGGCCGGCGATATACGCGGTAGATGTGGTGGATTTCAGCGTTCTCCGACGGCGGGAGAATTCCTGTCCAACTGAGGGTTACCCCGCCGGATGTGACTTGGGCTTGGAAGTTTTCCGGCGGCAGCAGAACAGGCGCCACCGCCACCTTCACCTGGTTCGACAGTCCAGCACTGCGATGGCTGGTATTGAGAACGGAAACCGCATAGGTAACCTGTTCCGTAGGATTCTTTTGTTGCAACTCCTGGGGAAGCGTGTCCGTGTAGGTGGCCTGAATCTTTGTAACCGGGCCAGTGGCTTTGTGTTTTCCTGCAGCCGGGACTGGGAATTGGGAGGCAGCGACTTCCCCCGCGGGTGTTCCGCATGCGCTCATGGCAACTTCGAGGCTGCGGCAAATTTCGGTTGTGCCCAGGTGGCGCACGGTTTGGCGCTCGGTGGTTGCGTTGGGAACACTCCAGACAAGGTAGACCTTGTCGCCCTTTCGGGCGGCGCGCAGATCAGTGGGTGGCTTTGGCAGCTGCAGTTCAGGGGGCAAAGGAGCGCCGATGCTGGCGCAGCCACAAAGAGTGGCGAGCGTAATGGCACATAAGAATCCCCCGAGATAGCACGGGCGTGGCATGAACGGAGCCATTCAGCCTAACACGTCGCGGCAGCCAGTTTTCAGCCTGCCAGTTCCTTCACCCCCTCCCGGAACACGCGGGAGTGGTGGTCCACATCCTCCTTGGCCGTGGCCGGAGACATTAGCGCCATGTTGTGGAAAGGGGTAAGCAGGATTCCGCGGTTCATGGCGTATAGGTGCATGAACGTTCCAGTTCGAAATCCATGGCGTCGTGCGCCTCGGTGCCATTCTTCGGCTGCTGCGGAGAAAAAAGATACTCGGCACGACAGCCCAGCCGAGTGACGTGCCAAGGCACGCCGAACTCGGTAATGGTCTTTTCCACCCCGGCCGTCCAGCGCTCCGCTAAGGGAATCATCTGGTCGAAGGCTTCTTTGGTCAGCACTCTCGCTAACGTCGCTCGCATAGCGGCGAGAGAGAGGGCATTTCCCGCCAGGGTCCCACCGATGCCGCCAGTGTCGCAGTCTTCCAGACTGTGACGGTCGGCGATGCATTGTGCCACTTGCGAGGTGAATCCGTAGGCCGCGCCCGGGACCCCACCGCCAATGGCTTTTCCGAAAACAAAAAAGTCCGGCCCAAGGTTTTCCGCGCGGGTGTAGCCGCCAGGGCCGGCACAAATCGTGTGAGTCTCATCCATAATAAGCAGCGTGCCGTATTTGCGCGTGAGGTCGCGTAGCGCCTGGTGATAGCCCGGCTCGGGGTGAACGATGCCGACGTTGGTCATGACCGGCTCGGCCAGCACACAGGCGACGTCGCCGGATGCGAGGGCCTGCTCGAGCGCGGGGAGATCATTGAACTCGACTACTTTCGTCGTAACTGTCGGATCGACCGGCGGGCCGATATTCCCGCGCCGCGACTGGGCGACGCCGTCCTTCAAGGTGATAAAACTCTCGTCCACGGTGCCGTGGTAGCACCAGTTGAAGACCAGGATCTTGGGTCGTCCGGTGATCTGGCGAGCCAGGCGAATTGAAAAACGATTCGCGTCGGTGGCGGTGAGGGCAAACTGCCAGTAAGGCAAACCAAAGCGCTTCTGTAACTCTTCACCCACGAAGACGGCATCTTCGCTGGGGAGCATGAGCGTGATGCCGCGCTTCAACTGCTCCTCAGCGGCCTTCACGGTGGCGAAGGGCGAGTGCCCGGTCATGGCGCCGGTGTCGCCCAGGCAGAAGTCGACGTAGCGATTGCCATCGACATCGAAGAAATGCGCGCCCTGGGCCTCGCGGACGAAGGGTGGAAACGCGCCGGCCCACTTCATCATCCAGTTCATGGGTACGCCGCCCAATAAAGACTTGCCGGCACGTTCAAACAGAGCTTTGGACTTGGGCCGGTCGTTCACGAAGCGCTGCTGCTCGCGCTGCATGAGGGATGCGAGGCGGGTGCGGTCAACGGTTTTCATGGATTGGTTTTGTAGCTTAGTGGTGAGGCTCGAAATAAGCAAATTGATAAGGCACTGGCACGTCTGGCCGTGCTCGGTGTGAAGGAGGGAAGGGGAGGCTCACGGAAGCAGGTGCGCCTTTGAGGCTAGTCGCCTCGCATCCTTCTTGATCTGAGAGTTGGACTTCCCTGGCAACGGGCAGATGACCACATGTGAAGCATCGCCCTCTACCGGGTCCCTCGCAACGATGTTGCGGCATTCCCGGGCCTGAGCCGCCGTGAATTCCGCAATTCTAGAATGGGGAAACCGTGCCCTTAGCCGTCCGAGGTCTGTCTCCGCCGCGATCCACGCAGAGACCTCGTTGTCATCACTCTCAAATGCCCATTTTTGCGCTCTTTCGCGTCCGTCATCCTCTTTGCAAATCTGGAGTTCGGGTACTGCCCTCCACAGGACGGCGTCGTCAGCGATCGTCGGATCATTTTGTCGAGGAGGCATGGACGTTGAGCCGCCCACGGCTTCATCGGCACCCGGTCATCCAAAGCAAGAACTTCAAGCCAGCCATCTCCGGCTCATGTCGCAAAGTTCCCGTTTCCATGTTTTCATCACGGTCTAGGTCAGCTCCCAAGACTCTCAGGAACTCAACTTCCCCGTTTGGGTGGAAAGTAAACTCAAGTTCCTTCTCACCGTAACGCCACTGCAATCCTACACTTCCTCCCAAAACTGGAGACACATTCGGAAGCGGCAAGCTCTCGAAAGCGACTGACGCCACAAACCTTCTGGCGGCTGCTATCGCCCCGGGGTCGATCCGCGGACTTCCGTACCCATCCCAGTTGCGAGGGAGCCTCGCCAGACCGGCTATTCTGTCTAAGGCATCAAGAACCCAAGGAGCCGCAAACAAAGACGTTACTTTGCTCCATTGGTTCTGGGCGGGCTCTCCAAGCTGCTGGCGCGTCCGTTCTAAGACTGCATAACTCATATCTTTCTCCCCCAGATCTTATGCATTTTTGGAGAAGTGAAATCTGTGAACCCCAGAACTACCCATTTTCGTGCCTCGTCGAGACAGCGATAGATCTCTTCGTTTGAAGACGATGAAGGCTTACACCGTACAGTCACGGTCAGCTGGATCGTTTCCTTGGCGTCGGTCTGCCGAACCGCTGGTTGAGCACTTATTTGTAAACGCCCTTCAACGCCCTTCAGCGCGTAGGATGCATTCATAGCGACGAGTTCTGGGGAGGGCAGGTAATTTTCCGACGTTTTCGGGGACCAATTGGGAAATAGTTCCGATAGATCTGCAAATGTTTCCCATCCGCTCCCACGGTCGATGTGGTTCACATAGGTAACTTCGCAGAGCTGCACCGCGGGCGTCACTAGTCCCTCATCCTCCAAGAATTTACGAAAACCCTGCCACTCTTTCTCGAAGAGCGGGCGGAGGTCGTCATAGTGCAGATACTTGTCGGTGGGTCCGACCTTTCGCCAGTTATGGAGAAACAGATTGTTCTGCACTTGGATCAGACGTGTCTCGTCTTCGTTAAAGAACCAGCAACGTACGGGCAATTCAACTCGCGATTGAAACTGCGCAAGAGCCAATTCCGCTGTAGGCGCCGCGACTACCGGCGGCTGTAGCTCAACTCTGGGATAGTCCTTCTTGATGCGTGACCAAAACAAGCCGAAGTACGGCCCTTGCCACTTCTCGATCGGAGAAAAGTGGAATCCCATCAGTGTTTCGACTGCAGGCGGGTTCTCGAAATCAGGCAGCGTTCTCTTGGCAGCCACTACTTTCTCCAGCATCTGGCTAGGCCCCTTTCTTCCGGGCAGTCTCGGCAGTTCTCTTTCCAATTCCCTTCACCAGATGATCGACGTCAACGCCATGGTCCTTTAGCTTGCCGGTGTTGCTCCACGTCCATTCGCGGAGTATGAATGAGGCGATTTCAGCCTTGTTTCTTCCGTACAATCCCCTTTCCGCTAACTCTTCAAGGAGTTGCTCCATCGCAGGACTGATGCGGAGCAAAAGGGGGCGCGATTCAACTCGGTTCTCCCTGGCCATTCTAATTAGATATTAATTGCTCTCTATCTAGAATGCCAGCACCTTCCGAGGTTCAGAGGATATACCGCGACAAATCCTGGTCTTTCACGATATCCGCCAGCATCTTGCGCACGTAGTCGGCGTCCACCTTGAACTGCTCGCCCTTCTTGTCGGGCGCCTCAAAGCTGATCTCATCCAGCACGCGCTCCATGATGGTGTGCAGGCGGCGGGCGCCGATGTTTTCCGTTCCTTCATTCACGCGGAAAGCGAAGCGGGCAATCTCGTCCAGGGCGTCGGGGGTAAATTCCAGCTTCACGCCCTCGGTTTCCAGCAGGGCGGTGTATTGCTTCACCAGTGACGACTTGGGCTCGGTCAGGATGCGGATGAAGTCGTCCATAGTGAGCGATTGCAGCTCCACGCGGATGGGGAAGCGGCCCTGCAGTTCGGGAATCAGGTCGCTGGGCTTCGAGACGTGGAACGCTCCCGCTGCTATG
>JBGPJK010000332.1:0-5239 GCA_041485425.1 Terriglobia bacterium | reverse complement strand
TTCGCCGCCTCCTGCGCCAGGAACGATGGCTTCGAGTGCTCCACCGGTACTTTCGTGGCGAAGTTCCGTGTGAAGGAATTCGGGTGGCTTTTGTCATCCACCTTGTATCCCTGGTTGAGCAGGAAATTGTGGTAAGCGCTGCGCGTGGACTTGTCGCGGCCTTCGGAGTAATAGGACTGGTAAATGCCGTCCTCGATGGCCCGCCACTCCTGGAACCCGCGCTGCGCGAAGACTTCGTCGCCGAGATGCCACTTGCCCATGTAGGCCGTGCGATAGCTCGAATCGTCGAGCAGCTCGGGCATCGTCTTGACGTCGGAGCGCAGGCGAATGTTGTTGTGGATGCAGCCGTTTTGATGCGGCCATGTTCCGGTCATCACGCACGAGCGCGCCGGCGTGCAGACGGGCTGCGCATCGTAGCAGCGGTCGAACACGACGCACTCCGACGCCAGCTTATTCCATACGGGGACGCGATAGCGCGTGTTGCCGTAGGCGGCCATCGAATCGGCGCGCTGCTGATCGGTCCATAGGAAAAGGAGGTTGGGCTTGTCGCCAGGTGTGCGCCGGGCACGAAGGATTCCGGGAGCGGCGGCGGCCCCGGCCAGGGCCTGGAGTGCGGTGCGGCGTGTGGTCATGTGTAGATTATTCCACTTTGGCGGGCGGGGGTGGTGCGCCGACCGGGGCTGATCGACGGGAGGCATTGCACCAGGCGCACTTCGTTGCGCAGAGCGGCAGTCTAGCCTGGTTGGCGCATCGGAAAGCCGCGGCAAGTCGGCATAAGAGTCTATTTTTTGCCGGCAGGGGAATCGAATGGGCAGATCGAGCGGTTTGTTTTAGTCGCGAGGGGTGCAACGCTCCGAAATTCGCCCCAGCCCTTCACAACAGCCTCGGCGCTTAGTATAAGAGCCGACTCATTTGTTTTCGTGAGACCTCGAATCAACGTGTAAATTTCAGGATGTGCTCTGCAAGGAATTCTTTGATTTCCCGATGCCTGGGGACTGGCTGGGCAACGCCAGTCTTCGGATTCCGATACCAGTCGTGCTTTCCACCATGCCGAACGAACTCCCATCGCGTTCTTCCAATCTGCGGATCAGGTCGGTTCGCTTCATCCAACGGTCAGTTCGGCTACCCTGCGGTCGACCCTGGTTACGAGCGCCCCGACCACGTAGCGCGCCGCCCTGAAACCGTCTTCATCGAGAACGTAGTCTCGAATCTGTCTCAGATCTGCTTTGGGCTTCGGCCCGTCAGAACACAACGGCTCATCCGGCTCGCTGTTTATGCTCCAGCACACTAAGATCTGCGAGGAGCCCCGAAGAGAACGTTTCCCCATCAACCGGCTCGCCCCGTTCTGACTGTAATAATCCTCGTTCAATCTTGCCGCGTGCCTCTTCTGGAAAGAGCGGGGGCATCCCGGCGGCAGCTCGCGCAAAAAGCTCCTCCCTCTCGTTCACCAACCGCTCGACGTATGCGTCAACCGAAACACTTTTCGCCTGGGCCGTGGCTTTCAACCGTGCTTCGTCTTTGCCGGAGATGTCGATGCTCATACTGGCTGTTCCTTTCCAACGCTACAGCTTCATCATACGCCGGTGTAGAGAAGCTACGGAGCCGCCGTCGATCGGGAAAGAGACACCCGTCTTTCGTTCGTCTGATGGTCTGCTGCCAAAAAGTTGGACGGATGGTGGCGCCCACGGAGTTCATGCCTGGAATGAGGTGGACGGCCCGAGAGCCTGGGTCCAAGATACCTCACCAAAACAAGACTTGCCAACGTCAATGGTACGTGCCATGTTGAAATGGTATGACAGTGAAAATAGATAAGGCCGGCCGCGTGACACTGCCCAAGCTTGTCCGGGAACGGCTGGGCTTGCACGCCGGCAGCGACCTGGAGATGCAGGAAATTCCGGAAGGTCTGGTGCTCAAACCGGCCGGCCGGCGGCCGTCGCTGGTCCGCAAAGGAAGCTTCCTGGTACACGCCGGCGAGTTGCCCGCAGGCTACGACATCCTGAAAGCGATCGAGCAGGACCACGACGAACGCAGCCGCAAGGCGGGGGGCCAGTGAACTGGTATTTTGATTCTTCCGTTCTAGTTTCGCAGCCGTCACCCATCACCCCCACAATGCTCCTGCTCTGGCCGCACTCGAAGAGCTGATCGGCCAAAAACACCGGGGATATATTAGTGCCCACAGCCTGACTGAAATTTACTCCGTCCTGACGCGGGCGCCCTTCAAACCACCCCTCTACCCAAGTGAAGCGTGGCAGATTATCGAAGGGATGATCCTGCCACACCTGGAACTGGTGACACTCGACGGGAAGGATTATCAAGAACTGGTCCGCCACTGCGCCGCCAACGGCTGGACCGGCGGCAGGGTTCATGACGCCGTTCACCTGCGTTGTGCTCAAAAAGACCGACTGCGAACGGATCTACACTTTCAACGTGAAAGATTTCCGGACCCTGGCTCCCAACGAGCTTCAAGACAAAATCAGCGCTCCCTGACCTGACGCCGTTAGGTTATCCTAAGGGGCGGCGTTGAACAAAATGCCACTTCCGATCAACATAGGACGGGCAATGGCGCGACCACGGAAGGCACTCGCCAAAACCACCACCAAAGCCCAACACAGATGAGAAGCAGAGCAACAAAAATCGTGAATCCTATGGTATGTTTCTTCGACCACCTTGTCGTCAGGACCCTCCGATATTAAGACGCCCTTCTTTCGACAGTCCCGGCATTAGGAAGTGGTATCAGTAGGACTGCCGATGTTCTTGCTTCCACACCCAGGACAACTGTTCATGGAGCTTCCCCGAAGGGTTTGTTCAAAACGAGAATTTCAGGCCAAACTCATATAGCCTGGGCTGATTGCGCGTCGCTGTCACCTGTCCGCCGGTAGCCAGATTCTCATTGCCGCTCGGGCTTGCAAAACTCGCCGTGTTGGTCAGGTTAAATACCTGAGCACGGAACTCGAAGCTCTTGGACTCCGTGATTTTGAAGCCCTTGATCAGCGACATGTCCAATTGCACCAACCGGTCGCCGCGCAGGGTGTTCCGGCCAAGGTTGCCATAGGTGAACTGCGCGGGCAGAGCAAACGTGTCCACCTGCGACGGAAGCAAAGCGCGGCAGACGGGGTTGGCGGAAGTGAAATACCAGCAGCCCAGATCTTTCGGCTGGACGGCCGGCGCGAGGGAATCGGGACGCTGGCCGCCCTGCCCCGTATTGGCGCGATCGGTGTTGATGGTCACCGTGTACGGCACGCCCGATTGAAGAGTATTGATGCCTTGCCACTGCCATCCGCCGATGAGGGCGTTCACAGCCCGCGGGGCGCCGCCGAAGAACTTGCGGCCCTTGCCGAACGGTAGCTCCAGAATATAACTGGTTACGAAATTGTGCGGTACGTCGAAATTGCAGGGGCCCTTGTTGAGATTGTCGAGATAGGTGGCCGGAGAGGCCCCCTCTTCGCTGCCCGGTCCGTCCAGACATTTCGAGAAGGTGTAGGAGCCCAAGAACGAAAATCCTTTCGCAAATCGCTTTTCGACCTTGGCTTGGAAACTATGATAGGTGCTCGATCCACCCCATTGCTGGAGCAGAAAAACTCCCCACTGCGGATAGGGTCTGCGCGCCTGCACGTTGCCCGGGCCGGGCAGCGGGACGTTGCCTGCCGTCCCGGTCTGAAGGCGCGTGCCCTTATTTCCGACGTAGGCGATCTCGGCCGCCGCGCCGTTCTTAAACTCGTGCTGGAGATTAAGGTTCCAGGTCTGCTGGTAAGCGGAGCGGTAGAACGTGCCCATCGTGCTGATGGCCGGAGTCGTGTTCAAAGACGCGACCGGCTGGCCGAGCCAGTAATTCCCCAGGCTCCTGCTGGGAGTCAATGTCGACGCCGTGGGCACGTCGTTGTTGACCAGTTGAATCACGTTGAACGGAGGCGTGCGGTAGAGGGGCTGCAGCAGGTTTGTGTCGGGATATAGCCAAAAGATTCCATAAGCGGAGCGCACTACCCACTTATCGCTGCCGAACGCCCGCCAGGCAAAGCCGATGCGTGGCGCGGGAGCGAGGTCGTCCCGAGGGCGAATGGACCACGGCAGCCCCTTCTCTTCGGTGGTTTCGAGCAAGGGGCGAAACACGGACCAGAAGGTGGGAATTAACGGCTGAGCCGTGAGATCCGGCGTGCCGTTCCGGGTCGGGATGATCACCTTTCCGGTCGCGAAGTCAAAGGCGTTGGTCTGCCCGCGGACACCGGCCATCCACGAGATCAGTTCCCAGCGCAGACCGATGTTCAGCGTCAGATTGCGCGACACGCGGTAATCGTCCTGCCCGTAAAAAGACCAGGAGCTGCCCGCGACGCCGAAGATATTCTGCGGGCTGGAGCGCTGCGCGACTTGTGGATTTCCGATGAGGAAGTCCGCGAACGCGTCTCCGGTGTTTCCCGCGCTGAGCGGGTTTTGCGTGTACTGGCCGTTAAACGTGAATCCGCCTTGCGAGCCGTTGCCGTTTAGGAAGGCATGCGACTGATGCGTAAGCTGAGCGCCAAACTTCAGGTTGTGGTGGCCGGCCGCCCACGTCAGCGACGACCTGTATTGATATGTGCGAATGCGATTGGCCTTGGGGCGATTGTCCGTGCTTCCTCCGACCGTGGTGTAACCCGACAGGGCAATATTCGGACCCGCGGGCTGCAGGCTGGATACGCCGTCGTATCCGGTGATGCCCGCTTGCGAGACCACGTCTTTGCCATTGAAGTTGCTCGCATTCAAAAAATAAAAGAACATGCGATAGTAATTGCCGCCGACCTCGGCCGTAAGGTTGGGCGAGAAGATATGCAGGTAGCTCAAGCCGACGTTCTGGGAGCGGCTATGCAGCGGATAGAAGCCGAGCGCGGGATAGGCCTGCGGGTCCTGCTCGGTGTTATCGACATACGAGTACCGGCTGACCAGGCTGTCTTTCGCGGTGATGCGCGGAGAGACCTTGATGTCGAATTTGTTGGTATCGAGAGAAAGCGGCGGCGAGTAGACGAAAAGGTTGGCCCCGTTAGTCGGCGCGGGAAACCACGGCTTGAAATACAGGGCCTGCGGCGACTGCCGGTTCTGCGGAATGACGTTGCCAGGGAACTGGTCGCGAATGAACTGGCTCGCGGAGGCGGGATTTTGGCGGGTGGTCAACGGATCGAAAATGGGCCGCCCGCGGCTGAAATCGCCGCCCAGTTGCTGCACACTCGGGACATTGGAATTCATGGTAGTGCCCTGCCGCGTGCGCGCGCCT
>JBGPJK010000331.1:0-5263 GCA_041485425.1 Terriglobia bacterium | reverse complement strand
GGTTGTGACCAAGCCCTTCGCCTTCGAAGGCAAGCGTCGCATGCAGCAGGCCGAGCGCGGCATCGCCGAGTTGATGGATTCGGTCGATACGACGATCGTCATCCCCAACGAGAAGCTGTTGGCCGTCGCCCAGGACGCCGGCTTCTTCGAGTCTTTCCGCGTCGCCGACGACATCCTCCGCCAGGGCGTGCAGGGGATCTCCGACATCATCACCATTCCCGGGATCATCAACCGCGACTTCGCTGACGTGAAGGCGATCATGGCGGGAATGGGTTACGCGGTCATGGGCACCGCCACCGCCACCGGCGCCCGCCGCGCCACCGAGGCCGCGCAAAAAGCCATTGCCTCGCCGTTGCTCGAAGCCGGCGCCATCGACGGCGCGCGCGGCATCCTCATCAACATCACCGGCTCCGCCTCGCTCAAACTCGCCGAGGTGCAGGAGGCCTGCACCATCATCCAGAGCGCCGCCCACGAAGATGCCAACATCATCTTCGGCGCCGTCCTGGACGAGAAGATGAAGGACGCGGTCAAGATCACCGTCATTGCGACGGGTTTCAAGGATGGCGAAACGCGCCGCCGCCATCGCGAGACCAGCCCCAGCTTCGTGGTTCCCCGCCAGACCGACGACTTTCGCGAGCCTGAGCCGGAGTTCGAGCCCGAACCGCCTCCACCGCCCATGATCATGGAGCAGCCCTCCGCGCCGCAGGCCGGAGGCACCGCTTCCAGCGAGGTCATCTCCCTCGACAGCATGCGATCGGCCATGATCGCCAACTTCGAGCAGGCCGACCTCGATGTCCCGGCGTTCCTGCGCAAGCGCAGCGACGCGATCTAGGAGAAGGCATTCACCGCCGAGCACGCCGAGTTCGCCGAGGAAGGCCTACTCATTTTGATGGCGTCATCCTGAGTGGCCTTCCAGGCCACGAAGGACCTCGCGCGCAGTGGCAAGGCCCTCGGCGTGAGCGACTCGAAGCTTGTGCCGCTGCACGCCGGGTCCCTCACCGGCTGAAGCCGGTTCGGGATGACGCCCCCTGCGGTAGAGCGCTCTTCACTTCGCCGGCTTGGCCCGCTCTGCCGCGTCCACCCGCCGCTGCATCTGGTCGAGCAGCGCCTGCCACATATCGATGTCCAGCTCAAACTGGTGCTTGAGCGGGTTCGTGGTCGTGGTCACGAACGCCAGGTTGGTGCGCATCTGGTTGAGGACGACCCGCATTCTCCGCAAGTCCGCCTGCGTGGCCTGCAACTCGGCCGCATCCAGCGCCGGAACTTGCGCCTCGGGCGCGACCTCTTTTCGGGTTTGCCCCTGCGCCTGCGCCGCAACCGCCGGAGTGCTCCGGACCGCCAATGTCGTAGCCAGGCACACAACCAGAATCAAGCCAGTGGTAAATCGAGTCATATCGCCTCCCACAGCTTCTCAGAGCCCTATTCTAGGACCAAGAGACTCACGTGGGGACAGCCGAGGCGACTGTCCCTACGCAGACGCTTCTCCTAAGCCGCCGGCTGCTTCTTAATGGAGGTCCAGCGCCAGGCGCAGAGCGCGGTCGAGCTCGGCGAGCTTGGGGCGGGGCAGGGAACCGACGTAGTGGGTGAGGTCGGATTTGCGCAGACTGACCAGGTTGTCGCACATGATCCAACTGGGGTGCTTGAGTCCTTCGTCCGGGCCAATGCCGACCTGGGTGGACAGTCCCTGGCCGCTGGTGAACACCGGGGCGCAGATCACGGTCGAGAAACGGGAATCGATCAGCACCTGGCGGCTGACAATCACAAAAGTGCGGAACTGTTTGGGATCGCCGGACGGCTTGGGCACGCGATAAAGCTCTCCTCGTTTCACGCGGGCTAGTCCTCGGAAACCTGATACTCCAGAACGTCGGCGGCTTCGGCGTTGAGCCGGGCGGCGGCTTGATTGATGCGTTCCAGATCGTGGGCCTGGATCTCGGCGCGGGCGCGCTCGCGCAGAAAGCGGCGCAGCACCCGCTCGATGAAGGCCGAGCGGGAATAGCGGGAGCCCGCCAGGCGGTCGATGCCGGCCAGGACGTCGGTGGAGAGTGTGACGGAAGTCTTCTCTTTCATACTACCAATATACTACCACGACTAGGTGTCTGACAGCGGCGCGGGCGAGTCGCCCGCGCCCACACAACTCTCCTCGCTTCGCTCGGTGATCTGGGCGGCCGAACGTGGGAAAAAGTTTTCCACCTTGGGGGTGGCGTCGGAGTAATCAGGGGCTTTATTACGAAAGTTCTATGACCTGCTTCCGAGTTGAGTTAAAATCCATCCCCCCATGGGGTTACACAGATTGGTGCGGGTTAGTCAAGAAAGCAATTTTTGGTTGCGGTCTGGAAGTAAGTCTCATAGTATCGAAGAGTTGCGCGAGTTTCGCCGGGGACAACGGATCCTTGGCAGGCGTCGTGCATCGTAAACAGGTGTGAACTCCGGGGATGGGTACAGGGAAGTGATAGCGAACAAGAGTTCTGCGCTGATTCGTCTGGTTGTGACCTTCACGCTGGCGCTGCTGCTGTCGCAGAGCGGCGTGGCTGCTACGGTTAGCACGCGTTCGCTGACCTCCAAGAAATCGCAAAAAGTAAGTGAGGGCCAGCATGCCCGCAAGCGCATGAGCCGGCTGGCGCGCAGCCGGGCGGCGCGTTCGCGGAAAGCAACCCTGGTACGCACCAGCCATCGCCGGCGCCGTTACTACGAGCACTTCAAAGCCAGCTCGTTCGCGGACGATGTCACCGAGGGCGATATCACCACGGGGGATGACCCGGTGGTACGGCAGGCGGCGGTGGACGCGCTGGGCAACATGAACGGCACCGTGCTGGCCATCGAGCCCACCAGTGGCCGCGTGTTGGCCATGGTGAACCAGAAGCTGGCGCTGTCGAGCGGAGCGCAACCGTGCTCCACGATTAAACTTTCTGTCGCGCTGGCCGCGTTGAGCGAAGGCCTGGTCACCAAGGACACCGAGATCAAGCTGGGGCGGCGCAGCCGCATCAACCTGACCGAGGCGCTGGCCCACTCCAACAACGCATACTTCGAGGCCGTGGGACGGCAGTTGGGATTTGAAAAAGTCAGCTACTACGCGCATCAGTTCGGCTTGGGCGAACTCTCGGGCTACAACATTGCGGGTGAGCAGCTCGGGAATTATCCCGACGAAGAGATTTCTTCGAAGCTCGGGGGCGTGGGCAAGATGTGTTCGTTCGGCGAGGGAATTTCCATGACCCCGCTGCAACTGGGCGGGCTGGTTTCAGCAATCGCCAATGGCGGCACCCTCTATTATCTGCAGCACCCCACGACGCCGGAGGAAGTGGCCGATTTCCAGCCGCGGGTGAAGCGGCATCTGGATATCGCTGAGCTGATTCCGGAGATTTCCGACGGCATGGCGGGCGCGGTCAACTACGGCACCGCGCGCAGCGTGCGGGTCAACTTCAACGAAGAAGAAATTCTGGGCAAGACGGGAACCTGCTCGCGGGCGGGAACCCGCTTCGGATGGTTTGCTTCCTACGCCAACACCGACGTGGGGCGCATCGTGGTCGTGGTTTTCCTGCAGGGCGGCCGCCCGACGTTCGGGCCCAAAGCAGCCGAGATTGCTGGACGTATGTATAGAAATCTTTACGACCACCAGTTCTTCGCTGCGCATCCGATTGTGCCTACGGACACCGCCGGGGTGAAGACGGTGGAAACACCACAGTAGAAGGGTTCTCAGTTCTTTGCGAAGGCCTCTTACGAGAGGCCTTTGATTTTTTGGTGGGCCGATGGGGAGAGATTATTTGTTGGAGATGAAGAGCTCCTGTGGAAGGATGCAACCTTGACAGATGGACTAATCCACTATAAGTTCGTTAACACTTTCTGACCGACGGGGCACGGCTCAGGAAGACTCTCCAGGAGTCTAACGATGAGCCATGGAAATCCTGCCTCGAAGTCTGCCCAACAGCCAAACCTTCATCAGCGCGCAGCGGGAGCGGAGTTGCTGCTTCTTGTCGGGGTGCTGTCCCTGGTAGTGGTGGGGATGGTGACGCCGGCGTCGGCAACTGATCCGCTGGGCCACGCCACTGCGAACCAGGTATCCTGCGGAAGTGTGAGGGGACTTGGCGGTGTTCCGAGCGCGATGTGCTATCTGGCGAATGTACAGTGCCCGGGGATCGCAGACCTGTCAGTCGCGGTGAAGGTCAACCAGTCAGTCGGAAGTTCGATCGGGACGGTAGTATTCACCACGGGTGGAGGCGGGGTTCAGTGGTACGACACGCAGTTTGCCTTCGGCGCCATGGAGATCGAACAGGTGCTGAGCGCGGGATATACCACGGTCCAGTTCGGCTACGAGTTTGCGCCGAAGGGCGCGCACGGGCAGGTGGTGGGTTGGTTGACGGGGCCGGGAGGGCCGCGGTCGCTGGCGTGTCGCTGGGCGACCATGGCGCAATGGGTCCATGACAACGTTCTGCAGAGCGGCACGCCCTACTGCGCCACCGGGAACAGCGCGGGTGCGGGCGCTGGGGCGTACGCCATCGCGTATTACGGGCTGGGAGGAATCTTCAAAATGATGGAACTGAGTAGCGGCCCGGTCTTTACCCGCATCGATAATGGGTGCCTGTGCAATGCGCCTGGGGTCCAGACTCCGTGCGGGAATGGAGCCATATCCGAGTGCTACAAGAGCGATGCGGCAAGTTATGTGGATCCGGCATACAACAACCGCGCCTGCTCAAGCGCGGAAACGACGCATCGTTCGCCTTTTGCAGGTACGTTTCTGCGGGACAGCCTGGACTCAGCGCAGGCGACGTTCAATTTTCCGACCACCGACATTCACTTTGTGTTTGGCGGGCTCGACGATTCGTCGGGGGTCGCCCAGGGAGTGATGTGGCAATCGCTGATCAGGGGAAGCACAGGCCCGCCAACGGCGGACTGTGTGGCGGATGCGCCGCATGAGCTTCCGGACGTGGCGGACGGTGCGCTGAAGATCGCGGATGACCTGATCGCCAACTGCCGGTGATGGCAGGGTGAAAAGATGTGGATACAAAGAGAATGCCCAGCCGTTTGGCTGGGCATTTTTGCCAGGAGCAGCGACTAACGACCCGGTTTCCTCTCATCACCGGCGATCACGCCGTCCTTAATGTGGATGATGCGGTGGGCGTACTCGGCGATGTCGTGCTCGTGGGTGACCAGCACGATGGTGTTGCCCTCGGCCCGCAGGCGGTCTAACACGGCCATGATTTCATTGCCGGTCTGGGAATCGAGGTTGCCGGTAGGTTCGTCGGCGAGGATGATCGACGGCCGGTTGACC
>JBGPJK010000330.1:0-5287 GCA_041485425.1 Terriglobia bacterium | reverse complement strand
CCGGAGCCGCCGTTGCCCCAGTCACCGACTGGCACAACTACGATTCCATCTACACCGAACGCAACAACGGCCTGCCCACGGACAAAACCAGCACAAGCTTCGTCGATATGGACTTGCCCAAGGTCGCAGACAAGCTACATGGCTCGCTACTGCTGGTGCATGGCACCAGCGACGACAACGTGCACTTTCAGAACAGCGTCCAGATGGTGGACGCGCTGATCCAGGCGGGCAAGCAATTCCGCTTCATGGTTTACCCGGGCAAGACGCACGGCATCAGCGGCGCTCCGGATCAGATCCATTTGTTTCACATGATTGCAGACCATTTCGAGCGGGAGCTCAAGTAATCGGGGGACGGGCGCCCCCCGCCCGCCGGCGCGTCGGATATGGGACACTGAACGTATGCATCGCCTGACCCTCGGCAACTTTGAACTCACTGCGGTCTCGGACGGTATTTATCACCTCGATGGCGGCGCTTTCTTCGGCGTGGTTCCCAAGTCCATGTGGCAAAAGAAGGTCACGCCGGATGAGAACAACATGGTGCCAACCGGGCTGAACTCAGTCGTTGTGCGCACCGGCGACCACACCGTCCTGATCGAGACCGGCATCGGCAACAAGCTGACGGAGAGGATGGTGAAGATCTACGGCCAACCGGCCAAGTTGCTCGAGAACCTGGCGGCCGCTGGCATCTCGCCTGAAGATATCGACATCGTCATCAACACCCACCTGCACTTCGACCACTGTGGCTGGAACACCATATTGCGCGGCAGTAGCGCCGTACCCACGTTTCCCAAGGCGAAATACTACGCTCAGGAAGGCGAGTGGCAGCATGGACGGCTGCAACTCGAACGCGACGCCATCAGTTACATCAGCGCCAACTACGATCCTCTAATCGGCAGCGGTCGTATGCATCTGCTCAAGGGCGATCAGGAGATTGTTCCCGGCATCTCGGTGGTGGTCTTCTCCGGCCACACGCGGTACATGCAAGGCGTGATCATTCGCAGTGCAGGAAAGACGGCCTGTTACATCTCGGACCTAATTCCGACCAGCGCGCACCTCGACCTGACCTGGGGAATGGCGTTTGACCTGTTTCCGCTCGAAACCATCGAGAACAAGAAGCGCTACTACGCGCATGCGATTGCCGAGAAGTGGCTGACCATCTTTACCCACGATCCGAACCTGCCATGGGCGTATGTGGAGAAGGATGAGAAGGGCAAGATGGTGGCGAGGGCGGCATCGACCGCCGGATAATAGAGACGGGTTGTGCCGGCATGACGATAGCGGACTCAGACCGCCGAACCGATGCCGAGAAGCTTCTCGGTGCGCTGCTTGAAGCCCTCGGAGAAGACGCCATCGACACTCGGCTCTTCGACCCCAACAGTCCCGAGTTCGACAGTTTCCTCCGGACAAGCTGGAGCGAGTTGGAGACATCCGAGTTTGTTGCCTCTGCTTCAGTTCCCCCAAGCTTCTTTTATCGGCTGACTCCTTCCGGGTGGGTTGAAGCGTTGCTCAGACGTGGTTTCCTGGATGACGAAGGTGTCAAAAGCCGGCTGGCTGGCCTGGCGGCTACACTCAAGGGAAAGGTCAAGGGAAGAACTGCCTCTGCGGTCGTGGACCTCGATAGCTTGGCTCGTGAAAGTGGTATTCCAGCCGGGTGGATCTTCAACGCCGTCGATTCTCGCTTGATAAATCGCGCCCATCGGAGGCGAGACGCCTCCTGGTTCGAGGGTGCCCGTGGTCGGCTCGTAGTTGTGCCGGCAGACTTCGGCATGACGGAGATCGACCTTTTTGGTGATATTCGTTCTCAGAACGAACAGCTGCGTGAAGAACTAGCGGCAGTCAAGGATGAGATTAGCATATACAAGTGTCCACATTGTTCAGCGGAGCTCAGCGGCCGGCACGACGCTGACCTGGACGAGCACACGATAGGAACAGTTGAGTCGTTTGCATGCGGCTATACGACGGTTGATGGCTGGGTCGAGTCCCCATGTCCTTCAGACCCAAAGTTCCCTAAGCTCGAGGACTTTGAAATGCGCACAAACTTTGATCCCAAGTGCAACCAATGGACCTGTGCTGCAATTGGGAAGACGCCCATGGCTCAGAAGGTGCACCTCGGCTCGGCACCTGGACGAACGGAAACCGAATCAAAGCAGCGCGTAATCGAGTGCTACGAGAGGATCAGCAAACCTTGGACCGGCCGCTGAAGAAATGCGTGGTTCATCGCGAGGGGAATCTACCCATCGCGGGCGAGGGCGCCCGCGCCACACAATCTGAACTCTTCTACCCGCCCTGGAATCTCCGGCACCCAGGCGATCATCGAGAAATGGCTGACCGTATTCACCGATGGATCCGGACACCCACGGGCCTGTATGGAGCAAATAAGAAGGGAAAAGATGGTGGCGAAAGTGCTCTAGCGGCGGCTACTTCTTCAGCAGAACTCTACCGACCAAGGCTTGGCCGGGTTGGAGAGACCAATCCGCAACGAGCGCATCCCGAAGGTAGAAACGCCACTTTATCTGTATCGCAGGAACGCTCGCTGGGGTTCGACGTTTTTCGTCCAAGACCGCATCGAGCACGATTTTGTCAAAAATGAGACCGCCCAAACTCCCTTGTTCGGAGCAGACTAGAGGACAGTCCTGAATCACAAATGAGTAGTAGGACAGGAATGTCTTCCAGCGGTCAGAGTCACAGATGTCCCTTGGCAGCTCGTGCGATGTGAGGAAGCCACGAAACTGCTTGCGGAAGCGGTCAAAGCCGAGATCGTTCCAAAGAGCCCTGAAGCTGCGCTCCGCGGTAGCGCCCTCGTTAAGCCCCGCGTAACATCGGCTCAGCCCAGTGATCAAGTTCTGTGCAGCATCCTTGTCCAGCCGCGTATGCAAAGCCCAATTACAGTGGAAAGTCAGCGCGCCAAAGGCCTCTGTCTGGTTGCGAAGTTCGAGAAGCTTTCGAACCTCGACGAGGAGATAGACAACCTGGCATTCGGACACAATGTCCCGCCCCAATTCGGACCTGAGCTTCCCGACAATCGCGTCTTCGCTCATTTGTCGAAATCACTTGGACTGGGCCTGGTTAAACCTCCTGCACGAGACTGCCCGCGCTACACAACCTGGCCTCGAAGAACTCTTCTACCCGGCCCAGAATCTCCGCCGCGCTTTTGGAATCGTAGATTGCCTTGCGCAGCCCAGCGCCGCCGGGGACTCCGTGCGTGAACCAGGAAGCGAACTGCTTCATCTTTCCGACGGCGTCGGGAAGCTCTTCCTCAATCAGCATCTGGAAGTAGGTGCGGATCATCTGGTAGCGGTCGAGTTCGGTAGGTTCATCATAGGGTTGTGGGCTTGCGTAGGCTCGGACGCCCCCCCCGTCCGGGTGGGTGAGCGGTAGCTCGCCAGACGCTGCTGCCGAGCTGCCCTCGGCTGGGCGGACGAGGGCGTCCGCGCCTACGTGGCCATTGCTGATCCCCGCGCAATACTGCTCGATCTGGCGGAAGATCCACGGATTCGACGGCGCGGTACGGCCGATCATCACGGCATCGCAGCCAGTTTCCGCAACCATGCGGCAGGCATCTGCGGGGGTGCGGATATCGCCATTTCCAATCACTGGAATCTTTACCGCGTCTTTCACCGCGCCGATCCAGTCCCAGCGGGCCTGTCCGCTGTATCCTTGCTCGCGGGTGCGGGCATGAAGAGCCACCGCGGACAACCCGCAATCCTCCGCCATCTTCGCCAGTTCGACGCAGACAATTTCCTCGTCATTCCAGCCTGCACGAAACTTCACAGTGAACGGAACTTTGACTGCCGCCCGCACCGCCTCAAAAATCTTGCCGATCACCGGCAGGTCCCGCAGCAGCCCCGAGCCTCCGTTGCACTTTACGACCTTTTTCGCCGGGCAGCCAAGGTTGAGGTCCACCAGGTCGAAGCCCAGGTCTTCCACCATGCGGGCCGCGTCGGCCATCACTTGTGGGTTGCTGCCGAACAACTGGGCCGAAATGGGATGCTCGTCTTCGTAGAAGTGCAGGTAGCGTTTAGCCTTCTGGTCTTTCGCGCGGAGAACTCCGTCTGCCGAGGTGAATTCGGTCATGATCAGGCCACAACCGCCCAGGTTGCGAATGAAGCGGCGGAAGACAGTATCGGTGACGCCGGCCATGGGAGCGAGTACCGTGGCAGGGCGAATCTCTACCGTGCCGATTTTGAGCACCGCGGGAACGGGCATGGTCGCACGGGCGAGCTTGTTAGCCTGCCCTGAGCAGCTGAGCCCGGCGAAGCGGTCGAATGGGCCCACGCCTACATCACCCGAATTGTCCCAGTACTTGCGCATAGAATCGTTACGGTCTGATCTCGATGTACGCGGGGTGCGCCGCTGTGAACCGGTCCACAAGCTTGAAGGAAGCATCGAACCGGAAACGTTCAGGGCGAATTCGAAACTCGGCGGATAGATTGCCCTCCGAGTTCTCCTTCACCTGGATCACCCCCACCCGACCCATCCCGTCGCGAGCGTATAGCCAGGTCGAGTCCGGCAGATAACTCTTGTTATCGAAAATAGCCAGATATTTGAAATGCGCAGGGACACGCATAAGAGCACCGACAGCCTTATCCAGAGCTGTGAGGGGCTGGGTACCAACCTTGACCTCGACCACATGGACCTCGCCGCTCCCAGAGCGGTCGACAGCCATCACGTCCACAGTATGCCGAGCGTCAGGCCAATGTGCCTCAACAAACACCTTGGGAACGATAAGCTCACGAAAGAGCAACTCGGCAACTGCCGTCTTCGCACGAGCCCCGCGTTGTTGGGGGCTAAGCATCGGCTTGGGCACGCAAAACCTCCCGGAATTGCTCGTAGGCCCAGACATTGAATCTTTGAGCCTTGTCTACTGCGATCTTCACTGAAGCGTCGTCAAATCGAATTTCTTCGTAGGCCACCGCGTTCTTTCGCGCCAGCAGCCACCTGAAGTGGTCCAGGCCTCTTCTGTCGACCTTATTCTTGGAGCAGACCCTTTCGAGTCCACGCGCCGCCTGTGAATGATCCTGATACTTTCCCCGCTTGCCAGTTAGACCCACTGTAATGGCATCGCTCAGAGAGATGGCACTGTGGATCGCGAGCAATCCCACACTCGACCGGTAGCTCGTAACATCATCGCTGAGCAGCTTCATACCTTGTAGAAAGTGGTCCGCCTTATCTACGTACAGCTGCGTCGCGGCTGGGTTAATGTTCTTCACCGTCTCAATCGGACATAGGCCGAACTTGCCCCATTTTACCGCCTTCGCCAACAAGAAAAACCTCCCCGTAGGGAGGT
>JBGPJK010000329.1:0-5289 GCA_041485425.1 Terriglobia bacterium | reverse complement strand
GGCGTAAAGATTTTTGCCTATCCCGGCTACCTGATCGGCAGCGAGATCTCCAGGCTCATCAACAAGGGCTACCAGCAGGTCCTGAAGACCACCAAGACGGAAGTCGCCGCCACCGCCGACCACCTCAAGGCGCTGCATGATTTCAGCGAGCAACTGAAGGAAGGTCTTGGCGTGCCCAGTCTGTACAACGAGTCGCTGGGGACCGTGAGCGAAGCCTACCAGTACGACCGCGTGGTCGACCGCGACAAGCCGGAGCCGGATCGCCCGAAGCGTCCGTGGGAAGTTGCCCGCGCCGCCGCTGGCTCGACCAAAGGCCGCCGCGCCTAGTCATCCGCTCAACGTTTTCCGAAATTTCTTACGGCCGGTCTATACTGACCGGCCGCCGCATTTTGGGGCCGATCGCGCCAGCGGCAATTCTTTCCGGGGATCTCCATGAAACACTTGCTCGCTGTCATTGTGCTTACCGTCGCCCTTGTCACGTCCGCCCTGTCAGAAGCGTCCGGCCCAGACCAGGTCCGCAACCTCCTGACCGACCAGCAGGCCGCATGGAACCGCCACGACCTCGAAGGCTTCATGCAGGGCTACTGGAATTCCGAAGAACTTACTTTCTTCTCCGGGCCTAACGTCGCGCACGGCTGGAAGGCGGCGCTCGAACGCTACCGCAAGCACTACCAGGGCGAAGGCCAGGAGATGGGCAAGCTGGAATTCGTTGATCTGCAGATAGAAATGCTGGGCGCGGACGCCGCCTTCGTGCGCGGCGCTTGGCATCTCACTATGTCCGATGGCAAAACACCGCACGGCATTTTCACGCTCGTCCTGCGCCGCTTTGCGGAGGGCTGGCGCATTGTGCACGATCACACCGCGGCCGCTGACGAGCCGAAGGCTGCCGCCGGCGAAGTCCGCGATGCGATCACACGCCTGGAGTACGCCTGGGCGGAAGCCCAGAAGAATGGCAAGGCCGACGTGGTGGCCCCCTTGCTCACCGAAGATTTCGTGAACACCGACGCCGACGGCGAGACCTACGGCAAGGCGCGGCTGCTTTCGAACCTGAAGGGTGGCGTGTGGGAGAGTAATGGCATCAGCGACGTGCAGGTGATCGTTTCGGGCGAAACGGTGATTGCCACCGGCGCCTGGGCGGGCAAGGGAGTGGATGGCGACGGCACCCACATTGACCGTCGCGAGCGCTGGACGGATACCTGGGTGAGGATCAACGGCAAGTGGCAGTGCATTGCTAGCCAGCAGACGACAGCAGCAAAACCTTGAAGCCATCTCATGAAGAACAGTTCGAGGAACCGTCCGAAAAACCTGATTTAACACCAATTTGGGAACCAGCCGTTGTTGTATCTTGGCAGGGAATATGTGCTGGGGCTGAAAGCGGTGAATTGCCAGAACGGCGACACGCTGGCGCAGGAGCAGGTCACGGTGGCGGCCAAGGAGAAGGTGCGGGACGCACTTGGCGGAGCGGCATCGAAACTGCGCGGCGAACTGGGCGAATCGCTGGCTACGGTGCAGCAGTTTGATGTGCCGCTCGAACAGGCCACCACGCCTTCGCTCGAAGCTCTGAAAGCGCTCAGCCTCGGCAACAAAGCTGCTATCCGCGAGAAAGGCATTGCTGCTGCGCTCCCATACTATCAGCGTGCCACCCAGCTTGATCCGAGTTTTGCCACGGGGTACATGCACGTGGGTGAAGTCTACTTCGATCTTGGCGAGGTCGGGCGAGCCCGCGAGTACTTCACCAAGGCGTTCCAGTTGCGGGACCATGCCAGCGAGTTGGAAAAGCTGGATATCTCCACCTACTACTACAGGGTTGTCACTGGAGAACTGGATAGAGCGGCCAAGACGGTTCAAGAAGAGATTGCGAGCTACCCGCGAAACTCCTTCGGGTACGGCAATTTGGGTTTAGTGTTGGCCTTTATGGGGCAGTATCCGAAGGCCGCGGAGATGACTCGAGAAGCTCTGCGCCTTGCGCCGGATGGTGCCTGGCCCGGGAATCTCGCCAACGATGAGCTTGCCTTGCAACGCTTCGACGAGGCACGGCAGATCATTCATGAGGCGCAGGCGCGAAAACTCGACGGTCCGATGCATCATAATGCGCTCTATGCTCTTGCCTTCCTTGGTGCGGACGCCGCGGCGATGGCGGAACAACAACAGTGGTTTGCAGGTCAGCCCGAATATGAGGATTATGGACTTGCGCTCGCATCCGACACCGAGGCATACGCCGGTCATATCGGCAAGGCACGTGAACTAACCAAGCGGGCTGTTAACTCCGCCGTACGGGTTGACAGAAAGGAAATGGGGGCAGTCTATTTGGCAATTGCGGCTCAGCGAGAAGTTGTCTACGGCAATGCCACAAAAGCCCGGCAGTCAGCGGCACAGGCTTTCAAGCTTGCTCCGACAAGACCGGGGGCCGAAACCGAGACGGCCCTTGCGTTTGCCATGGCGGGCGAAACAGCACGAGCCGATTCCTTGGCCCAAGACTTAGGGAAACGTTTCCCGCTGGATACGCAGATGCAGTCGCTTTGGCTGCCAGCGATTCAGGCGCAATTGGCGCTGGAGAGAAAGAACCCGGTTTCCGCCCTGAGTACCCTGCAAGCTGCTTCACCTATCGAGTTGGGGCAAATTCAGTTCGTCCTCAATATTTCCTGCCTCTATCCAGTGTACGTACGCGGAGAGGCATACTTGGCAGCCGGACAGGGCGGTGCTGCCGCCGCCGAGTTTCAGAAGATTCTCGACCATAGTGGCATCGTCTGGAACTGCTGGACGGGAGCGTTGGCGCATCTGGGAGTGGCTCGTGCCAATGCCTTGGAGTCGAGAACCTCGCAGGGGGCCGAGGCCGATGCCGCCCGCGTCCGGGCACTCGCCGCCTATAAGGATTTCCTCACGCTCTGGAAAGACGCCGACCCCGATGTTCCCATCCTGAAGCAGGCCAAGACCGAGTACGCAAGGCTGCAATAGCCCAATAAGGATGCGGGAACCCACTGACCGCACCAGCTTTAACGAGTGATCCGCCGGCCCGAGTACAGTTGAAAGATTGCCATTGCACCGGTAAACATCCAGGCAGCCTCATCGTATGAGATGAGTTGATGAGTTCCAGCCTCGGGCTGTTCGCTCCTGGTTCTTAGCCCTCAGCCACAAGCAGCGCAAGCAGTTTGGCAAAGCCATCAGCGAGTTCCGGGCCATTCAGTGGAAGCTGGCCGACATGGCTACCGAGATCGAGGCGGCCAAGCTGCTGACATTCCGCGCCGCCTCCATGAAGGACGCCGGATTCAAGACCACCCAGGAATCATCCATGGCCAAGCTATACGCCAGCGAGGTGGCGGTGCGCTGCGCCAACGAAGGCGTGCAGATCCACGGTGGGTACGGGTTCATCAAGGACTATCCGGCAGAAAAGTTCTACCGCGATGTGAAGCTGTGCACCATCGGCGAGGGGACCAGCGAAATTCAGCGGTTGGTGATTGCAAGGCGGTTGCTGAAGGACTAAGTTCGACGTCTGGAAGATGGCTTACGAATCGTTCCGGCGAGCGTGGCCTGCGAAATCAGTCGCTTGAAACCGCCAGTTTCAACCTAATGACTTTGTGCTCACCTTCCTCTAGCTTGACGGCCTGGCCCAACGACTCATGCGTGCCCACGAATTCGGGATCAGCAATCTCCGCCTCATCGACATCAGCGTCAAGCGCGAACACTAGGTACTCTCCAGGGTTCAATCCCTGCAGGCTGAAGCGGCCTCGGGGATCTGTGGTGACCAGTCGGTAAAGATCGCGGCGCTCGCGGCGGTTTGCGTCGGGAATGCAAATAACCTGGACGTCAGAAGCCGGCTTGTCTTTGTCGTCCGCGGCAACCCCCTCGACGGTCGCGCCGTTGGCACTCACTACGACGTCCAACGAGTAGGTTCCACCCCCAACAGTAAAGCCTGAGTCGGCGACGTTCTTGCCGCCCAGATTTACAGCTTTCACAAAGTAATCCTGCGGAACCTTGCTCATGTGCGAGAACTGCAGGTGATACACGCCAGCCAGCGCAACTGTTTCGAACGAGCCATCACCCTTGACTTCTGCATACGCACCGCCTGTCGCAGCGATTCCGGTCGGCGTTCCATGGTCGGCTTGGAGCTCCATGACAGCCTGGGACCAGTCCGTCTTCTGCCCATTGTCCATGCGAAGTTGCCCGCGGACCCGGCCATTTGCCAGAGCCGCAATCCGCAGGCCATCCACATCAGCATCGGTGACTTGCACGGTTTGGTCCCCACGCATCATCTGAGGAGTTCCGGCGTCGGGTACCGCGAAGAAGCCGCGAACCGTGGTCGGAGCCACCAGGATGCTATAGGAACCCGGCGCTACTCCCTTGATATCGAATGCGCCGTCTTTATCGAGATCCCCAGTCGGGAGATAAATCTCGTTCTCCTCGTCTTGAGGCTGTAGCATGAGCTCAGCCTCTTCCTTGCTCGTCCATGCAGGTAGATTGATTACTTGCCCGCGCACGTGAAACGTATGCACCGAGCGCAGGGTTACTTTTACGGGCACTTCATCACCGGCACGCAGCTCAAGAGGGGCTGCTAACTTTTTCTCAGTCTCTCCCGGATAGTAAGTCGTGGTGCAGACTTGCGCGTTCTTGTCGGTTCCGTTCTTGATCAATGGGCCTGCGCGGAATTCCGGCTGTGCGGCCACCAGGTAGCGGCCTGGCGCCAGGCCGCTGATGCGACACTCTCCAAGATCATTCGTAGAGCATTGATCAGCGTTGTGCAGGGGGCGCCTGCGATCGGCGCCGTGGGAAACCGCTCTGTAAGGGATGGCCAGAACGTTGGCATTGCGTACAGGGTCCCCGTCGTCGTCACGAACTCTGCCCGTGATTACGGCCGCTGGCGTCAGGTGGAACAGCAGATCCTTGACCTCTTGCGCGGGCTCCAGCGAAAGCAGCATTCCCCAGCCGTGATGGCCCTTGTCAGCTGCTACAAAACCATCACGCCCAAAGTACAGGCGGTAAGTGCCGGGCTTCACGTTCTCAATCTTGAAACGGCCTTCCGCGTCCGTGACGGCGGCATATTCAGTTGAGTCTTCTTCCTCGCCGCCGCTACTAAACAACCGGATGCCCGCTTTCCTGATCGGTAGCCCGCCGGGTGCCTGAATGATCTGGCCCTGAACCGTGCAGTTGGCGGGGTCCTTCGACGCGGGTGTTTGCGCATCAACAGCAGATATGAGCGGCAAACATGATAGAAAAACGAGCCAGAACTTCATCGGTACTCCCGAGGAATACGCGACTAATTTACACCCGATGGGGCAGACGGGAATCGATGTT
>JBGPJK010000328.1:0-5313 GCA_041485425.1 Terriglobia bacterium | reverse complement strand
CGATGTTTACGACGTCCGGCCTGAGCGCGGGGTCGCATAAGATCGTGGCCTCGTACTCGGGCGATGCCAACTTCAACCCCAACGACGCCAAGGCGCTGGTGCAGATCGTAAACCCGTAATGGTCTGGCAATCACCCCGTCGTCAAAGCGCCGAGCTGTGCAGTCGCACCGCGTTGCCATGGGGTGCCACGAGCGACCTCCAGCTTGTTTAGCAATCACTTCGACCACCATCGTCCGGGTAGTTGGCATAACATCGCGATTACACCAGCAACGTTCGATGGCGTTTTTATGAGATGAGTTGATGAATTCTAGGGTCCTTTTGGCTTTGGTGACGCCCCCGCGACAGCCGGCGGGACGCCGGCGCTACGGGCGCAGTCTTCGGAAGAACTCGCGAATATCTCGGACCAGCAACTCAGGTTCTTCGGCGGCGGCGAAATGGCCTCCGCGGGGCATGTCGGTCCAGTGCTGGATGTTGTAGCCGCGCTCGATCCAGGGCCGGGACGGGAACGGCTCTTCTCTTGGAAAGCGGGCGATCCCGCAGGGGACTGCGACATACTCCCCTTTCTGAAAATGCACAGGCGCCTTCCTCCCTTCGTAATAAAGCCGGCAGGAAGAATGGATGGTCTCGGTCATCCAATAGAGGGTCACATTGCTTAACAGTTCATCTCTTGTGAATCTGCGTTCGACCTCGCCGTCGCAGTCTGCCCAATCGCGAAACTTTTCCACGATCCAGGCGGCCAGCGCGGCGGGCGAGTCATTCAGACCGTAGGCAAGGCTCTGGGGATGCGTTCTCTGGATGTGGGCATAGGCGCCGCTTTCGGCATACCAGCGGTCGTCATCGTCCAGGGATGCCTGCTCGATGGCGGCGAGTTTTGCTCCCGGCTCCAGATGCGGCCGGTACGAACCGGGAATGTAGTTCAGATGGATGCCCAGCATGCGGTCCGCATGGCGTAGGCCCAGGATGGTGGTGACGCTGGCGCCGAAGTCTCCGCCCTGGGCGGCAAAGCGATCGTACCCCAGTTCTTGCATGAGGTCTGCCCAGAGATCGGCGATGCGAAACGTGTTCATGCCGCGCGCCGTGGGACGATCGGAGAATCCGAAACCGGGAAGCGAGGGCACTACCACGTCGAACGAATCCGCGGGATCACCACCGTATTGCTCCGGGTGGGTCAGCATGGGGATGATCTTCAGCATTTCCAGGAACGAGCCGGGCCAACCATGGGTGAGGATCAACGGTAGCGGCGCGGGACCCTGGCCGCGTTCGTGGATGAAGTGAATGCCGATTCCTGGGGTGGTGTAGCGGTAGTGATGGAAACTGGACAGCTTCTCGACCTGCGCCTTCCAGTCGAACTTGTTCTTCCAGTACTGGCAGAGCTGCTGCAGGTAGTCGAGACTGAAGCCGTACTCCCATCCCGAACCTGGGATCTGGTCCGGCCAGCGGGTCCGCGCCAGCCGGGCGCGAAGATCTTCTACGGCGGATTCGGAATAGGGAATGGAGAACGGTGCAAGCTTCATCGTTATAACCTGTACCAGGGAAAGAGTTCCCGCGCCGTAGACGGTATCGAAACTCGTGCGGCCTGGTCTGCCACGGATGCCAACGTGAGCAGGAGAGACCTTGTCCGGGATGGAGAAAGCAAGGTTGGAAAGCCATGAGGAAGCGAACGCCGCCTAGGGCTTTTCTTCCTTGAGCATCTCGGAGCTGGTTTTGCAGGTCCAGAGCAGACCGGTCACTGCGGTGGCTGCGCCGACCACCAACCAGACAGCCAGGAGAATCCTAACGATATGGACCAGGTGCATGGGAAGTCTCCGAACTTGTTATCCCCAAGCTTGACCCGGTATTATCCTCAAGCTGAGCCGCGGAGTCCAGGGGTACCTTCGGGGGGGGTGTACATACGGGGATTCCGGTATGGCCGACCCTGAAAAAAGAGGCCAACTTCTTCCCGCGGCCTGGGTTAAGTACTGTTGTGGCATTGGGGTTTTCATTGTGAAATCGAGGATTTGGAGGAAACAAAGATGGTTAAAGCCATGAAGTACAGTGTGGTAGTAGTTGCCGTGCTGGGCATGATCGCGCTGGGGGTGGCAGCGTCGTCGGCTGTGGCGATGGCTCAGGATACTTCCGCTCAGGACGCTTCCTCACAAGGGGTGGGGCCGGGGCGCCCTCCGGAGAACCCAGGGTCCAGAAACAAAACCGACGCGGATTTCGATCGCTGGATGCGGCAGAACCCAGAGTCCAGACAGCAGATCATGAAAGACCCCTCTCTGCTCAACAATCCCGACTATCTCGCGAAGCATCCCGAGCTGCAGAAGTTCATGAACGATCATCCGGATTTCCAGAAGGCAGTCAAGAAGAACCCGGAACGGATGATGCGCAAGTCGGCCCATGCGGAAAGAAGGGCGGCGGAGCACCGGCGCGAGCACAACGCGAGACCGGTGAAGCAGTAGTTGGGCGGGAATTGTGGACAAGGAGGCCAGGAGGCTGGCCTCCTTATTCTGCGTCTTCTCTTCCGGCCCAGTGGGCTGGAATTCCCCATGATGCACGACTTTCGCGCTTAGCGTTTACGATGAAGGTGTGCAACCACGTGCGAAGCTTACCCGCCAAATCGGCCTGGCGCGGGCACTCTCCAAACTAGGCTACTGCTCGCGTGCCCAGGCGTGTGAACTGATCCGTGCCGGACGGGTCAGCCTCAACGGCCGCACTCGCCGCGATCCTGAAACTCCCGTCCATTTGGAGAAAGATCGAATTCTGGTAGACGGGCGTCCCGTCGCCGCCGCAGCCAAGGTGTATCTGATACTGAACAAGCCGCGGGGGGTGGTGACCAGCGCTTCCGACGAAAAAGGTCGTGAGACGGTTTATGCCTGCCTGGATGACGACCTGCCCTGGGTCGCACCGGTCGGGCGGCTGGACAAGGCCAGCGAGGGGTTGCTGCTGCTGACCAACGATTCGGAATGGGCGGCACGCATCCTTGCGCCGGAAACGCATCTCGACAAGACCTATCACGTGCAGGTGGGAACGGTGGCGGATGCGGGGCTGCTGGAATCCATATGCAAGGGCGTCAGCACTGGAGATGGAGATTTTCTCCGCGCGCGGAGCACCCGAATTCTGCGCGGGGGAGCGCGCAACACCTGGCTGGAAGTGGTGCTCGACGAGGGCAAGAACCGCCACCTTCGCCGCATGCTGGCGCAGCTTGGGATCGAAGTGCTGCGGCTGGTGAGGGTAGCCATCGGGGCGGTTACGCTTGGGAAGCTTCCCAAAGGCTCGTTTCGGCCACTCTCGCCGGCGGAGAAGCAGGTGCTGGACCGGGGGAGTGGGGCATAGAATGGGTTCTGGTTTCGCGGGCCTGAACATCTTAAGGAGCAACTGGTATGGGCATCATCGCCGGGATGAAAGCGAGTAAGGCTCCGGCTGCAGCGTTCATGGTTCGGCTTGCCGTGGGTGGCGTCTTTCTCTCGGAGGGCCTTCAGAAATTCATTTTCCCCATTGCCCTGGGCGTCGGCCGGTTTGAAAAGATTGGGATCCCGCTACCTGGATTTTTCGCTCCCTTCGTGGGCGCGGTCGAGGTCGTCTGCGGTCTCCTGCTGATCGTCGGCCTGCTTACCCGGCTGGCGACAATTCCGTTGCTCATCGACATGGGCGTGGCGATTTACACCACCAAGATTTCCGTCTATGTAAGTTCGGGTTTTTGGGCGATGGCCCACGAAGCGCGTACCGACTACACCATGGTGCTGGGCTGTATATTCTTGCTGATGGCTGGCGCAGGACCGGTCTCGATCGACCGGCTATTGCAGGGTCGCCGTGCGGAACGGCCGCTGGGCGGAACTTCTCCGCCGGCGGTCGGCTGACGGCAAAGCAGGTTCCAGGATTGCAGTTGTACCTTATCCTTTAGTCATCGGATATCCTTTTTCCCGCCAGCCGCGAACGCCGCCGTCCATGGAGATCACGTTGCTGTATCCCATCTTTTGTAGATTGTCCGCGGCCAAGGCGGAGCGGTAGCCGCCGCCGCAATAGAGCACGAGGGGCGCGTTGAAGTCAGGGACGCGAGTTTCGATATCGCGCTCGATGACCCCCTTGCCGAGATGAATGGCGGCGGGGAGATGGTCCTTGGCAAACTCGCTTTCCTCGCGCACGTCGATGAGCAGGAATTTCTCTCCCCGATCGAGCTTTGCCTTGACATCATCCACACCGAGTTCACGAACGCGCCGCCTGGCATCGTCGACGATTTGCAGAAAACGCGGGGTATGCTGCATGGACTCTCCAGTCTGCGGAATTTGGGTTCACCAATGCGGGCCGCGCCAGTCCGAGAGCGGCTAGCTGGGCGGGCAAGAGTATTCTAGCGAAAAAATGTCCACGGGGGCGAAGCGAAACCGTTGCCGAGTTCTAGCGAGCGGCCGCGCCCAGTTCAGCCTGACCCAGCAGCGCGCGCAGGTCGGCCTCGAGTTTGCGGCGGTCTTCCTCGGCAAGATCGCAGAATTCGAAGGGTTGGAGACAACCTTGGGTGGCCCAGTGCGGAAACAGCATGCGGGCCTTGTTGCGCACCGTGGTGGAAGCCACGTGAAACATCACCTCCACTTTGATGCCCTCGTCCACAGGCTTCTCTAGGTGCAGCAAGCCTCCGGAGACAGAAAGCTGGTGCAGACGTCCGCGAACATTGCGGCCGTTTTCCAGCCGCAGCAAGACCAGCACCGCCCCGGCCAGCTTGACGCGACGGGCGCGGCTCACGCGTTCTGAAGAACGTTCGGGCATGTGCTTCCTGCCACTATCGCATTACCGCGGGCCAGTGAGGGAGATTACGAAAGAACTCGACCGGATGTGTTAGTTCGAGCCGGATGTCATCGTGCTTCCTGGGGCACAAAGCAGATACTCACGGGCGATGACGCTGGCCTGGGTTTCGCCGCTGGGCGATGGAAGGGAGAGGTGTAAGTCTCACGCTGGTCCAGACCTGGGAATGACACAAACCCCGTGGGTCAGGGGACGCGTCCGACGGTGGTGCCGGAGAGGGAGGCGTTGCCATTCTGGCGGGACATCCGGGAGAGGTCGTCAGCCCGGGCATCCTCGGCCCCCACCGGCAGGCAAACGGTTCCCAGCAAGACACTTGCCATGACCATCAGCCGAACCCGTGGTTTTGCCATCCCCGTCCCGCTCTTTATGTACCGTTCGTAACATGTTCCATGCCCATGTGTGTTCTTAGCAAATTAAAATGTCCGCTTTTTGTAGCAAGTGAAATGTCCGGTTTGGTTAATCTCCCGCCGCCGTCGAGGCGGTGGGAAAGTGGGAATCCCGCGCACTTTGCGGGATTTCCAAGCGCGGTGGGAAAGT
>JBGPJK010000327.1:0-5314 GCA_041485425.1 Terriglobia bacterium | reverse complement strand
CTTTGATCTCGTCCTGCTCGACCTGGCCCTGCCCGATCGCAACGGCCTTGATCTGCTCGCCGAGCTTCGTGCCCACGATTCACAGCTTTCGGTCATCATGATCACCGCCTACGGGACGGTCGAGAATGCGGTCCGGGCCATGCAAGCGGGCGCGGCAAACTTCGTCCAGAAACCCTGGGACAACGAAAAACTCCTGGCCGATGTGCGCGCCGCCGTCGCCCGCCACCGCGCCGAAGAAGAAAACATCCAGCTCAAGCGCGCCCTCAAGCAACGCTACAACTTCGAAAGCATTGTGGGCAAAAGCGAGCCCATGCTGAAGATTTTCGACCTGGTGGCCCAAGTCGCGCCCAGCCGCTCCACCGTGCTGCTGCAAGGCGAGAGCGGAACCGGCAAAGAACTTATCGCCAAGGCCATTCACCTGAACTCGCCGCGCCGCGACCGGCCTTTCGTTCCCGTCAACACCGGCTCTATGCCGCCGGACCTGCTGGAGTCCATTCTCTTCGGACACGTGAAGGGCGCGTTTACCAGCGCCATCGCTTCCAAGAAGGGTTTGTTCGAAATCGCCGATCGGGGCACGCTGTTTTTGGACGAAATCGGCACTATGGGCATGGACACGCAGAGCAAGATCCTGCGGGTGCTCCAAGACCGCAAATTCATGCACCTGGGCGGGGTGCACGAGCTGCAGGTGGATGTGCGCATCATTGCCGCCACCAACGTGGACCTTAAACAGCAGGTGCGCGAAGGCAAGTTCCGCGAGGATCTCTTCTATCGCCTGAACGTGATCACCATTGACCTGCCGCCCCTGCGGCAGCGCAAGGAAGATATTCCGCTCCTGGTGGAGTTCTTCCTCCACAAGTATTCAGCAGAAAACGAGCGGCCTCTGCGGAGGATCACGACCGAAGCGCTCCGCCCGCTGCTGACCTACGCCTGGCCGGGCAACGTGCGCGAACTGGAGAACGTGATGGAGCGCGCCGTGGTGCTCTCCTCCGGCACCGAGATCGGCCCCGAACTGCTTCCCGACGAGATTGCCGGACGCGGCACCGCCTTCCCCGTCCTGGAGCATCGCGGCGATGCTTCCCTGTTCGACATGATGGAAGATTGCGAGCGGCACATCATCGTCGACATGCTGGAGAAGTGCAACTGGAACCAGACCGAGGCCGCCGAGCGCTTCCATGTGCCGCTGTCCACCCTGAATCAGAAAATCAAACGGCTGAATATTGAGATCAAGAAGAAGACGCGGGAGTAGCTGTCAGCTTTCAGCGATCCGTGTCGAATCCGGTAACCAACCGCAGCCGTAATAGCGCTTCGGCGCCCCATTCTCGACACCAACACGGATAGCTGATCGCTGACAGCCTTCTCTGCTATAGTTCCGTGAGACACGGCAGCCCCCAGGACTGGCAGCCGGGCGTCGCTGACTGGCATGGAACTGATCTCACCCACGGAGTTCGCCAGAGATACCGTACAAGCCCTGCAGGAGTATTCCCTGCTCGCCGGTCGCTCCGTTACCAATCTCTTTCGCTATCCCCGCTATGCCGCAGACATCATCCAACAGGCCGACCTGATTGGCTTTGGGTCGCTGCCCATCGTGGTGCTTACAGGATTTTTCACCGGGGCCGTGCTGGCCCTGAACAGCGCCAGCACGCTGGAGAGGTTTGGCTCGCTCTCGCTCATCGGCCAGCTGGTGTCCGTGGGCATGGTTCGCGAGCTGGGGCCAGTGCTGACCGGGCTCATGGTGGCCGGGCGCAACGCTTCCGGCATGGCCAGCGAATTGGGTTCGATGATTGTCACCGAGCAGATCGATGCCATGCGGGCGCTGGGCACCGATCCCATGAAGAAGCTGGTGACGCCGCGGATGATTTCCACGGTGGTGATGCTCTTCTTCCTGACCATCATTTCCGACCTGCTGGGACTGATCGGGGGCGGGGTGGTTGCCAGGTTTATCTTTGGGATGGATTCGCATCAGTACTGGAGTTCCGCCTGGCAGACCCTTGTCTTTCAGGATGTTTTTACCGGGCTGGTGAAACCCGTGCTTTTCGGATTCATTATCGCGACCGTGGGGTGTTATTACGGAATGTCCGCCCGGGGCGGGACCCAGGGCGTGGGCCGGGCCACGACGCAGGCGGTGGTCGCGTCCTCGGTGTTTATCCTGCTGGTGGACTTCTTCGCGACCAAGTTACTGATTTCGATTTTCGGCTACCGCTAACCCATGTCCGCACCCCCGATTGCGATCGCAGAACGGACCAAGTCCACCCAGGACGCAACCCCGCACGTCGTGGTCTTCGACAACGTCTCCATCGCCTTCGACGACAGGCCGGTGCTCGAAGGAATTTCTTTCCAACTGCCTCGCGGCGAGAGCAAGGCCCTGTTCGGGGTCGCGGGGTCGGGCAAAAGCACCATCCTCAAGCTGGCGCTCGGCCTGATGAAGCCGGATAGTGGACACATTTACCTGCTCGGGCAAGACGTCACCCGGATGAAGGAAGAAGAGCTGTTTGCTCTGCGGCGCAAAGCCGGCATTGTGTTTCAGGAAAGCGCGCTGTTCGATTCCCTGACCGTCCGGGAAAATGTCGCGTTTCGACTGATGGAGGAAGGCGACGTGTCGGAAGAAGAACTCGAGCGGCGGGTTCGCGAGGCCTTGAGCTTCGTGGAACTCGAACACACGGTGGATATGTTTCCCTCGGAACTTTCAGGAGGCATGCGGCGACGCGTGGCCATCGCTCGCGCCATCATTACGCGGCCCGAGATTTTGCTTTACGACTCCCCCACCGGAGGCCTCGATCCGGTCACCTCCACACTGATCATCGAGCTGATCGTGAAACAGCGCGACGTGTCCAAAACCAGCTCTCTCCTGGTGACGCACCGGCTGCAGGACGCGTTCATCATGGCGACTCACTACTTCGATCGCACGGCGAACCGGATGAAGCCGCTTCCGCCTGGCACCCGCGGAGAAGTTCCCATGGCGTTCCTCATCCTGCGCGACGGAAAAGTGATTTTCGACGGAGACGCCCACGAATTAGCGCAGTCGAAGGACGAGTACATTCGGGAGTACATCTCGTAGAACCGGGTAATTGGGTTGTTCAAGTCAGAAAGTGCGCGCGATCCTTCGCCCGGTTGAAGCTGGCCCAGGATGACGTCAGCTAAGCCTTGACCCACCCTCGAAACAATTGACGACGTCATCCTGAGTGGCCTTCAGGCCGCGAAGGATCTGGCGTGCACTACCCTGCAGACTCCCGGACGCCTAGCTGGCCTTGGCCCGCGCCGCCTCCGCCATCGTCTTGCGCAGCGCCGCCTGGCGTTTCTCGATCATCGCCAGTGTCTCCCGGCCCTTCTTGGAACTCATGATCAGCTTTTCGACGTTGCTGAAAAGTGTGGGACTCTGCATCTTCTCCCGCAGTTCCTTCAGAAAAGGATAGACCTTGGCGAAGATGAAAATCATCTCACCGCTGAAACTCGGTTCCAGGAACAAGTCGGGGTTTACCACGCCATGGTTTGCCAGCGACGCAGCCATCTCCCAGTAACCGCCCACCTGGCGCAGCCAGGCATTCTCCTGCGTCCCCATCGCCGTGGCGATTTTCACCACCTCGTCGGCATTGTTTGGCCAGAAGTTCAGCCACCAGTTGCGCGCCTTGCGGATTTCGGCTTCGCGGCGCAGGTCGTAAAGCTTGAGGATCAACTCGGCATCAACAGCAGTCGGCTTTTTCGCCATGAAAACCTCCGGAGGAATTGAGTGATTGTGTGATTTGGTAATCGGGCAATTCAAAAGTCATTCGATTCCCGGAACGGTTCCGGGGTCGCAGGAAAATTACCCGATTACCCAATTACAAAATTACCCAATCGCCCCCAGTCTACCCGACCGGCGCGGCTTCCACCGGCACCGGCCGCTCGTACTCGCACTCTTTGTTCGGACAGGCGATCACTGGTCCGGCCTTCAGCATCTTTTCCACCAGAAATTCGTTGCCGCAAGTTGGGCACTTTTCCGCCACAGGCTTGTGGGCGGAGGTGAATTTGCACTTGGGGTAATTAGAGCATCCGTAAAAGGTATTGCCCTTGCGCGCCCGCTTCTCCACCAGTTCGCCGTCCTTGCACAAAGGACACTTCACCCCGACAAAGTTCTGCTTCACGTACTTGCACTCGGGATATCCGCTGCAAGCCGTGAACTCCCCATAGCGCCCGTGGCGAATCATCAGGTTGCGTCCGCACTTGGGGCAGACTTCATCCAGCGGAATGTCGGGAACCTTCTTGCCCTGGTCCAGGCGGCGGGTGGTCTTGCAGTCCGGATACCCCGTGCACGCCATGAATTGCCCGAAGCGCCCGCGCTTCAGCACCATCACCCGGCCGCAGTTCTCGCAGTATTCCTCCTGCGTAGTCTCCTGCATGTCCGCCGAATCCAGGTCCGGCAGGTTGATCGGGTTTTCCTTGGTGAACGTGCAACTGTTGGGATCATCTTTCTCGTACGAACTGCAAGCGTAGAACGACCCGTGTTTGCCCCATTTGATCACCAGCGGAGAACCGCAGCGCTCGCACTTCTCGTCGGTGGGCTTCTCCATCCGCTTGATGTTCTCCATGTGCTTTTGGGCGTAATGGAGATCTTTCTCGAACTTCTTGTAGAACTCAGCCAGCGCGTTGGTCCACGTCTCCTTGCCTTCTTCGATCTCATCCAGTTCTTCTTCCAGTCGTGCCGTGTACTGGATATCGAAGATATCGCGGAAATTCTCCACCAGCAGATCGGTGACGACCAGGCCGATTTCCGTGGGCACGAACTTGCCGCCCAGCTTCTGCACGTACTGCCGCTCCTGAATCGTGCTGAGGATCGCTGAATAGGTAGAAGGCCGCCCAATGCCGCTCTCTTCCAGTTCCTTCACCAGCGAAGCTTCGTTGTAGCGCGGTGGAGGCTCGGTGAAATGCTGCTCCGGCTTCAGTGCCTTGAGCGTCAACTTCTGCCCGGGTTCCAGCGCCGGTAGCTTGTGCTTCAGTTCCTCGTCCTCTTCGTCCTTACCTTCCTTCGACTCTTCATAAACTTTGAGGAAGCCGTCGAACTTGAGCACCGATCCGGTCACCCGGAACCAGAAAGTCTCCGCGCCTGATTTGGCGTCGATGTCCACCGAAGTCTGGTCGAACACCGCAGGTGTGATCTGCGAAGCCACGAACCGCTGGTAGATCAGCTTGTACACCTTGTACTCATCTTCTTTCAGATACTGCTTGATCTGGTCGGGATGGCGCATCGCCGAAGTCGGCCGGATGGCCTCGTGGGCCGCCTGCGCCTCCTTCTTCTCTTTGTAGGTGTTTGGCGCCGCTGGCAAATACGCCTCGCCGTACT
>JBGPJK010000326.1:0-5338 GCA_041485425.1 Terriglobia bacterium | reverse complement strand
GTCAGTACGGCTTGACGCAGGGAAATGTTCGCCGGATCGGTGGAAAGCTGGTCGAGGCTGTTGAAGAAATTCGAAATTCGCGTGCCCAAATCGCTGCTGCCGCTGAACAGCACCTGAGTTTGTTGCAGGGCGGAGACGAAAGTGTTGAGCTGGCCTTGCTGCTGCGTCTCCTGCTGAATGCGCAACTGCAGAATCGGGTCACGCAGGCTTTCCAGGTTTAGCAGGGTCACGCCGGTGCCGAAAGTAAGCGCGCCCAGCACCACGGGATCGCTTTCCACCAGGACCGGCCGCTGCCGCGAATAGCCCGGAGTATTGGCATTGGCCACGTTGTTGGTGGTGGCGTTCAAGGCGCCCTGTTCAACCGCCAGCGCTCCGGTTGCGATCGATAGGGTACCGAAAAGGCTAGACATGGCTGACTTCCTGGAACGTAGACTGAGCGATCGCGGGTTCGGGTTTCGGCGGAGCATACGTGATGGCCGAACTCTCGAGCACCCGGTTGAAAATCTGGACCGTGCGACGGGCCCGCCGGAGCAACGCTCCATAGACTTGGTTTAGCTGGCTGACTCGAATCTCAACCTGAATCAATTCCTGAGCCAGCGTCTTCCAGCGTTGCTGGACAAGCGGGGAAACAGCATCCTCCGGCAACTGCATGCCGGCCTTCTGGTCTCGAGATTTGCCGGCGATTGCGGCGCAGGGTGGGTGCTGCAAGGCTTCGGATTCGAGCTGGCGCAGAGCCTCACAGATTTCCCCTTGCCGCACCGTGTGGCTATCGATTCCTGGGGCGTCAGAGCGCACCACCGCGCTTTGAACCTGCTCCAACGAGCTGGCCAGTTCCCGCATCGAGGCCAGACGGCGCTCCAGAAGTTCGAACGAAGTGGTGAGTTCTTGATCCATGGTCGGAATCGCTCCCGCTTACGCCAGCCGGTCCACTTGGTGCACTGGCGTTTCCGGATTTTCTGCTATCTCGGACTCATCGGGAGTTGGAGGCCGCCGGCGCCGTGACCCCGAATCGGACTGGGGCCGGGGTTCCGGTCCCTGAGGTTCGATCACTCGCGCTGTCGGTTCTATCCGCTCGCTGCCCATCCCGCTCATGACCCATCCTCCCGTATCCGCCAGGCTACGCGGCGGAACGGATCTCGATCGCGGAAAGTACTGCTTCCGCGGCTTGCCCGGGCGTCACCCGATAATTGCCTTCGTCGAGGGCTCGCTGCAGCGCCGCGACTCTGTCTTGCCGGATCTCGGGAAGCTGGTTTACCTGGGCAGTAAGCTCCTGTACCCTTCCCTGGTTCTGCGAAAGCTTGGCGGTATCTCCCCCGCCCAGCCCTTCGCCGCTCGAGCTGCTGGAAGCCGTCCGCGAAGCGGACTTCGCCGATTGCCCAGGATCGGGCGCTTCTGGAATGATTGCGTTTAAGTCGATTCTCATCGCTAGCTCCTTGTCTTGAATTGCCTATGCAATTTAGGTATCGGCAGCGCATTAGAAATCTTTAATCCGAGGGTCCGTTGCATCGTCAATCCTGGCCTTGATCCTTTGTTTGCATGGACCTCCCGGCCTAGTCTGCGCTCTACCTGTGCTTATCGGCATACGGCAAAGAAACTTTAGTTTGCTCCCCCTGACCGTTCTCCCCCCTGTTTCCAGGGGGCAACAGGCTGCGGACAATCATGCTGGCGATGCCCACGCCACCCCTGGTGGCCAGACTCGAAGCCAAAGCCTGCATGCCAAGGTATTGGTAGTTGTCGGAACCGGCTTCGGGATCCTTTCCCGGCAGCGCGGCAAAGCTATGCTCGAGCGAGCCCAGGAGCGTGTTCAGCAACACGGCCTCGAACTCGTGCGCGGCGTGAAGTACCCTGCGGGCCTTGGCGCCGTCGGCAACGACCGCGCCGGGGTCGATGGCTGTCGTCGAAACCGGTTGCATCAGATCACCTCCAGATCGGCTTCCAGTGCCCCCGCTGCCTTGATCGCCTGCAGGATGGCGATCACATCCCGCGCCGTCGCTCCAATCTTCTGCAGCCCAGAGACCAACTGCTCCACGCTGGCGCCTTCATTCAGTTCAATGCGTCGCGCCGGAGCCTCCTCGGCTTTCACCGTGGTCTCGGGCACAACTACGGTCTTGCCTGGGGACAACGGATTGGGCTGCGACACCGAGAACTCGGTGGTCACGGCGATCGAGAGGTTGCCGTGCAGGATGGAAACCGCGCCCAAACGCACTTCTTTGCCCAGCACCACCGTCCCAGTGCGCTCATTCACCACCACCCGGGCGCGGTGACGCACTTCTACCGCCAGATTTTCCACCCGGGCCAGCAGCGCGGGAAGGCTGGTCACACCCGCGGCAACCGGGTTCAGGTCCACGCGGCGGCTGTCCACGACCGAAGCAATTTCTCCTTTGAATTCCTGGTTGATAACGCCGGCCACCTCTTCCGCGGTGCTGAAATTGGGATCGCTCAACAACAGCGAGACTCTTTCCAGCTTGTGCAAATCGAGTGAACTGTCGCGCTCCACCAACCCCCCGCCCGGAATGCGGCCGACCGTGGGGTGATTCAACTGCTTGCTGTTGCCCCCGTTTCCCGCCGTATAGCCGCCGAGAAGGATTGCTCCCTGGGCCGCGCCATAGATTTTCCCGTCAGCCCCATAGAGAGGTGTAAGCAGGAGCAGCCCTCCTTCCAGGCTGCGAGCGTCGCCTACGGAGGAAACGGTCACATCCAAACGAGTGCCAGGGCTGGCGAAAGGTGGCAGACTGGCGGTGACAAAAACCGAGGCGACATTGTTGACCTTGATCGTGCCCGCCGGAATCTGTACTCCCATGTGCTGCAAAATATTGGCCAGCGTCTGAGTGGTAAAGATGGTCTGCTGCCGGTCTCCGGTGCCGCGCAGTCCGACGACCATGCCATAGCCGAGAACCGGGTTCTCGCGGATGCCTTCCACCGAGGTTACGTCGCGGATCAAGGCCTTCCGCAGCGTGTCTTCCCCAGCCAGCGGCGCTGCCCTCAGCAGGGTGAAGGCCAGCAGAACAGCAAGCACATGCTTCATGATCAACTCTCTTTCGAAGCCCATTCCTTAGAAACCCACGATCCGCATCAGCACCCGAGTCACAATATTCGGCGGGCGGGTTCCATCGCTGAGCACGCCTTTGCCTTTCAGTTCGAGCTGCAGGTCGCCAATCGCGTTGGAGAGCACGGTGTTGTTGGGCGAGACGTCGCCGGTGCGCACCAGTCCCCGTAACACGATGGTCTGCTTCTCGTTGTTCATGGTCAGCATCCGCTCCGCCTCAATGACCAGCAAGCCGCTGGGGAGCACGGCAACCACCCGGCCCGCCAGGGTGGTTTGCAGATTCGAGGTGGTGGACGCCTGCGATTTCCCCGCCAAGTCTTCCGCGGAACTGGGAGAAAAAATGTTCTGCACACCGCCGGTTTTCACCCGGCCGGCCAGAGCGGCAATGCTCGAACTGGCTTTGAAGCTCCGTCCGGTGGCCACGCTGCCGCCATTGCTGGCGGTGATTCCCTGCACCACCACCACCGTGATCAGGTCGCCCACCCGTGCCGCCTTGTAATCCCCCGTCAGAAATGCCAAACGGCTATTGTCAGACCACAAACTTCCGGGACTGCCCGAGGGCAGTTCGGGGCCGTGCTGTTGCATCCGCTCGACATATGCGGTCAAGGTCTCCCGCTGGATTTTCTTGTTTTTGCCCACGGCAAAGGGAGCGGCCAGCAGGATGATGAGCGCAATCGCATTTCGATATCTAAGCATGGCTTTCTCCCGATCAAAGACTCGCGTGCAGTTTCCCCGCACCCACCACTTCGGCTTGCAGGACCCGGTGGCTGACGGCATCGAGCACTCGGATCTTCTGCCAGAGTTTGCCGCGCTCCAAACAGACCACCTGCAGCGAGATGCTCATCCTGCCGTCGTCGAGCAGCAGCATGGCTTTCTTCCCGGCCTGTGCGAGAACTGGGCCTGCTTCTTTTGCGGCAACTGGAGGCGGAAGCCGGGATGCGAGTGCACCTGTAGTCGAATGAAACGCTGCAGACCCGTCAGAAGATGAAGGTTGGGGATCGAGCACGTGTACCACAAAACTGCTGCACAGCGCGCGTCGGGCACAACGCAAACGAAGTTCGAAACCCTGCCCACGAACGTCCCGCAGGATGCCAACAACCTCGAGCCCAGGATTCTCCTCGCGGGCGGTGATATCGTCCGGCGACTGCAGTGCCGACTCCGGCAGGTCACGATGGTCGGACTTGTCGCGAAGGAATCTAACAACCGCCTCGCGAATGGCTTCACGCTGAATCGTCCACCCCGAGCCTCGAATCAGAATTCGCTCGGGGATGGCAAGCTGGCTCAGCAGATCCGGCCGCTTGGCCAAAGCTTGCGCAATCTGCGCCGCCTCCAGCACACGAACACTGCCTGGCTGCGGGGATCGGCCTAGCTGCACGGTATCGCTCCCCTGCCGCACCGCGAGCGGGGCACCCTGCGGAAGAAGGTCGGAAAGCTGTATCGTACCCCCGCTCACCTCCGCACTTTCACGCAAAGTTACGACGGGACTCGCGCTACACGTTGCCGAGAACACAAGCCTGGCAACCAGCAGAAGCGTCCACGGCAAACTTCCCAGGCGCGACCTGAACAAGACCGGGCTGTCAAGAAACCATCTCACTGGAACTCCTCAGCGCGCCAGGTTGTTCAACTGCTGCAGCATCTGATCGGCCGAGGTCACGACCCGCGAATTGGCCTCGTAAGAACGCTGCGCCAGAATCATCTGGATGAATTCCTCGACCACATCGACATTGGATTGTTCCAGGTATCCCTGCTGGATCGAACCCAAGCCGTCGCTGCCTCCGGGCGTACCCGCAATGGGATCGCCGGAAGCGGTGGTAGCTAGAAAAAGATTCTTGCCAATACTGTTCAGCCCGCCGGGATTGGGAAACAGCGCCAGCTGAATGCTCCCCACCTGCGACGCCGCCTGCTGTCCGGGCTGGGTCACGCTTACCGTGCCATCGGAACCAATGGTGATCGAAGTCGAGCCGGTAGGAATGGTGATCGCAGGCGTGATCGGGTCGCCCTCCGCCGTTACAATGTTGCCGGAGGCATCCATGTGGAAGGCTCCACTGCGGGTGTAGGCGGTCTCGCCTGACGGCAGGGTCACTTGAAAGAATCCATCGCCTTGAATGGCCAGGTCCAGAGGGCTGCCGGTGGCGCTAGAGTCCCCTTGCATCTGAACTACTTCGGAAGCGGCGGCTCGCGTTCCCAGCCCAATCTGCAACCCTGCGACCAGAGTGGTTTGCTGGGTGGCGGCGGCGCCCGGCATCACCAGATTTTGGTAGAGCAGATCCTGAAACTGCAGCCGGCGGCGGC
>JBGPJK010000325.1:0-5352 GCA_041485425.1 Terriglobia bacterium | reverse complement strand
GAAGCCCGCCTGCCAGCGGGTCTTTTGCTGGTTGCGCCGATTTATTCCGCCATTATACCGATTACGCCTAATCCTCCCTTTTAGGGTCCGTTTTATCTACTGATTGTCAATCCGAAGGAATTTACACCGACAGAAGTTACCTACAAGATGTTTTTCTACTAGACTGCCACTGTCACGGCACCCTCAGCCTAGCAGCTTTGATGAGCGAAGTATATTCTTACCCTAATTTGCCTGCATCCTCAGGAAGGGATGGATACTCAAACCAGATATGCTCCGGCGAGCCATCCTGCTGTCGGCACTCCTGCTGGCCTACGCCGCTGGGCCAGTTGCGGCTCAGACTCCCCAGACCCCGCCAGCGGAAAGCCGGAAAACCAGCACCCCTTACACCGGCGATCTCTCCATCTTCGATTCGCCGGGAAGAGATGAAAGACTCCAGATCAACCGCGTGATGGACATCCTGGGCATCACTCGCGGTAAGACTGTCGCCGATATTGGGGCTGGGTCAGGGTGGTTCACGGTGCGAGCGGCCAAGCGGGTGGGAGATACCGGCACCGTCTATGCCGTGGACATCAATCCTGAAGCGATTCGCTATATCGAGCATCGAACCAAGACAGAAGACTTTCGTAATGTGAAAACCATCCTGGGTAAGAGCGATAATCCACTTTTGCCCAAGGATGCCGTCGATTCCGTGCTACTGTTAAAAACTTATCACGAGGTGGAGAAGCCCATCGCCTTGTTGCAGAACCTGCGGGCCTCGCTCAAGCCCGGCGCCAGAATCGGAGTGATTGACCGCAACGGCAATGGAGAGGATCATGGCGTAGGGCGAGATGTGGTGATCCGGGAGGCGGCCGAAGCGGGGTACCGCCTGGCAGAACAATACGACTTTGTGAAGGGCGATCGGATGGACTATTTTCTGGTCTTCACGGTAAGAGAGTGACGGTCCGACATGTTCATGCCCCATCCCAACCTCGGCGATGAAGTGAACGGCAACATCGTACAGTCGGAAATCGAGGGTGGCGTATGCCTCGACGACTTGACCCCCACGACGGTGCTGCAGATCCACACCCAGCACCATTGCTATACCGCCGTACTTTTGGGCGGCAGCCAGGCTTTACTGTCCGGTCACCCGGAATTCTGCCCACAGCCCATCCTGGTCACCATTCACGGCTCGACCTGGGGCGGCTCCATGCTGAGGCAGCGTTTTGTCGGCCGCGGCATGCGCCTGGAATTTCATCATTCCGACTACCGCACCCCGATCGTTACCTCGTCGATCCGTGAAATCCACGAGTGCACACGGTCCAATTCGTCGACGTCGCGGCCTGCTCCTAGGTACGCTTGACGAACCGTAACGAAGCCGAATTCATGCAGTAGCGAAGGCCGGTGGGCGCCGGGCCGTCGTCGAACACGTGGCCCAGATGCGCGTCGCACAGAGTGCAGGAAACCGCGTCCCGAGCCATTCCCAAGGTCGTGTCCCTTTCCGTGTGAACGTTCTCCGCCGCAATCGGCGCCCAGAAGCTGGGCCAGCCGGTGCCGGAGTCGAACTTGGTCTCTGAGCTGAAGAGGGCATTGTCGCAGCAGATGCAGCGGTACAGGCCCTTCTCGTGCAGGTTCCAGTACTTTCCGGAGTAGGCGAATTCGGTGTCGGCGTGGCGCGTAATGTCGAACGCGTTGGGCGACAACTGCTTCCGCCACTCGTCCTCGCTCTTCACCACCTTGGGCACGCGCACCGTTTTCAGCCGCTTCCCGGCGTCGGAGAACTGGACGATGGTCACTTCCGAGGGTGGCTCATTCGGGGTCTTCGCTTGCAGGATTTTCGGCTTCCTCACCGACCACAGGATTACTGCCCCTAGCGCCGAAACCGAGGTGAGCAGGAACGCGCGCCGCGTCCGCTTCACCGAAACCGCATCCCGATCCAGATTCGATTCGAACATGGTCTCTCGCCCTTACTTCCTGGTCGCCTGCGTGGCTCGGGCGGGCGGCTGCTCTGCGGCCGCAGCCCATGCCTTGGTGTAGAGGTCAGGCAACATGTCCTTCAAGTCATCCAGCTTGGGCGCGTCGTTGAATGAGATGTAGGGATCATTGGGATGCCGCCGCGCGTAATTCTGGTGATGCTCCTCGGCCGCATAAAAGGCCTTCAACGGGACGACCTGGGTCACGATCGCTTGCCGGTAGACTTTCGCGTTGTTGAGCTGCGCGATGTAGGCCTCGGCAATCTTTTTCTGCTCGTCGCTGTTGTAGAAGATCACCGACCGGTATTGCGTGCCCTCGTCAGGGCCTTGCCGGTTCAACTCGGTAGGATCGTGCGCCACGTAGAACAACACGCGCAGCAACTGGCCATAGGTGATCTGCGACGGATCGTAGGTAATCTTCACCGACTCCGCGTGTCCGGTGTTGCCGTCGCTGACGCGATCATAGTGGGCCGTGCCGGCCTCGCCCCCGGAGTATCCCGAGGTCGCGCTGATGACCCCCTTCACGTGCTGGAAAACCGCCTGAACCCCCCAGAAGCAGCCCCCCGCCACCACCGCAGTCTGCTCGCCCTTGCTTGCAGCCAGCGAAGCATCTACGGCAGGACTCGGAAACGCAGGCGCATTGCCCGCATAGCCAGCGACCGCAGCCGCCAGGAACATCGAAAAAACTACGCACAAGCGAAAATAGGATCGGAACATAGCCATCCCCCGATGACGAACATTCTAGTACGTGCCTGGTTAGATTCCGGTTGTCGAGAAAAGTTCCCGGCCAGGCTGGCGGCTGGCAGTCGGTAGCTGGCCGCGATCCCAACACAATGGAATCAAAGGCTTAGGCTGTTAATCCACGCGGGGCCTCGACGATAGCTAAGGGATAGAAAGGGCGGGCCAGCCCCCTAAATTCAAAACGCCGTGACAGGGCAACGACTTCAGATACCTGTTCATCCCAACAGCCTCATTTTACGGTGGGGGTGTGGGAAATCGGAACGGGCTTTCTTGTTTTCGCCCAACCTCACGATGAGGTCCAGGGGCGGTGGGGAAGGGCTGTTAGTATTCTTGTCATTTGCCACCGATCACATCGTGTGTTTCTCAACAAGCTCGCAGAACTTGGCTGCCGCATTCCTCAAGCTTGCGACTACGTAGGCTCGGTCGTGAGAGATACCTGCCCCCTGATCATCCAGCTTGTCCAAGACAAATTGTGGACAGAGGTGGTACTGATGGATCAGGAAGTCATCCGCTGTCTGACAAAGCACACCATATTTCTCAATGCACTCCTTCGGGAAATGTTTCGTGTTCTGCGTAACGATTGTGTTGGCACGTGCCATGATGGCAGCCGCTAACACGTGCCTGTCGTCCCTATCGGGAATGCATTCGATCGCCTTCAAGAGTTCAGACGGCACGGTGACCATAGCCTCTGGAAATGCTTCGTTCATTTGCTGCCTCCTCCAAGCTGCTTCTTCCGTAGTGCGGTGAAGCTTCGTCCGTAAGGTCTTGGTCATCTCGGCCAATATCTGCTCACTCCACAAGGGCCGATACATCGCTGGTTCCTCAGCCAGTCGCAACAGCAAATCGCATAGCGACATTGGCACAAGCACACAAGCATCCAGAACGGCGGAATATTCATTTTCCGGTGTGAAAATCATCTGGGACCTTGTCGTAATCCCCTTTTGCAAACTCTTGCTTAGCCAACTCGTCCAAAGTTTTCCGCCGTGAAGAGTCGCGTTTCGCCTTGTAGGCAATCACGTCGCGCACGTACATGCGGCGGTGTGTGCCTACCATATGGAAGGGGATTTCTCCTTTCTCCAACAGTCGAACGAGGAACTGCCTGGACACGCCCAGGATCTTGCTGGCTTCAACGGTGGTGAGTTCGTGCCTGCTCTGCAAGATGGTGACAGAATGGCCAGCTCGCAGGTCAGCAAGCAGTCGAAGCAGGAACGAATAGAGGTTGTTTGGCAAAATCTCGGTCTTGCCATCTGGACCGATGAGCTTCGCCTCCGCTTCGCGAAGCTTTGAGTAAATGTCGCTAATCTCCTTTTGCTCTCTTGGAGAAATATCAACTGCCCGGGCTTCGCTGTTGTGTACCATAAATATGTATGTACCTCCTCGCAGGTACTTGAATCTTATGGAAAGGTTACCAGTTAAACGCTACAAATGCAATCTTACAGTTGCTATAATAGTATATTATTGAAACCACATAGTTTATTTTATAGCGCTTAGTGGGGAAGGCCAACAAGGGACAACTCGACGAGATTCCGCGCCGGATGCTGGCAAAAGCCTCCGCAGAAAACCGCTTCGCGAATCTGCCGTGCCGCAGACGCTAGCCGGGGGTGGGCAATAAGTAAGGAACCTGGTCGGCTACAGGAAAATGGTCTTCGGCTGAGAGCTGCGCCGGCTGCAGCGCGCCCTGGGCGGTTACGCGACTGACCTTGCTGATTTGGCGGGCCAGTTTGGCAACATCCTCGCGGGTGCAGGTGCGATTGTCAGCAAAGATGACCGCACTGAGCGCCAGGGTGAAACGCAGAGCGTCCTGCTGACTGTCGAAGTAGAGAACTACCTCGCTCGGGGTGGCGGGCACCTGCTCCATGGCAGCGGCGGGCGCGGCTTGGTCGTCGCCAACCGGTAATCGTCCCAGCATCCGCAGTAGGTCGCTGCCCAACCGGAGACGGTCTTCGCTGCGCAGGTCGGTGAAGCGGAAGGGCTGCAGGCAGCCCTGCGTGGCCCACATGGGAAAGATGGTCTGGGCGCTGGCGCGCACCGTGGTGGAGCCGAGGTGAAAGATGATCTCGACCGCCACCTGCTCTTCCAAGGGCTCGGTCAACTGCAGCAGTCCACCATTGATCGAAAGCTGGTGCAGCCGGGCGCGAACCTGGCGGCAGTTTTCCAGGCGGAGCAAGGCCAGCACGGAACCGGCCAGCTTCACCCGCGGGGCACGCTGTGTGGGGTAGGGGGAGTGAGTCATTCGGAATCCGACTATGCCACGCCCCGTTGCCCGGCGGGAGATTACCAAAGAACCGGTAACCTGAGGCCAAACGGCGCAGGCCCCCAACCGCGTTTGCGATGGCCGGTCGCCCATGGCCGATGGGGCTCGGGCCAAAACTTCCGGCTAGCGCGCTGAGGAAGGCAGGCGGCGGTGGACGGGCCGGCGCACCCGCAGGGGCCGGTATCGAGTGCCGGGTGACGTGAATCACGGTTGAGCGTGACGTTGAGCACGGGCAAGCAGTGGCCAATCGTGTCAAGAATGAATCACTACGGCAATTATGCCGGGGCTCCGCGCTGAAAGAAGCTGGGAGACGCGGGGCTTTTTTGTGGAACCAGTGCGAAGCGCAGAGCCCCTCGACCTGCTTTGAGAGCTACGATCGCGAGCCGGCCTGGTGCCGTATGCCTGCAG
>JBGPJK010000324.1:0-5375 GCA_041485425.1 Terriglobia bacterium | reverse complement strand
GAGACCAGTGGCGAGCGTCCACTTGAGCGGGTGCCGAAGGGCGTAGTCAAGATTGTGGACGTGAAGTGTCCAAATTCAGGCGAGCCCGACACCTTTCACAAGGAGAACCTAGAGGCTCTGGATTCAGTGGACGAAGTCAAGTTCGTGCTGAGCGACCGGGCGGACTATGAGTTCGCGCGCGATTTTGTGGCGCGTCACAATCTGGCTCGCCGGGTGAACGCGGTGTTGTTTTCGCCGGCGTTCAGCATGGACGCAAGTGGCGCACGAGACACTTCGCACTGTTTGCTGGATCCGCGGGAACTGGCGGAGTGGATGCTGGCGGACAACGTTCCAGCCCGCCTGGGGTTGCAGATCCATAAGTTCATCTGGGACCCGGCGATGAAGAGCGTGTAAGGATTTCCGATTTCCAATTGGCGATTGCCGATTTGTCGTATCAATTGGCAATTGAAAATCGCAAATTGAAAATGGCTCGGTGGCGGTCTTCAAACAGAGATTTGGAACTCGGATGGGTGGCAATACATCTCGCGCAGTGGTCCTGCTCAGTGGCGGGATGGACTCCTGCGTCTGCGCCGCGCTGGCGGCACGGGAGTTTAGCCCGGCTGCCGTGCACATCAGCTACGGTCAGCGCACGGAAGAGCGGGAGCGGCGGGCGTTCCTGGAGATTTGCGCTCGCCTGGGTATTCATGACAAGCTCGTGGTCCGAAACGAGGCTTTGCAAGCGATTGGCGGGTCGGCGCTGACGGATCTGGATATTGCGGTTCCCGAGTCGCCGATGATCGGGCACGGGATCCCGGTGACCTACGTGCCCTTCCGAAACGCGCACTTTTTGGCGGTCGCGGTGAGCTGGGCCGAGGTTCTGGGGGCGGAAAAGGTGTACATCGGCGCCGTGGAACAGGACAGCTCGGGGTATCCTGACTGCCGGCCCGCTTACTATCGCGCCTTCAATGAGGTCGTAAAGACGGGAACGAAGGATGGCCGGATCGAAATCGTGACTCCGCTGATCGGGCTGCGCAAGTCCGAAATTGTGAGGCTCGGCCTTGAATTGGATGCTCCCTTCGATTTAACGTGGTCTTGCTACAGCCGGGAAGATCGCGCTTGCGGAGTGTGCGATAGTTGTGTGCTTAGGCTCCGGGCCTTTCAGGAAGCCGGCGCTGCGGACCCGGTCCCTTATTGTGAGACCGTAGGGAAGGCATAGCCACACGATTGTTTCGGCTTCCAGTTGCCGGGCTTCGCGGCGAATCAGGGGGGCGGAGAATCGTAAATTGAAAAGCGGAAATCGCAAACTCAAGTTCGAGCCGGAGGCAACGACAATGAAGCAATATTCCGTGGCGCTAGCGCTATTCATCCTGGTGGCTGGGCTGTGCGCGAGCCCGGCATTCGCCCAGGAAACAGGAACGGTGAAAGGTGTCTGCAAGGACCTGGAAGGGAAACCGATTGCCGGCGCACAGGTGGAATGGGCGAACACCGACACCGGCAGGAAGTTCGACATCAAAACCAACGGTAAGGGCGAATACTTCTCTCTGGGGATCACACCGGGCAAGTACAGGGTTACGCTCAGCAAAGACGGTAAGGAGATTTTTCACTACAACGGGTTTGGCGTCGCCCTGGCTGACAACACCCTGGACTTTGACATGCAAAAGGAGCAGGCTGCTGCCGCTCAAGGAGCGGGGTTGACGCCCGAGCAGTTGAAGCAGCAACAGGAGCAGGCGGCCAAGATTGCCAAGGAAAATAACTCGATCAAGAACTTGAACGAGAAGCTGGCGGCGGCCAAGACGGCCTCGGATGCTGGCGATTTCGATACCGCCATCGCCCAGGTTACGGAAGCTACCCAGATGGACCCGAGCCGCGATCTGCTTTGGGCCAAGCTGGGAGACTATAACCTGACTTCGGCGGGTAAGCAGACGGACAGTGCGGAAAAATCGAAGCGATACGACGCTGCGGTTACGGATTACCAGAAAGCCGTGGAGCTCAGACAGAAGGCCTTGGAGGCGGATTCCAAGAAGTCCCCAGATGCGACCAAAGTGCTTGCCCAGTTCTACAACAATCTAGGCAAAGCGGAGGCCCAGCTAGGTAAGATTGACGATGCGGTCAAGGCTTACACCCAAGCGGCGCAGTTAGACCCCAGCGGCGCCGGCATGTACTACTTCAACCTGGGCGCGATTTTGACCAATGCCAACGTCAAGAATGATTCGGAGATGCGGAAAGCCGCAGTGCAAGCCTTTGACAAGGCGGTCGCCGCCGATCCCACCCGGGCAGACGCCTATTATTGGAAAGGTACGAATCTCATCGGCGCTGCCACCTTGCAAGGAGACAAAATGATTGCGCCGGAGGGTACCGCCGAGGCTTTCCAGAAATACCTTGAGTTGCAGCCTACTGGTCCGCACGCGGAAGAGGCCAAGGCTATGCTGGCGGGACTCGGATCCACGGTCGAGACCAGTTACGGTACCAAGAAGAAGACCACGAAGAAGTAATTGCAGTTCCACGCTTACGGGTTCGGGGGCGGCTGCAAGGGGTTTGAGCAGGACCCGTGTGGGGCGGACACTCTTGTCCGCCGCCTTTGATTTTGCGGTTGGGATTGCTTTTGATTTTGGGGTAGTGCTTTTTCCTTACATTTTGAGAATCAAGGTCAAGAAGCGGACAAGAGTGTCCGCTCCACACTAGAAGCTGCGGACGCATCCCCACGCAATCAAACCTGTTCTCGAAGACCTCATTACCAAAGGTCTATGCCCTTGACGTTCTTCGTAGAACCCTGCCCCCGATTTCGCTAGAGTAAAGCTTAGGCACGATTCATTTGGGGCTCAGGCTCCCTTGCTCGCGCCGTACCTCCCCCAGAAATGAAGTTATGGCGGCACCGGGTCCTGCTCCAATCTCCGTTGTCCTCGAGCCGTCGACAGGCTCGGGCGCACTGGCCACGAATGCGCTGTTAGCATCCATCCTGCGTGCGAACAATCAAGTCAGCGACCTCATTTTTTCGCCCGGACGGCTGCCTCAGGTGGAAGTCAACGGCCAACTGATAGGAGTGCAGGGTGCCGGACTCCGCCCGTTCACCGCCGATGATACTCGCCGCATTGCCTCCGACCTGATCGGCGAGAACAAGCAGGCGATCGCCATCTTGCGCGAGCAGGGCTTTTGCGACGTCTCCTACGGACTTCCGGGAGTTGCCCGTTTCCGCGTGAACGTATTCATCCAGCGCGGCAGTTGCGCCGTGGTGATGAGGGTCATCGCGACCGCGATTCCTGCCCTGGCCTCGCTCGGCCTTCCGCCGCAACTGGCAGAAGTGGCCAACCTCCGCGATGGCATTGTGCTGGTCACGGGGCCGCGAGGCTCGGGAAAGTCGTCAACCCTGGCTGCGCTTCTCGACAGCATCAACCAGCAACAGGTTTGCCATATCCTCACCATCGAAGATCCGATTGAGTTTTTGCACAATCACAAGCGGGCAACGGTTCACCAGCGCGAGTTGCACAGCGACACGCCCAGCATTGCGCTGGCTCTGCGCGCGGCGTTGCGGCAGGCCCCGAATGTGATCCTGGTGGGCGAGATGCGGGACCGCGAAACCACGGAAATGGTCTTGGAAGCCGCGGAAACCGGGCACCTGGTGCTCACCAGCCTGAATACCGTGGATGTGGCCAAAACCGTGGAACGCATGGTGAGCGCGTTCTCTGCGCCCGAACAGGCGTCGGTTCGCAGCCGGCTGGCGAGAACCTTCCGCTACATCATTTCACAACGCCTGATTCCGCGTAAGGACGGTACCGGCCGAATCGCTATTGTGGAGATGGTCAAGGCCCATCCCCGCATTCAGTCGTGCATCGAAGTCAATGATTTTTCTGGTCAGAACCTGCTTCAAGCCATGAGGGACGGCGTTTCCGAGGGCATGCAGCATTTTGATGGAGAGCTCGAAAAACTAGTGCGCGCGGGAGTTGTGGATCTCGACACCGCGATGATGCATGCGACGAATCCGGAGGAATTGCGGCAGACGCTGAGAGGGTAAATTGCCGATTTCCAATTGCTGGTTGAAAATCGCGTGTGCCCATCACCTTTGGGCGGCGCCCCAATTGCAAATTGGCAATCGGAAAGCGAAAATCTAAAGCATTCCCGCCTGTCGTATGATCTCCTCCATGCCTCCCACGCCCACCTCAGCCACCATCCTGAGCTTCGAACAAGCACGGCATGTGGTTGAGGAGCACGCCGCGACCTTGCGTCCTCGAGGCAAGGAACTGGTGGAACTGCTCGATAGCCATGGTCAGATTCTGGCCGAGCCGGTGCTCGCGGATCGCAATTTTCCTCCTTTCCCGCGAGCCACGCGCGATGGCTATGCGGTGCGCGCCGCTGACTTGGCACAGCTTCCCGCCACCCTTGAAGTAATCGGTGAAATCAAAGCTGGGGCCGCAGCGGATGCGGCTCTCAAGGTCGAGTCCGGCCAGGCGGCGGCCATCATGACAGGCGCGCCTGCGCCGCCGGGCTGCGATGCGGTTGTGATGGTCGAGTACACATCGCGAGACGGCGATCCGGTTACGATCACCAAGGGAATTGCTGCCGGGGATAACATTGTTCCCATCGCGTCTGAGGCAAAGCGAGGCGACCGTCTACTATCTCCAGGCGTGCGCTTGGATCACGCGGCGATTGCCGTAGCCGCCTCGGTGGGAAGATCGCGCCTGCTGGTGTATTCCAAGCCTCGCGTTGCGGTACTTTCCACCGGCGATGAGATAGTGGACATCGACGTTCCTCTCGCGCTCAACCAGATTCGCAATTCCAATACTTACTCATTGGCAGCGCAGATCCAGTCCGCGGGCGGCGAACCCGTGCTGCTGCCCATCGCCCCCGATGAACCGGAACGCCTGAGCGAGCTGATCGCGGACGGCCTTGAGGCTGATCTGCTCCTGCTAACCGGCGGAGTCTCCATGGGCAAGTATGATCTGGTGGAACAGGTGCTAGCAGAGTTCCATGCGGAATTCTTCTTCACCGGAGCGCAAATTCAACCAGGACGGCCGGTAGTATTCGGACGCGTTCCGTGTACCGCGGGCGCCCCCGCCCGCGAAGGGGCGTCAGCCCCGTCAGACCACACCTATTTCTTTGGCCTGCCGGGAAACCCGGTGTCCACGATGGTGACGTTTGAACTCTTCGCCCGGCCGCTGCTGGAAGCCTTGGCCGGCATGACGCCGCGAAACCTGGTTTTCCTGCACGCCAAGTTGAAGTCCGAGATCAAGACCAAGCCAGGCCTGAAGCGCTTCTTGCCCGCGATTCTCTCCGGAGAGTTTGAGCAGGCGGAGGTGGAATTGGTGCGTTGGCAAGGGTCAGGAGACATCGCAGCGACCGCGCGGGCAAACTGTTACATCGTGATTCCGCCGGATCGGGAGCGGATCGCAGCGGGCGAATGG
>JBGPJK010000323.1:0-5385 GCA_041485425.1 Terriglobia bacterium | reverse complement strand
TCCCGATGGCTCCGCCGGCCGCCAACACCGCCCACACGCTGGCGGTCCCCACCAAACCCGCGATTACGGACGGCAGCCCAAAAATTCCGCTGCCGATGATGGAATTCACGATCAGCGCGGCCAGGCTCCACCGTCCAATCACGCGCACCAAACCGCTCTGCCTGGTCTGAGACACTGCGCGTTTGTATCACAAATACCTGAAATTTCCACCCGCACTGCGTTTTGGGGAAAGCCTCAAGCTGGCTCCGTGGCCGCGAGTGTGGCTGGTTTCCGGGAATTCAGCTCCCGAAAATCCGACGGACTGCTCTCTGCGTACTAAGTTATGGGCCCAGCAAGGGCCGAAGCCTGGAATGTCTATGGCCACCAGACCACGCTGCGTATTTGTTACGGGAGGGACCGGCTATCTGGGACATCCTCTGATCGCTCGCTTGCTCGGGCGTGGCCATCGCGTGCGGGCACTGGTTCGTCCCGGATCGGAGGCCAAGCTTCCCGCCGGCTGTCAGGTGGTTTTCGGTAACGCGTTGAATGGCATCTCCTACGCCGAGCAGATCCGGCCGGCCGACACCTTCGTGCAACTGGTAGGAGCTTCCCATCCCCATCCCTCGAAACCGGCCCAGTTCCGCAGCGTAGATCTTGCCTCTGCCAGCGGTGCCGTGAAGGTGGCCGCCAACGCCGGTGTGCGGCATTTCGTCTACGTCAGCGCGGCTCAGCCGGCGCCGGTCATGAAGGCTTACATCCAGGTGAGAGCCGAGTGCGAAGCCCTCATCCGCCGAAGCGGTATGAATGCCACCATTCTGCGCCCATGGTACGTCCTCGGCCCCGGCCACCGCTGGCCCTATGCTCTGCTGCCGCTCTACCGGTTGCTGGAACTCCTTCCCCTGACGCGCGCTGGCGCCCGGCGTTTGGGCCTGGTTACGTTGGCGCAAATGACGCGCGCGCTGCTTGACGCCGTGGAGAATCCCTGCCGTGGCCTGCGTATCATCGAAGTCCCCGAAATCCGCGTCCCTGGCGCTTTTTTAGCCGCTACGAAGGTCGTGAAAATCGCGTAGCGGCGGCCACGCCTCTTTTCATACCTAAAGTAACAGCGCGAATTACCAAAGCGCATGCACGTGGGACATCTATCCCCTTCCCGTACCGGGTGAGATGTTGAGGTGTCTTTTTACTTGGGGAAGCTGCGAACCATGGGAACGGAAAATTACCTCGAAGACGTCCACATCCGCATTCTGCGCGTCACCGAAGACCTGCGCGCCATTCAGCGCGAGCTGAATTGTGCCGCCATGGAAGCGCCCGGCGATCCCGAACTGATGGAAGCGCTCAGCCAGTTGCCGGAAATGGACTCGCTCCAGGTGCTCAAGTCGGCGCTCGACCAGATGCGCCACTTCCTCTGGTTCTACATGCAGGTCATGACCAACGAATCCGAGGCCGGCGACCGGCTGCGGCAAAGCATCCGGCAGAAAACCTCCGAGGACATCGTGCTCAGCGCCGAAGCTTCCTTCCTGGAGAAATTCAAGTACGCCGCGGAAACGGCCATGCTTCGATATCTCTCGGACAGCAAGAACCGTAAGCCCAACTAGCCTACCCACGCTCCGCGACTACTCACGCGTCACCGATTTCACCAGGTTCCGCGGGTGGTCCACATCCAGGCCTTTTCGCACCGCCATGTAGTAAGCGAATAGTTGCAGGGGCACGATCTCCAGAATTGGCAGCAGAAGTTCCGAAGTCTTGGGCATGAAGATGGTGTGGTCGGCCAGCCTGCGTATTTCCTCATCTCCCTGGGAGGCAACCGCGATCACGCGCCCGGGCTGTTGCTTGAATGCCTTGATGTTGGCCAGGTTCCTCTCATAGCGCACTACCGAGCCGGCGTCGTTGCGGTCGCAGGTGGCAATGATGACCACCGGCAGGCTTTCATCAATGAGCGCGTTGGGCCCGTGTTTGGCCTCGCCGGTGGGATAGCCCTCGGCGTGGACGTAGGAGACTTCCTTCAGCTTGAGTGCCCCATCCATCGCCACCGGATAGTGAATCGCACGTGCCAGAAACAGAAAATCCTGCACCTGGTGATATCTGTCAGCCAGTCGTTCGCACTCCGGCGCTGACTGAAGCACGCTCTCCACTTTGCCGGGCAGCTCGAGTAATTCGCGAATGTAGCCTCGCACCCGCTCCTTGGTCAGATTGCCGCGCACCTGCCCCAGGTACACACAAAACAGAAACAGCGCCGCCATCTGCGCCGTGAAAGCCTTGGTGGAGGCGATGCTGATCTCCGGCCCGGCGAGCGTGTAAATGATGCCGTCAGCCTCGCGCGCAATGGTTGAGCCCACCACATTCGAGATCGCGATGGTGCGTGAGCCTTTGGCCCGCGCCTCCCTCTGGGCTGCGGTCGTGTCCGCGGTCTCCCCCGACTGGGTAATCACGATGGTGAGCTCCCCGCCCCCGATCAGCGGGTTGCGATATTCGAACTCGCTGGCGTAATCCACGTCGACCGGCAAATTCACCAGTTCCTGCATCATGTACTGCCCGGCCATCCCGGCGTGGCGGCTGGTTCCCGAGGCCACAATATTGATGCGCCGCAGAGCACGCAGCTCATCCCCGCTGATGTGGACGTCCTCCAGTCGCACCACGCCTTCTTCCAGCCAGACCCGCGACGCGACGGTGTCGCGCAAAGCCCGCGGCTGCTCGAAGATCTCTTTCAGCATGTAATGCGGGAATCCGCCCTTGTCGGCCATCGTATCTCCTCGAACCGAATAGCAGCTTCAGATGCCTGTGCCGCGGATAATGGTTTGCCTCACTTCACCGCCGGGACCCAACACCACGATGTCAGCCGCTGCTCCAGCTTTCAGCGTGCCCCGGTTCGCCAAGCCGGCGACCCGCGCCGGATTCAGCGTGGCCAGACGCAGCGCATCCTGCAAGCTCCATTGCGAAAATTGCATGACGTTACGAATGGCACGATCCATGGTCAGCACGCTCCCCGCCAGCTTGCCTCCAGCAAGGCATCTTCCATCTTTCACCTCGACCTCAAACGTGCCGAGACGATAGCGCCCGTCGGGCATACCGGTCGCAGCCGTGGCATCCGTGATGAGCACGGCGCCATCCCTTCCCTTGGCCTGCAGGAACAATTGCACGACTGCCGGGTCGAGGTGAATTCCGTCTGCAATAATGTCCGCGCTGAGTCGCGAATCCGTCAGCACCTCTCCCACGATTCCGGGATCGCGGTGGCCGAACGGCCGCATCGCATTAAAAGTGTGTGTAGCGTGCCGCGCACCGGCAGCCACGGCGGCGCGCGTCGAATTCAGGTTGGCATTCGAATGACCCAGGCTGACGCATACGCCGCGCCCCGCCGCCTCCGCAATGACCTCCAGCGCGCCGTCCAGTTCAGGCGCAATCGTCATGACCCGAATATGCCCCCGCGCCGCTTGCCAGAAGCGCTCAAACATGTCCACGGTGGGTGTCAACAGATTCTCCGGCGGATGCACACCCCGCCGCGCATGACTGATGAACGGCCCCTCCAGATGGATGCCGAGCGGACGCGCACGCGGCTCGCCCAAGTCTTGATCGTGCTCCGCAGCCTCGATCGCGTCGGCCAGTTTTTCCAAAGCAGCCAACGTGGCATCCACCGGTGCGCTGACCGTCGTAGGCAAGTAGCTGCTCACGCCATGTCGCGCCAATAGCCGCTCTACCGCCGGCAGGGCAGCCGCATCCGATTCCATCACATCGTGACCCGCGCCACCGTGAATGTGAATATCGACGAAGCCCGGTGCGAGGACGGCATCGCCTAGGTCCACCACGCGGCAAGGTTGGGGCGCCGCCCGTGATAACCGCGAACTGATCTCAACCACCGCACCACCATCCAGCACCAGCAACGGCTGCTCGATGCGCTCCAATGGCGTGAACAATGTTGCGGCAGTTAGCGCGATCATGCGGTGAACGCTGTAGGCAACAGAAACTTTATTCTATAGGAATTCGCCGCAAGACCTTGCCGGCCCAGAAGATGAATGCCCGAAATCGCGGGCGACCACAGAGTTGCGTGATGCGAATGGCGATTCGCCGCGCCCAGCCCATGCCGGATGCTATAATTTCAAGCGTTGGACGCTGCCGGCCCTGCCTTCCTTCGCCCGGTGCGCGTCCCGTGATCGCTTTCCGTTTCCACCAGCGTCGGGGAGTGGCTCAGCCTGGTAGAGCACCTGGTTCGGGACCAGGGGGTCGGAGGTTCAAATCCTCTCTCCCCGACCAATTTCGAGTCTTTCGGCTCTTCGCTCCCGGCCTTCAGATACCACCCTTGCAAAGAACGCAAGGGCAGGCCCGTGTGCCTGCTACCCGACATGCTTCTTTCCCTCCCCTTCGCTCAAATCATACTCACTCGTGTGAAGAAAGAGGGGATCAGGTCACGACCATCACGATCGCCAGCCTGAGGAAAAGCCGTTTGAAGACACTGTCAAGCAGGCCATCATCGGGCGAGTCCGTCCCAAAGATCCTGACCGCGTCAACAGCCATCCTGGGTCTGCTGCCTCTCCTGAGTGTGATAGGGGTCACAGACCGGCGGCCGCCCACAATAGAAAATCTAGTGGGAATCGTACATGGATCTCAAGCTGATTTGAGAAGTGCTTCTCGAAACAAAGCAGCGAGTGTGCAGAGTCCAAGCGTTATAGAGCAGCACTGCTGCCGAATAGAGTGAGTATTACCTCGGCAATCGCCGTCTCACTGGAGTTCAAAAATCCCGTCATGAATACCATCGATCCACACTCCCGTACACGTTGGAGACAGCCGTTGGTAGGGATCGTTCGATCCTTTGGCCGGCTCCCTGGGCAGTTCGTTTCGAAATTTCCCCCCCAGCCGAGCGAAACACCGCGCCTGGATCGTGGTTGGATCATTGCCAACCATAAGCTCGTTTCCTTCCACGCCGCCTTCCTGACCTCATTGCTTAGCATTCCTCTCCACGTGGCATCGAGATTCGATGTCATGCGGCAGATGTTTCTCAGCGTTGAGGTCGTGATCTCCTCGCTGATGTGGTACGCGGCATGGCATTCCAACATCGCCATCCACGAGATGGGGCACTATTTAACGGCGGTCAAGACCAACAATCTGAGACCGGAGTTTGCCGGTCCTGCCGAGCAAAAACTGAAGCAAGGACTGATTGGCAGGTGGCTCTGGTATCTCGAGATGTTCGTGAAGATTCCCTACGGAGCCTTCCAGGGAGTAAATAAGGAGGCGGGAAGTTTTCACCCGAGCGTCAAGACGCAGAACCTGGCGGTATCGGCCGCAGGACCGAGAGCGAGCAAAGTGTTCAGCCAGATCGCGTTCTTGCCGGGAATCGTCCTTATACTGCTTGGCCTGTACACTACGTTTCCGGCTGCGGTCTACGCGGGAAGACTCCTCTTCACCGTTGGCGTGGTC
>JBGPJK010000322.1:0-5442 GCA_041485425.1 Terriglobia bacterium | reverse complement strand
CCACGTAGAGATTTCCAGCATACGGCCCATCGCTCTTGTCCACCCCGATTGCGGGATAGTTAGTGACCCCTACGTCGGTGTTGGGCAAAAGGGTGGAAAGCAGCCTGACGGTCTTCACCAATGTCGGTTGGGACCAGGTATTGCCACCGTCGGTGGACTTGGAGAAGACCATGTGGCCTTTGTGATCATTGCAGGCGTAAGGGCCTTTGTTGCAATACATCCAGGCCAGGTACAGTGTTCCGTCCTTGCCAACAGTCAAGTTGGTGTCGAAGTCATTTGCAGGATAGTGTTGCACTCCGGCTACCGCCGCTTGCGTCCAGGTCATACCACCATCATTGGAGTGTGCCACTATCACTTGGTTCCTCGAGTTGTCAAAAGACGGGCTGATCGCAACCGCCGAGACGTAGACGCTGTTCACATAAGGGCTGCCTTCGTTGGCGTCCACCGCCAGCCAAGTATAGGCGGGGAAGCCGTTCGGCACGGTCAGCGCCACCACCGTCTTTCCCCAGTTGATTCCGTCGCTCGATTTCTGAACTCCCACCAGTCCCAACTCGCGGCCCTCTCGGAAGTCTCCTCCGGCCGCATACGAGTTGCCTTGGCGGTCGTATCCCACCGAAGCATCGGGTGATATGGCGGTATACAGACCCGCCCCCACAGCGCAGACCGGACCGGCCCAGGTCGACCCGCCGTCGCTGGAACTGTAAAGCGAACGGATCGACCCGTCTGGACAGTTAAAGTCATTGGCCCCCAACAGCAGATTCTTGGGATTTAGTGGATCGGCCACGATGAACGGAGTGTTCACCAGAAACCCTCCCTCCGAGACTTGTGTCGGGGGCAATACGCAGGGGGCCGGGGAGCAGGGAAGCACGTCGGGACTGCCTGGATCAAGTGTCTGGCCGCTCGCGCGCCCAGCAGGCAAGGATGCCACCGAGAAAAGGAGTAACGCGGCTGCCGATGTGCGAAACATCGCTGTAGTTTCTCTCCTTGCTTCGCCTGCCTCAGTGCAGCCGGATGCCGCCGATCATGACTTGCATGTTGACCCCGTTGCTGCTGTCCATCCAGGCAGCCACGAAATGGTTCGGGCCCGCCCAGGTGTTGGTCGTGTAGTTGCCCATCCAGTTACCTGGGTCGCCGTTGTTGTTTGGGTCTGAGAACGCCGTCGTCAATTGGACGTTGGGTTTGAAGCTCTTCCCGCCGTCGCCCGAGATGGCGGCAAACGCCTGATACTTGATATTGGCTGGGTCGTTGCGGCGATCCAGCCAGCTCACCCCCACCAGCCCGGTCGAGCTCACCGACAACCACGGGAAAAACTGGTCATGCGTCTCGCTCGGCGGCGCCACCGGCACCGGCTTCAACCAGGTCTTGCCCCCGTCCGTCGAGCGAACCACCCCAATCTGCATGTAGGTACCCGTCCAGTTGTAGCTCACCACGTAGAGATTTCCGGCATACGGTCCATCGCTGTTGTCCACCCCGATTGCGGGATAGTTAGTGACCCCTACGTCGGTGTTTGGCAAAAGGGTGGAAAGCAGCCTGACGGTCTTCATCAATGCCGGTTGGGACCAGCTATTGCCGCCGTCGCTTGACTTGGAGAGGACCATGCGGCCTTTGTGGTCGTTGCAGACGTAAGGGCCAGCATTGCAGTACATCCAGGCGATGTACACTGTCCCGTCTTTCCCCACGACCATGTTGGTGTAGCGGTCGACTGCCGGTGAGTGCTGCATGGGAGCTACGGCGCGTTGCGTCCAGGTCACGCCATCGTTGGAGTGTGCCACGGTCACCTGATTCTTGCTGTTCTCTCCCGAAGGACCGATAAACACCGCAGAAACGTAAACCGTGTTCAGGTGCGGGCTGCCTAGGTTCGTATCTGCAGCCATCCACCCGTAACTAGCAATGCTATTCGGCCTGCTAAGTGCGACCGCAGCCTCGCTCCAGTTGAGGCCATCACCGGCCTTCTCAAAGCCAATGAATCCCGTATCTCCACTATGGTTATCAAAGTAGTCCGCCGTCATGTAGGCAGTTTCTTCGCGATCATAGGCAACGCCACCATTGAGGCTTGGAAAGTATGCCTGCCCGTTCCGGGAGATACCCCCCATGCAGAACGGGCCAGCCCAAGTCGAGCCTCCGTCCTTGCTGGTAAAGCTCGCCGCTATTCCGCTACCTCGCGGACAGTTGAAATCATCGACTCCTAGCAGCAGATGTCTCCCATCCACCGGACTAGCCACAATGACAGGGCTGTTGACCGCGTACCCTCCCCCAGACACTTGTGTCGGGGGCAGTACGCAGGGGGCCGGGGAGCAGGTCAAAATGTTCGAACTGCCCCCTTGCGCCGATTGACCCGATGCCTGGCTGGGAACGAAACAGCCAATCAAGACAGCAAGAAACGCAATGTTACAAGCAGCCCTCATGAGCTACCTCCTCCTAATGGACGCACCCTTGCCCACAAGGCCCGAACACATCCACTTCTCCGGCCACTTTGCGGGTCTGTGGGTCGGGCAGTTGCCCCAGGGTCCCCATGTACACCTTACCCTTAAAAACTGTCGGGACCGAGAATTTCGTTGCCCGACTCTGGATTCCGGTGCTGTGGTAAAGCTCGATTTGAAGATTCTTCGCATCGTAAGCATGCAGAACCGCGGGGGCTGGGCCCCCGTCACATCTAGGCTCCGGCGGAACGTTGGCTAAGTTGCCGTTTTCGATGGCCCATAGGATCCCGCCGCTCGTGCCATTGGCTGAGATCGTGGGCGTGGTGCCGTGTGGGATACAGAATCCGGTCGGAGTCTTGGAACTCTCTTGGCCTGAGGAGAGGATTGGCAAATCGGAGCTTTGAAGATCATACATGTAGATCGGCAGAGGAGAAAGATCTTCTCTCCGCTCCGCCGAATAATATAGCGCATACTTGGTTTGGCCCCCACTGACGTACTTCCAGTAGGCGGGCGTGCTGTAGTAGGCCTGCTCGTTCTCCGGCGGGGGGTTCGGCGGCAGCGTGATTTGCTGCACGAGGTTCCCGCCATTGGCGTTGTAGTGGCCCAGGTCGTTCCGGTTCACGATATAGAGGTTGGACTCCTTGTCCCCACTGACCGCGAGGTCGACACCCTGACCATTCTGCTGGAAGAACTGATCGGGAAAGATCAGCACTCCTCCTGAGCCGAAGTCCACGTCGTTAATGCAACGCCCCCGCCCTTTGTCCCCAACGTAAGAGAAAACATCGCTGGGTGTGTAATAGTCGGACACGCTCAGTGCCCCACTGTTGGGGTCGACCAGCAGCTTGACCAGACTGTCGCCGTAGTCCACGCTGCCGGGGAATAGATCGATGTCAAAAGTGCCGTTGGCGATCGGCACGTAGATGTAGCTCCCGTCGGACGCCAGCCCTGCCCCATCCTCCCAGATGCCGCCACCGGTACCATAAGGCGCACTGTTGAACACCGTAATCGGGGTGAAGCCCGGGGTCAGTTGGCTGTGCCGGTATCCCAAAATCCAGCCATTGGTCAACTCCCCGAAGACCGGTGTGAAACCGACATAGACCATGTCGTAGGCACCGATGTGCAGAAGCAGCAGCCCAGTGCGCTGCAGGGAGTGGAGCGGGTCAAATTGAACCTTGCCCCCGCTACCGGTGCCGGTGTGGCATTGACTCGGCGGAGTGGTCGGGCCCTGGACGGTGGCGTCGATCTGGATTGGGCCGCCTGGTTGTTCTTCCCCGGTCTTGATGTTGATCGCGTGTAGCCAATACTGGGGCGGCAGATCGCCCGGCGGCTGGACCGCTGAGGCAACATAGAGCGTGTTTGTGTCTTTGTTAATCACCGGCGTCCCGGTCACGCCAATGGAAGGATAGATGACTCCAGGCTGGCAGTGGCAGTTCACATACGTCCCGCCGGTGACGGCGAGTTCGGCGAGATGTGCGTTCCACACCGGGTTGGCGCTGTACGAGTCCGCGCTGAAGGCGTACAGTTCGTCCTCTTCGGTAGCGATGAAAATCAGATTGCACGGTGCAGTGCACCCGCTTACTCCAGTAAGGCCACCGACGGCCAGGGGTTGGGCGTAGACTTGCCCGTGTATCGACGACCCCGACCACCGCCACAGCAGACCGAAGTTGTTCTGACCGACCGTAGCCGGAGAGAGCGAGGTTTCACTCAGCTGCCGACCCGTTCGCTGCATGTCGTTATGCCAAGTCAAAACATCTTGGGATTGAGCAGCTGCGGCCAACAAAGTGATTAAGAGCAGGTAGCGGAGCATAGAGAGAGGACTGGACGAAGCGTAGCCATGGGACCTCCTGATAGGGGAGTCGCGACTTTTGGGGGCCCGTACAGCGGAAAACGTGTTATCGCAAGCTCACCTCGGGAAGAAAAAGCAATATAGCCAACCGCGCGCAATTTTTTGAAAGCAAGATGCGCGCGGAAAATTAAGTGGCCTGCATTTTGCGATTAGGGACGTGCGGCTGTCAGTGTCCGGGGTCACGGCCTTCTGTGATGAGAAGTGACTGGCCAGAGGAGTGAGAAGATGCACTGCACGGGGGTCCGACCTGCGGGAGGACGTTGTCCGCAAACCACTGTCGTGTCAAGATGCAAGCCACCCCTATTTTTGCTGAAGAAACGAGGCGGTATCGGGTAACTGGCGTAATATCGCGTTTTCACTCATCGACCCGCCTCCACTTGGCTTGAGCAGCCGTTGCTGTCACCCATGTGCAGAGGGTTGCACAGATGATAGAGGCGGGAGACCCAAGGGCACCCGGCCACTTGCGCCGCCGGTGCTGTCCTGAGATGATGCGTGGGCGTTCGGTCAGCCTTCCCGTTTGCGCCCGCCGATGACCAAGTCTCGGCGGGCCTTTGCTCTTGAATCCGCCACAGATTTACACGGATCAACCCAGATAAATCGTTAGTTAAGAAGAATTGCTTTGAGCTTAATCCGTGAAATCCGCGGTGATCCGTGGCCGCTATTCTGAGTGGATCACTCCACCACCAGCCCACCCGTCAGGTCGGCGATTTTCCCGACCTTGTGCTCCACGCACCAGTCGTGCAGCTCATCCACGATCTTCTCGGTGGCACAGGGGTCCCAGTAGCTGGCGGTACCGATCTGGACCGCGGTCGCCCCGGCCAGCATGAACTCAATGATGTCCGCCGCGGTTGAGATGCCACCCATGCCGATGACAGGAATCTTCACCGCCTTGGCCGCGTCGTAAACCATGCGCAACGCGATCGGCTTGATGGCGGGCCCCGACAAGCCTGCCGTCACATTGGAGATTCGCGGCTTGCGGGTTTCGGGATCGATGGCCATGGCCACAAACGTATTCACCAGCGAGATGGCGTCGGCGCCGGCTTCCTGCGCCACATGGGCCATCTGCGCGATGCTGGTCACATTGGGTGAGAGTTTCACAATCAGCGGGCGCTTGGATCGGTGCCGGGCGGTAGCGACTACTTCATCCAGAGCGCGCGGGTCGCTGCCGAACTGAAT
>JBGPJK010000321.1:0-5491 GCA_041485425.1 Terriglobia bacterium | reverse complement strand
TCACTTCCTGTACCTTCATCGCCCGCTCCACTGCGGCCTGCGTGTAAGAGAACATGCCCTGCATGGTCTCCTACCCTCGCCGCCTGAAAGCGGACACTTCACTTGCTTAATCAACCGGACATATCATGTGCTAACGACAGGGTCCAGCAGTAATGCTTGACGCGGAGCCGTAAATCTCATACGCTCTCAAACTCATTAGACCTTTTCCCGGTCTCTTACTTCCCCCCGGTCCGCACCAGTGTTTCGATTCGCCCCAAGGAGGCGCTATGAACCCACGCCCATCTCGTTGCCTCGGTTTGATGACCCTGCTCGTGATTTTGTGCACGTCAACTTTCTTGTTGGGGGAACTCCCCTTCGGCAAGAAGAAGGACAAGGATGCCCCGGCGGCTCGGCCTTCGGACCAGCCTCCCGTGCTGTCCGAAAACGACAAGAAGAAAATGGCGGAGATCGCGGACCGGCCGGAGGTCAAGGACGAGATCCAGGCGGCCTGGGACGCCAAGCGTCAGGACGATCTCGAGTTTGCCTACAACGTCAACAGTTCGCTGCACTTTGCCGATGTTTACGGACCGAACTTCGCGGAATTCCGGGCCAAGTACGGTCAGCTCTACAACAACCCCATCCTGCAGCAGTATCTCAACAACATCGGCCAGCGATTGGTGCCCAAAGACTCGCCCAACGTCTACTCCTTCAAGCTGCTGCTCGATCCGGTGCCGCGCGCCGAGTCGTACTCCACCGGTTCGGTTTACATCTCGACCGGGTTGGTCTCGCTGCTGGATAACGAAGCCCAACTGGCGTACGTGCTGGGGCACGAAATTGCCCACGTTGAAAAGAACCATTTTTATAACGAGATTCGCAACCAGATCCTGGAGCAGGAACTGAACAAGGAGAGAGCCAAAGACGCGGAAAAAAAGCGCGCCATCTTCTCCGCCGTGGCAACTGGCATCGGAGCGGGAATTGGGGGCATTGCCGGCGGTGGCAGAGGCGCCGTATTAGGGGCTGGCATCGGTCTGGGTGGTGGCTACGTCTCCTCTCTCTTCCTGTTTCGCACCAAAACCACCAATACCGAATGGAGTACCCTCTACGAGAACGAAGCCGACGAAGCCGGCTTCAAGTACATGCTGGACGAGAACTACGACGTGCGCGAGGTGCCGCGTTTATATGTGCGCCTCGACAACATGGTTACTCGCGATGCCAGGATAGGTCTGGGTTTCATCGGGAAACTGTCGCGGGTGAAGGAACGTAGCGCCAATGCCCAGAACCTGCTCTCGGGAACCTACAAGGCCCAACTGGACGCCAGGCTGAAGGCTGCCGGACTGATTGGTTCTACGCCCGAGTTTCCCCTCCTGATGGCGGCCCTCAGGCGCGACAACGGGATCATCGCGCTCGACTATGACCTCTTTGCCATGGCACGCGATAACCTGGAAGAGGCTGTGGGCCTGCGTTCCAATGATGCCCGCGCCCAGTTGTACCTGGGCAAAGTCATCTCCGCTACGGCTCGTACCCCCGCCGATCGTCAGGAAGGCCTCGCCCACTTCCTCAAAGCGATCGAGTACGATGAGGGCCGTGGCGCCTACCCCGATCCACATCTGGAACATGCTCTGAGCCTGATTGCGCAAAACAATTCGGCCGATTGGGAAGAAATCAAGAAGGAACTGCAGACCTACGTCGCGCTTTACCAGCGTGAACACATGGGTCAACTGCCCAACAACATGCCCATCCTGTATGACTACTTCACCCTCGCCGGGGACGCTACCTGGTACGTTCCACCCGTGGCGGTGATTTCGACTAAGAACGTGGAAGCGCTCCGAGTGAATACCTCGGGAGAAATGGCGGCAGCATCTGCCAAGGAGGTTGCAGACACAGCGACTAGCGCCGGCATCCCGGCTCCCCTGGTTATCAAGACGCCCGCCCCACGCTCCAAACAAAAAACGGTGCCCGTCTCCGCGCCGCACTGAAGTCAACAACCAGGGCAGGATGGGCCGTAGGCCCCATCCGGTCCTGCGATTTTCGAGGTGCAGATGAAAGCTGCGAAAAGAACCTGCGGCTATGCGCTCATTTGCTTGGTTGCTGGCCTGTTTCCAAGCTTTGCGTTCGCTACAGCGCCCGCCAAGGTCGTCGTCGGAGTCTTCCCCACTTACGACCAGGCTGGCGAAAGCTTTGGCCAGCCCTTCAGTCAACATCTGACTGCCATAATGTTTCGCGAATTGCAGGACTCTCCGGTCGAGCCGGTTCTGCTGAATCCCGGAGGGATCTACACCCCGGTCGAAGACGAGTGGATCAACGACTACGCGCAGAAGAACGACATCGACCTGGCTCTTGTGACGGTTCTGCTCAAGACCGACATCCCCAAGAAGGGCGATGCCACGCTGCAGGTGAAGGCGGAGTTGCTGGATGTGAAGTCGGGCAAGCCAGTGGCGTCGTGGCAGAGCACGGTGCCGATCAATCGCCATGAACTATTTCTGGAACACGGGTTTTTCCGCTCCAGCCGCCCTTTTGAAAAACAACCGCTGGGCGGGGCGGCCCGCAAAATCGCAACCGATATACGCGACCGGGTGGTGGGCGCGGCGTCTTCGGTAAATTCAACGCGGGAAGCGCCGGCCCCGGTTTCCAGCACAGCGTCGTGCAATATCGGTTTCAAGGTGGCATACGTTTCCAAGCATTCGATTTCGAAGTCGTATGACGTAATCGTGAACGGGAAAGACGAAACCCTCAGTATTGTGGACGGCAACCTGCCGCTTGCCCTTCGGTCGGGTCCTCTACTCCTTCAACTTGCTGTGCATGACTCGCCCTACAAGCTGCCTAAGCAGGAGCTTTACCAGGTCAACACCCAAGTGGATTGCTCCCAGGGTCAACACGACCTGAGTTTTGAAATCGGGGCCGCGGGAGAAGGCTTCCTCAAGTGGCAATGATCGGCTCTCCGGCGATTTGAAGCTGGGGACCTGCTTTCGGTGAGAACCCAAAGGCTTTGCCGATTCGGGAAGCGATCCGCGAAGCTCTGGTCGCACTGCCCGAGAAGTATCGGTCGGCGTTCATGCTGCGCGACGTGCAACAGCTCAGCATTGCAGAAACTGCCAGCGCGCTGGGCATTACGAAATCGAATGTGAAGACCCGCCTGTTGCGCGCCCGCCTGAAAATGCGCGATGCGCTCGCCCCGGGGTGGGGAGGGGCATGGTCTAATCGAGGGCAGCAGGAAAAGCAAGAGGAGGCTTCATGACAGCCGAACGTCCACTTTTCATCCCGGTTATTCTCGGTACCACCCGCCAGGGTCGGATGAGCGCGCCAGCCGCGAAGCTGGTGACACAAGAACTGACCAGGCAAGCGAGCGTCGAGACCGAGTTGATCGATATCGCGCAGATGCCCCTCCCCACCGGTGATGCCGGGGAAGCCATCAAGGATGGCAAGTTCTCCGCCAGCATGGACCGTGCCGATGCGCTGGTCATCGTCGCGCCCGAGTACAACCACGGTTACAGTGGGCTGCTTAAACACGTGCTCGATAGTTGCCTGAAAGAGTACATCCACAAAGCCGTAGGCGTTGTCGGCGTCTCCGCCGGACCCTTCGGAGGCGCCCGGGTAATCGAGAATCTGCTGCCGGTCCTGCGCGAGTTGGGCCTGGTGACCATCTTCTGGGACGTCAATTTCTCCACTGTGCAGAAGGTGTTCGACGCAAACGGCGCGCTGCTCGATTCCGCCTACCCGCGCCGTATTGAGAAGTTCCTCAAAGAGCTGATTTGGATGGCCAAGACATTGCGGTATGGTCGTGAACACATCTCCCAAGACTAAGCCGACAGGAGAATTCCTATGAGTGCCGGAAGCAAAGCCATGATTTGTCCGAACTGCGGGGAAACCATGAATCGACATGCAGACAGATTCAGGGGCCCGCCCCGAAGGCCGCACGCCAGCCCGATCTGGGATTAGGTGGGGTTGTCCAGAAAATGCATGCCTGTCCCGGGTGCGGGGCGAACGCGTCTCGCCTTTCCGTGTAGCTGTCGAACGAGTTACTGGTTCGGCGGTTCCTGGGTCAGCTTCTTGTACAGGCGCTCGCTGAAGCCCGCGGGCAGGACGAAAGCCCGCTGCGCGCGTTTCGAATGGCAGTCTCGACGAGTTCATCGGTAACTATGATTTCGTCGCCATGAGTGATTCCGGCGACAGCCTGAAACTTCCGGCGCTGCGGGCGCTCTAACTGGAGTGCAGGAGATCTGCAATGACCAAAGAAGAGATCAGGCTGGCGGAATCCCGCGATCACAAGAAGCACTGGAAGCGCTGGGGGCCCTACCTCAGCGAACGGGCCTGGGGCACGGTTCGCGAAGACTACAGCCCTCAGGGCAATGCCTGGGAGTATTTCCCCCACGACCATGCCCGTTCCCGCGCCTATCGCTGGAATGAAGACGGGCTGGCCGGCATTTGCGACCGCCACCAGATGATCTGCTTCTCCCTTGCGCTGTGGAACGAGCGCGACCCCATCCTGAAGGAGCGTCTCTTCGGACTCACTGGCAACGAGGGCAATCATGGCGAGGACGTGAAGGAGTACTACTTCTACCTCGACAGCACCCCCACGCACTCCTACATGAAGTACCTGTACAAGTATCCGCAGGGGACCTTTCCTTACGACGAACTCGTGGAAGAGAACCGCCGCCGCGGCCGGGGGCAGCCGGAATACGAGTTGCTCGACACTGGCGTCTTCCACGAAAACCGCTACTTCGATGTTTTCGTCGAGTATGCCAAGGCGGACTCGGAAGACATCCTGATCAAGATCACCGCCGCGAACCGGGGGCCAGAAGCGGCGCGCCTTCGCCTGCTGCCGACCGTCTGGTTCCGCAATACCTGGTCGTGGGGTGGCGATGAGCCGCGCCCCGACCTGCGTCAGGTGCCCGGCGCCATCGAGTTGAAGCATCCCTCGTACGGCAAGCGCTGGCTCTACTACGACGGGTCTCCCGAGTTGCTGTTCACCGAAAACGAAACCAACACCAAGAAACTCTTCGGAGTCGAGAACCGCTGCCTGTGCGTGAAAGATGGAATCAACGACTACATCGTCAACGGCGTGAAGCACGCCGTCACGCCCCAGCCCATGGGCACCAAGGCAGCCGCTCATTATCAACTGGAGATTCCCGCCGGACAGAGCGTGACCGTGCGCCTGCGCCTCACCAACATTGATTTTTCGGGCATCACCAAAACTGCGTTCGATGGTTTCGATGCCACCTTCGCGCTGCGGCAGCGTGAGGCCGATGAATACTACGCCACCATCATTCCGCAGGATCTTTCGCCCGACGCGCGGAACGTGATGCGCCAGGGTTTTGCTGGCATGCTGTGGTCCAAGCAGTTCTATCACTACGTGGTGAAGAATTGGCTGGAAGGCGACCCGGGCAATCCTCCTCCGCCCGCCGAGCGCGCGCAGGGCCGCAATCACGAATGGCCGCACCTCTACAATTCCGACGTGATCTCCATGCCGGACACCTGGGAGTATCCGTGGTATGCCGCGTGGGACCTGGCGTTT
>JBGPJK010000320.1:0-5499 GCA_041485425.1 Terriglobia bacterium | reverse complement strand
CGGTTGCGCACGCCCTCGCCAGCCGCATCCACAATTCCCACGATCTGGTGACCGGGTACGAGGGGCAGCTTGGGAAGCGGCAAGTCGCCTTCCACCGTGTGCAGATCGGTATGGCACAGCCCGCAACAGCGTACCTGCAAGCGGATCTGGCCCGGACCGGGATTGGGGGTTGGCATCTCCCTCAGTTCCAGCGGAGATTCCTCCACCGGCCGCGGCCTCTGCAGCACCATGGCGCGCATAAGCCAATTCTAGTCGTGTGACGAATGCGTGTGCATTGCGTCTACCTGGACAGGGTGCAGCGGCCACGAGGTTAACAATGCTCTTGAGGAGGCACCATGCACAGATTTCTGCTGGGATTTGTGATTGGGATTCTGACGCTTCCGGCCCTAGCCCTGGCCATGGCGTGGATGGGCTGGTTGCCCGCACTGGCGAATGCTCAGCCCCCGGGATGGGAGAAGACCTTTGCCCAAATGGCGCTGAATAATTATGTGGCGCGGTACGCGCCCCATCTCTCGAACCCCATTCCGGCCACCGACGAGAATTTATTGGCCGGTCTGAAAGTTTTCAGGGACGCCTGCGCCGGTTGCCACGGCGATCCCAACGACGCCAGCGACTACGGGGCCAGCTTCTATCCTCACGTACCGCAGTTCGCCGTCAACCCGCCTCGCTTGCCAGACTGGCAGCTATTCTGGATCGTCAAGAACGGGGTGAGATACTCGGGCATGTCCGCCTGGGACGGCCAGTGGCACCATGACAAAGCAGTGTCCGACGACCGGATGTGAAAAGTTGTTACCTTCCTCAGCCGGTTGAACTCTCTGCCACCTGCGGTAGATGCCGAATGGCACAAGAAACCGGCTTCTTAGGAATGGTGGGCGACGGCCGATTCCAAGGTCAGGAACCTAGCATCAGTTCGGCAGTCACTAGGTCTTCCAAAGCACAGCCCACGCTCTTGAACAGCGTGATCTCGTCCGCTTTGGTGCGGCCAGATTTCTTGCCGCTCACGAGTTCATGCAGATCGGAAGCAATATGATCGCGTCCGATCTTGCCTTCTCGCATGGGGATCAGCAAGTCACCGGCTTCAGCGAGTGCCGCGTCATAGGTGTCTACCACAACCCGGGCGCGCAGTACTGTTGCGGAATCCACCTCGCGCGACTGGGGTTGAAAAGCGCCGACCAGGTTCAAGTGCGTGCCGGGACGGAGCAGATTGCCGTCGAAGAGCGGCGTCTGCGAAGTGGTGCAGGTGCAGATCACATCGGACTCGGCTGCGCAGGTGCGGGCATCCGTGGCGGCGATTGGCAGCTGCAGCTCGGCGGACACGCTCTTGGCGAATTCGCGGGTTTGGCTGGAGTCTCTTCCGCAGACCAGCACGCGCTCAAATCGTCGCACTAGGGGCACGACCTTCAAATGCGCGCGCGCCTGGCGGCCGGTGCCGAACACTCCCAGCACTCGAGCGTCTTCGCGGGCCAGAAACCTGGTCGCAACTGCCGAGGTCGCGGCGGTGCGCAGATCGGTCAGGTACTTCGCTGACATCAGCAGCCGGGGACGGCCGGTTTCCGGATCGAGGAGCAGGTAGGTGGCCTGGATGCGGTCTTCCGCGCTGGCTGGATTGGCTTGCACCACGACCAGTTTCATGCCCAGTGCGTGTCCGGCGCGGTCGTAGCAGGGCATGATGAGGAAGATGCCGTTGGCCAGATTCAGGTGGGTGCGGGTAGGGATCGTGACCGTGGGATAGCGGTCGCGGAAGGCGGTTTCGATCGCGGAGATGAGGCGAGCGGGGTCGAGCGCGCGGCGGACGTCGTCTTCGGAGAGTTCAACCATTGCAGTGGGCAAGGATAGCGCAAACCGTTGCCAAGCTTCGCTCGGCCTTAGGAGGTTGCGGAAAAACTCTTTTCCGCAGCCAACGGCGAACCTCAGCGCCTGAAGGCGCGCCCTTTCAAATCGGCGACTGAATCCCGAGTTTTTCCGCAGCCTGTTAGGCCCGGTGGCACGCCGGCGCTACGAAAAATCCTGCAATCGGGTAAGATACTCCGCGCCATGGGTTGCCAACCAATGAACCGCGAATACTACAAGGGATTCAGCAACGAACTCCACCGTGACATGGAAGCGCTGGTCTTCGGACATGCCGGCATGCCTCTGCTGGTGTTCCCCACCTCGATGGGCAAGTTTTTCGAATACGAAGACCGCGGCATGATCGGCGCCCTGGCGCCGAAAATCGACCGAGGCGAATTGCAGGTGTTTTGTCCGGACGGCGTGGACACCGAGAGCTGGTACAACAAGGGTGTGCATCCTCGGATCCGGGTGCTGCGGCACCTGCAGTACGAGCGCTACTTGCTGCACGAATTCCTTCCTTTTCTAAGGTGGAAGAACCAGTCCCCGCAAGTGGCCGTGACCGGGTGCAGTTTCGGCGGGTATCATGCGCTGAATTTTTCCTTGAAACATCCGGATGTAGCCACGCACTGCGTGTGCATGAGCGGGGCGTACGACATTCAGCAATTTCTGGATGGGTACTACGACGACGATTGTTACTTCAGTTGTCCGGTCGATTTCCTGCCGAACATGAGTGATGACTGGTTTCTGAGCCGTTACCGGCAGATGAAGATCGTGCTCGGTTCCGCCGATTGGGACATGTGCCTCGACCAGAATGTGAAGATGTCGGCAATCTTGAATGACAAGGGGATCCCTCACTGGCTGGATGTTTGGAACGACAATTCCAGGCATGACTGGCCGTTGTGGCAGAGGATGGCGGGAAAGTACTTTTAAAAGTACTTTTATTAGAATTCGTCTCACGAGTAGTTTGTGGGAGAGCAGCGCTTGTGGTGGCCGGCGGGCCGCCGGCGCTACGTCCAGGAGCATCTCATGAAAAAGAAAATCGGGATCATCTTTGGCATGGAGAACACGTTTCCTCCCGCGCTCGTCGAAAAGATCAACAACATGAAGGTGCCTGGCGTGACCGCCGAGTTCGTCAAGCTGGGAGGAGTCAAAATGGCCGACCCCAGCGGCTATCGCGTCATCATCGACCGTATCTCGCAGGACATCCCCTTCTACCGCGCCTATCTGAAGAATGCTGCGCTGACGGGAACGATCGTGATCAACAACCCGTTCTGGTGGACGGCCGATGACAAGTTCTTCAATTACGCGCTGGCTACCAAGCTGGGGGTGGCGATCCCGCCCACCGTGATCCTGCCGCATAACAAGCATCCGGAAGGAACCACCGATCAGTCCATGCGAAACCTGATGTATCCGCTGAACTGGGAGGAGATCTTCGAGTACGTGGGCTTCCCTGCCTTTCTCAAGCCGTACGCCGGCGGCGGATGGAAGCATGTGTACAAGGTGCACTCACCCGATGAGTTCTTCCAGCAGTACAACCAGACCGGCGACCTGTGCATGACCCTGCAACACGGGGTCGAGTTCAAAGAATACTTCCGCTGCTACGTGGTGGGACAAGAGAAGGTCCACGTCATGCACTACGACCCGAAGGCGCCTCATCACGAGCGCTATGTGAAGAATCCGCCTCCGACCGATCCCAAGCTCTATGAGCGCGTGGTCAGAGATGCACAGACGCTTTGCCGGGCATTGGGGTACGACCTGAACACGGTGGAGTTCGCGGTCGAGGACGGGGTTCCGTACGCCATCGACTTTATGAACCCCGCGCCGGACGCCGACATTAACTCGGTCGGACGGGAGAATTTCGAATGGGTAGTGAATGCCGTGGCGGAAATGGCTGTGAAGAAGGCGCTTAGCGATGAGAACCCGGCGCGCGAGTTGCGCTGGGCGGCGTTTCTGGCGGGAGAAAGAGCACCGCAGGCTCCCCCCAAGCCGTTAGCGAAGAGGAAAGCAAAGGCTTAGGAATCAAGTCCCGGCGACGATTTGACCCTGCTGTTCCGGCAAGCGATTGATATACTGTTGCGGCCCTCCGGGCTGCCAGGGGCAGCCAGCATCGCATGCAACCGACCTTTACCATCGGGATCGAAGAAGAGTACCAGACCGTAGATCCGGATTCCCGCGATCTGCGCTCCCACATCCACGCCGAGATTCTGGAAAAGGGCAAAATGCTGCTGCAGGAGCGGGTGAAGTCTGAGCTGCACCAATCGGTGGTGGAGGTGGGGACCTCGGTCTGCCGCAACATCAAAGAGGCGAAGGCCGAGGTCAAGAAGTTGCGCCGGGACATGGTGAAGCTGGCCAAGGAAAACGGTCTGCGCCTGGCCTCGGCCGCCACTCATCCGTTTGCCGATTGGCGAATGCAGGAAATCACGGAGGACGAGCGCTACAAGAATATCGTCGAAGACATGCAATTGGTAGCACGCGCCAACCTGATTTTCGGGTTGCACGTGCACATTGGCGTGGAGGACCGGGAGACCGCCATCCACCTGATGAACCATGCGCGCTATTTCTTGCCGCACATCCTGGCGCTCTCGACCAACTCCCCTTTCTGGCTGGGGATGAATACCGGGCTGAAATCCTATCGCTGCAAGGTGTTCGACAAGTTCCCGCGCACCAACATTCCCGACTATTTTCCCAGTTGGGGCGAATACGAGAATTTCATCAAGCTGCTGATCAAGACCAACTGCATTGATAATGCGAAGAAGATCTGGTGGGACATTCGCCCACATCCATTCTTCAACACGCTCGAGTTCCGGGTGTGCGACATTCCCATGCGGGTGGATGAGACCATCGCTCTGGCCGCGCTGATCCAGGCCACGGTGGCCAAGCTGTACAAGCTCTACGCCGCGAACCAGGGGTTCCGGCTGTACCGCCGCGCCCTGATTATGGAGAACAAGTGGCGGGCCGCGCGTTATGGCCTGGAAGGCAAGCTGGTCGATTTCGGCAAGCAGAAAGAAGTTCCCGCCCGCGAGCTGGTGCTGGAGTATCTGGACTTCGTGGGCGACGTGGCCGACGAATTGGATTCGCGCGAGGAACTGAATTACGTCCGTGAGATCCTGGAGATGGGCACTGGCGCCGACCGCCAGTTGCGCGTGTTCCAGGAAACCGGCGATTTGAAGTCTGTCGTAGACTACATTATTCAAGAGACGGAAGTCGGCCTCGCAGAAGAGGAGACTACCGCTAGAAAAGTTGGTTAATGAGCGTACCCGTCAGTCAAGTTAATCGTCATCTTAATACGCTTTCATTCGACCCTGAACTTACCCCCGGAGCCCACAATGCAGTCAACGTGTGCCTGCGGGTGCAGCCCAGCGAGAAGGTCACGGTGATTACGGATGAGGCGACGAAGGAGATCGCCGCCAGCATCGTCCAAGAACTGGAGACCGTGGGGTCTCCCTACCGCGCGTGGGTGATGGAGGATGTGGCTCCCCGCCCGCTGAACGATTTTCCGCAGGAGATCGCGGAAGACATGGAGACCAGCCAGGTCAGCATTTTTGCGGTGCAGGCGCAGGCCAATGAGTTGCGCTCGCGCATGCAGATGACCGGCATCGTAAACCGGCGAAAGATCCGCCACGCTCACATGGTGAATATCAACCACCAGATCATGCTGGAAGGCATGCG
>JBGPJK010000319.1:0-5505 GCA_041485425.1 Terriglobia bacterium | reverse complement strand
TAGCCTTCCCAGACCAGCAGGCTCAATGTGGGAGTCTTTTTACCGCAGGAGCCAAGCAGGAGAGTGGCTACGACAGCGAGCAGCGCGATCAGAAAGCGCCGGGTGATCACTTTGCCTCCGTTGCGGCCGCGGCGGCGGGCCCGGTGGGGGCCTGGTACACCACTTTGCCGCCGACCATGGTCAAGAGCACTTCCGTCCTGGCGATGTCGCTGGGTTCAATCTTGAACAGATCCTGCGACAACACGATCAGGTCCGCGAGCTTGCCGGGCTCAAGCGAGCCTTCGATTTTCTCGCGGCGGCCAGCAAACGCGGCGCCGAGAGTGTAAGCCTTGATCGTATCCTCGAGGCTGATGCGTTCTTTGGGCACGAAGCCGCCCGGGGGGTCGCCGTCTGTGGTTTGGCGGGTGAGCGCATTCTGCACGCCCGGCCAGGGATTGAGGGTGACCACGGGCCAGTCACTGCCAAAGGCGAGACGTCCGCCGGTATTTTCGATGCTGCGCCAGACCCAGGCACGCTGCGCGCGCTCCGGTCCGACGTTACGCGCCCAGATCTTGAGGGTGTCGTCATCGGGATAGGCATGCAGCGGCTGGAAGCTGGCAATCACGCCCAGCTTGCCGAAACGGGGGATGTCTTCCGCGGTGATGGTTTCAATATGTTCGATGCGAGGGCGGGCGTCGAGGGTGTGATTGGTCTGGGCGGCTTCCTGGTAGGCATCGAGCGCCAGCCGAACCGCACGGTCACCGATGGCGTGAGTAAAGATCTGCAGCCCGCGCCGGTCGAGTTCGGCGATGGTCTGTTTGTACTGAGCCGGGTCCCAAAAGAGTTTCCCGCTTTGCGTGGGGTCATCGCTGTAGGGCGCCAGCATGGCTGCGGTATGCGCTTCCACCACACCGTCGAGCATGGTTTTCACCACGCCACCGGAGATCCAGTCATCGCGATAGGTGCGGCGTGCCTGCTCGATCTTCTCAATCGCATCGGGGGTGAGTCCGGGCGGATCGAGGAAGTAGGCGACGTAGAAACGAAGCGTCATTTCGCCGTTGCGGCGCAGTTCATCGTAGAGATCAAGATATTCAAAATCCTGGCCGGCGCTGTGCACTCGTACCAAGCCAAATTTGTTCGCCTCGTGTATGCCCAGGCGGAGCGCCGCCAGGCGTTCGTCGCGGGTGGGTTTGGGCATGAGCTTGGCCACCAAGTCTCCGGCCCATTCTTTCAGTGCGCCGGTAGCTTCGCCCTTTGCGTCGCGGACGATCTTGCCGTTGGACGGGTCGGGTGTGTCGCGGGTGATGCCCGCCATGGCCAAGGCTTTGCTGTTGGCCCAGGAGCTGTGGCCGTCGAAGGCGACGAGAAAGACCGGGCGGTCGGGGACTACGTCGTCGAGGATTTTCTTGTCCGGCAGGGCGGAGGGTCCGAAGGTGGGATAGGTCCAGCCCATGCCCGTGATCCAGGGCTCCTTGGGGTGCGTGGCGGCATATTCCTTGACCCGTTTCTGGATCTCGGCGACCGTCTTCGCGTCGTTAAGATCTACTTGAGTAAGCCCAAGCGAACCGTCCATGAAGTGGATGTGGCAATCGGTGAAGCCGGGCAGGACTAAGCGTCCTTGAGCGTCGATGACCCTGGTGGAGGGGCCGCGATAGGCGGTCACGTCTTTCGCGGCGCCGACGGCGAGGATTTTGTCGCCACCGATGGCGAGCGCGTCCGCCCAAGGCTGCCGCGGATTCACGGTGTAAATGCGGGCATTCACCAGGATGGTATCCGCCGAGGGCGGTTGTGCCTGCGCCCATGCGGCAGCCAGCAAAGAAAAGAAGGCGAGCGAGAAAATCCACTGGCCCACCCGGAGGCGGAAGTTCGCAGGCTTCAACAATGATCACTCTCCCTTTGTGTCCGCCCCTCATGCGCTGTCGAGCTAAAAGGTTGGCGGAGTGTTGACCCACAGCACCCAGGTTTCGGAGCGGCCGGGATTTTTCCAGCGATGGGGCGTAGCGCTCTCGAAGTAAAAGCTGTCGCCGGGCTTGAGCCGGTACTCTTCGTCCTGCAGGGAAATGTGCAACGTACCCCGCAGCATATACAGAAACTCCTCACCTTCGTGTGTGTAGGAGTCGCCGCTGCCGGCGTGAGGAGCGATGCGGAACAGGTGCGGCTCCATGACGGTATTGCCCCAGGCCAGCAATTCCATGCGGACTCCCGGACCGGCCTCCAGCACCTTGCGCCGCTCGAGAGGGACGAGGCGGCTGTTGGATTCCGACGGGTCGAAAAAATCAAGGATGTTGGTCTTATAGAAGCGCGCGAGCTTGCGCAGCGTGCCCACCGAGGCGCTCATGTGAGAACGCTCCAAGGCGCTGAGGAAGCCGAGGGAAATCCCGACTGCCTTGGCGACCTGCGCGAGCGAGAGTCCACGCTTCACTCGCAACTGGCGCAGGCGCACTCCGATGGCGGGAGAAGCGCCGTTGGGCGAGGGCGGGACCAATCCCTCGCGCTTGAGCATCTGCACGATGGCGGGGGCATTCAAACCGCGGACCCGGCGCAGGAAGCGGGCGCGCTTGAGCAGCTTTACATCGCCCGCGGCATAAAGGCGATACTTGCTGGGGCTGCGGCGCGGGCGGGTCAGGCCCAGGCTCTCCCAGGAGCGGATGACCGAGGGGGAGACGCCCACCAGGCGGGCCACGTCTCCGATTTTCAAGTAAGCTTTTGACTGGGGCGGCTTCATCTGCGAAACTGCACTCCCTCAACGCGTTCCGGCTTTGGGAATACGGCTATTTTTCTCTTGACACGGTGCGGCGGGTTCTCTAACCTTGCGCGATTATAGCAAGGTTTATGTTGAGCGCAAGCCGTCGGTTTTCAAATTAAAACTTCCACTCGTTCTCGGGAGGTCTCCATGCCGTCGACGACAGCACGCTGGGCGACCCGCTGGCTGGTTGCCCTGGTTTGTCTTGCGAGTTCCACACTGGTTATCGCACAAAGCACCGGCGGCAGGATTCTGGGCCGGGTCGCCGACCCCACAGGTGCGGTGTTGGCGGGGGTAAAGGTTACGCTGGTGAATGAGGCCACCGGGGTGAGCAGCGACACCCAAACCAATGGCAGCGGGGATTACAGCTTTCCCCAGGTTGCGGTGGGAACGTACCGGCTGGAGTTCGACCTGACGGGTTTCAAGAAAAATGTGCAGCGCGGGGTCACGCTGGATCTTAACCAGGTGTTGACCATCAACATGATCATGCAAATTGGCGAAGCCAAGGAGGTGGTGGAAGTCACCTCGGAAGCGCCCCTGGTGGATACGACCAGCACGCAGCTGGGCGCGGTCATGGATCAGCGCCAGGTGTCGACCCTGCCGCTCAACTCCCGGGATACCTACCAACTGCTGCAACTGCAGCCGGGGGTGCAAGGCGTGGGCGGCTCGGATCTTTTCTACGGCAGCAATCAGGCGGGTGCGGTATCGGTCAATGGCGGCCGTGGGCGCTCCAATAACTTCAACGTCAATGGGGGCGATGGCAACGACTTGTTCGTCAATTCTCCCGCCATTCAACCCACGCCCGACAGCATCGCGGAATTCCGCGTTCTTTCCAACACCTTTGACGCCGAGTACGGACGCAACTCCGGAGCGGTCATCAACGTCGTTACCAAGTCGGGGACCAACGGTTGGCACGGCAGCGTGTACGAATTCCTGCGCAACCAGCTGTTTAATGCGAAAGGCTACCTGGACCTGCGCCGGGCCGATGACAAACAGAACCAGTTCGGTGGGACGTTCGGAGGACCGATCAAGAAGGACCGGACTTTCTTCTTCGCATCGTACGAAGGGCGGCGGGTGGTGCACGGGATATCTTCCGACCCGGTCACGGTTCCGACCGCAGCCGAACGGGGCGGGGACTTCTCGGCAACGCCACTTACCGGAGTGATCAGCGACGATCTGGTCGCGCAAATCCTGAATAACCGTCCAGGATGTGGAGTGAACATCACTCTACCTTCCGTCGGTGGGTCTGTTCCCTACACAGATCCTTCGGTTTTCCCTGACAACAAGATTCCGACCGCTTGCTTCGACCCGGCAGCTTTCGGTATTTTGCAGCTTTACGTACCACCCGCGAATTTAGGGACGAGTGTCTTTCGTGCCATTCCGAATGACAATTCTCATGCCAACCAGTTCACGGTCAAAATCGACCATAGGATCAACGACAGGCAGAACCTGAACTTCTATTATTACTTCAATGACGCCTTTGACGCGCAACCGTTTACCCGGTTCCAGGCGGCTACGCCCAATCTTTTGCCGGGATTCGGCAACAACAACGCCACCCGCGCGCAGCAGGCGAATCTCGCGCATACCTGGACGATCAGTCCCAGCACGGTGAACGAATTCCGGTTTACCTATTTCCGCGAAGCGCAGGGAACGTTCCTGCACCCCCAGCGCACCAATTCGGTGACTAGTTCCTGCGGTCCAACGGCCGTTAACAGCAATAACGATTCGATCTGCTTCACTGGCCACACCGACGTGGAGGGCGTTATTCCCTTTGACCCGCGGATTGGAATCACGCCGGGCCTTGGACCAAACCGCGAAGGCGTGCCGTTCATCAGCGTTTCAGGCGGTTTCACCATCGGCAACGACTTTGAAGGCGAGTTGCCGCAGATCGGGAATACCTATCAATTCAGCGACAACTTGACGAAGGTCATCGGAAACCACACGACGAAGTTTGGCGTCGACTTCAGGAATCAACGCTTTCTGCAAACCTTGTTCTTCGATCCGAACGGCGATTTCAGTTACTTCGGCAGCGGGATAGGCAACGATCCCATCGCCCTGGATGCTGCCGGAAACCAGAACTTGTTCCCCAACTACCTGCTGGGACTTCCTGACTCCTACTTGCAAGGTTCCGCGCAGACCGAGGATGTGCGCGGGAACTCCATCTACCTGTTTGCGCAGGACAGCTGGAAGATCCGGCCGAACCTGACGCTCAACTACGGATTGCGTTGGGAGTTCAACCAGCCCATCTATGATGCCGGCCTGCGCTACCAGACGTTCCGGCCGGGACAGTCGACGGCCATATTTCCTTGCCAGCTGAGTACGACCAGCCTGGAAAACCTTGGGTATACGGACCCGAACTGCAGCGACCCCAACGCGGACTCAGCGGCAGTGTTTCCACTCGGCCTGGTGATCCCCGGCGACCAAGGAGTTCCCCGGGGACTTACCAAGAGTTACTACAATGCCTTCGCTCCTCGAATCGGAATCGCATGGGACCCGAAGGGCGACGGCAAGATGACGGTCCGCGCCGGCTTCGGGATTTTCTACAATCCCATCGAGCAGCTAGTGCTGGAGCAGTTCCAGGCTGAGCCTCCGTTCGGAGGCAGTTCGCTACTTTCGGAAGGTCTGTTTAACACGCCATTCGTAAGCCAGAGCGGCGATTCCGCTAATCTTACGATCTCTCCCAATCCCTTTAACGGAATTATTGATCCAACGCGGGGGTCGGCGGTTGACTGGTCCGCATTCCGGCCTATTCTGCTGTTCGGAGAGCTGGAGCCCAAGCTGCG
>JBGPJK010000318.1:0-5523 GCA_041485425.1 Terriglobia bacterium | reverse complement strand
CCCTAGAATTAAGGATTCTGTCCAACGCTCTTGTGTTCTCTGATGGCGCTGCGCCTGTACAACACGCTGTCCGCAAAGGTGGAGGAGTTCCGTCCCCTCGAGGACAACCAGGTCCGCATGTACGCATGCGGTCCTACGGTTTACGACTACGGGCACATCGGGAATTTCCGGACGTTTGTTGCGGTGGACGTCCTCCGCCGCTTTCTGCGCCGGAGCGGATACAAGGTGCGTCACGTGATGAATATCACCGACGTGGACGACAAGATCATTCGCAACTCGGCGCGCGAGGGCGTCAGCGTCAAGCAATACACCGCGAAGTATGAGAAGGCGTTCCTGGAAGATGCTGCGACGCTGAATATCGAGCAGCCCATCCTGGTGCGGGCGACTGATCACATCCCGGAAATGGCCGAGTTCATCGCCGAACTGGCAAAGAAGGGGTTTGCCTATCGCGCCGAGGACGGATCCTACTATTTTCGGATTGCAAAATTTCCCGGCTACGGCAAGCTCTCGAAGAAGGATTTCGCCGGCATGGAAGATGGCGCGCGCGTGGACGTGGACGAATACGATAAGGACAACGCCCGCGACTTTGCCCTGTGGAAGGCGCCCAAACCCGGAGAGGCTTCGTGGGAAACTTCCATCGGACCCGGCCGGCCGGGCTGGCACATCGAGTGCTCCGTGATGTCGATGGCAGCGTTGGGTGAAACCTTCGACCTGCACGCCGGGGGCGAAGATCTCATCTTTCCGCATCACGAAAATGAGATCGCACAATCGGAAGCCCTGACCGGAAAACCTTTCGCTCACTTCTGGTTTCACGCGCGGTTTCTGCTGGTCGAGGGCGAGAAGATGTCCAAGAGCCTGGGCAATTTTTTTACCTTGCGCGACCTGGTGCTCAAGGGGCACAAGCCATCGTCCATCCGATTCTTGCTGGCCTCGGTGCCCTACCGCAACCAGCTCAACTTCACCTTTGACGGACTGAAGCAGGCCGCCGCGTCCGTGGATCGGCTGCGGAACTTCCGCCTGCGACTTACCAGTGGACAATTCCCCGCTGGAGGGAATGCAGCCATGGCCGATCTGGCGCGTGAGGCTGGCGAAGGCATGGATGCGGGAATGCAAGATGACCTCAACACCGCGCAGGCGCAAGCCGCCATCTTCGACATGGTGCGTGCCGCCAATGCCGCCATGGATGCGGGCCAGTTCAAGAAAGAAGATGCCACACCGCTTCTGGGTGTGCTGGAGGCGTTCGACGAAATCTTCGCGGTTTTGAAGGACGAAGACGCCCCCAAGATGAAAGGTATCCTCGATTGGGCGAAGGCGGAAGGCCGCGAGAAAGACATCGGTAAGGAACTGCTGGACGCGGTCAGCGCACAGCAGCTTGCTGATGCCGAGATCGAAAGAAAGATTGCCGAGATGGAGCAGGCCCGCCGCGCCCGCAACTTCAAGCTTTCGGATGCGACCCGCGCGGAACTGACCGCCGCCGGCATCATTGTGGAAATCACGAAGGACGGCGTGCGCTGGAGGAGGAAGTAAAATTCGGACTTCAGACCTCGGACTTCGGACCTTAGACCTCCAACCCTCAGACTTGAGACCCAACTTGCAGATCTCACACGTCGGACTTTTGGTCCGTTATTCACGCTGAGCCGAGATTGCGTTCAACCTTCAGCCACCGATCTGAGATAGGATGGCGGTTGACGTCGACCGGCTGAGGCAACCCCTTAGGTCCGACACTAAGGTCTGAGGTCCGAAGTCTGAGGTCCGACGCCCGCTCATGAAATTGCTCGACGAATACCTCTGCGATGCCGAACAGGCTCACGGCCACCTGTGCGCCGGGCAGGTCCTGGGCGTGCGCCTGGCCATGCTTGGCCTGACCAAACTCGGCATTGACGATCCTCGCGGCAAAGACCGCAAGCGCCTGGTCACCTTTGTCGAGATCGACCGTTGCGCCACCGACGCCGTCGTCATCGTCACCGGCTGCCGTCTGGGCAAGCGTGCGCTGAAATTCCGCGACTGGGGCAAAGTCGCCGCCACCTTCGTGGATGTCAGCAGCGGGAAAGCCATTCGCATCGCGGCCAAAGAAAGCTCCAAAGCCCTGGCTCGCCAGATGCATCCTGAACTGGAAAGCAAGAACCAGCAGCAGATGCTGGCTTATCGCGAAATGCCGGATGAGGAATTGTTCTCCACCCAGTGGGTCAAGGTCGAACTGCCGCCTGAAGAATTTCCCGGATACAAAGGAGAGCGCACGGTGTGCGAAGCTTGCGGTGAAGGTATCAACTTCCGCCGGGAAGTTCGCCGCGACGGCAAAGTTCTGTGCCGCGCCTGCGCCGGGGAACGCTACTACGAGGCACTGTAGGCCCGCTTCAAAACATTGTTGTCATGCTGATGCAAAGCGATGCATTCCTGCCGAAACCGGGATCGTGGCGGCAATAGGGATTTCTCGCTCCGCTCGGAATGATGATTGCGATTGGTGGTGATCTGCTGAATCCGCCTGCAACATTGAAACTTTGAGACCTTGAAACCTCTTCCGGTATTACACTGTTCCGGCTATGGCTACACATACGCCCACCCGCACCAATCCTCTCTCTTATCTCACCGAGCAACTGAACGAACTGAAGGCCAAGGGAACGCACTTCCGCCTGCGGGTGCTCGAAGACGAGCAGGCTGCGGTGTGCACGTTCGACGGCAAGAGGGTCATCAACCTGGCGTCGAATAATTACCTGGGCTTGACCACGCATCCCAAGTTGCGTGAGGCGGCACTGGAGGCGACGCGCATATACGGCGTGGGTTCGGGCGCGGTGCGCACCATCGCCGGCACCATGAAGATCCACATGGAGTTGGAGAAGAAAATCGCGCGCTTCAAGAACGTGGAAGCCTGCGTGGTCTTTCAGTCGGGCTTCGCGGCCAATGCAGGGACGGTTTCGGCGGTACTGGGCAAAGAAGATTTCATCATCTCCGACCAACTGAACCACGCCTCCATCATCGACGGCGCCCGGTTGTCGCGCGCCAAGATTCTGGTCTTCAACCATAAAGACATGGCGCACGCCGAGGAGCAACTGGCCAGCGTGAAGAACCAGCCGGGACGAAAGCTGCTAATCACCGACGGGGTGTTCTCCATGGATGGCGATGTCGGGCCATTGCCTGGGTTGTGCGATCTGGCGGAGAAGTATGGCGCCATCATGATGGTGGACGACGCCCATGCCTCAGGCGTGTTAGGCCGCAACGGGCGCGGCACCGTCGATCATTTCAACGTGTACGGGCGGGTGGATATCCAGGTGGGTACGCTGTCAAAAGCCATTGGCGCGCTCGGCGGATACGTCTGCGGAACTCGCGACCTGATTGATTTCCTGTATCACCGGGCGCGGCCGTTCCTGTTTTCGACGTCGCATCCGCCATCGGTGGCGGCCACGTGTATCGCAGCTTTCGACGTGCTGGAGCAGGAACCGGAGCGCATTGAAAAGTTGTGGGAGAACACCCGCTTCTGGAAAAAAGAGCTGGGACTGTTGGGTTTTGACATTGGCGGCCGCACCACGCCCGCCAGCGAGACGCCGATCACGCCCATCATCATCGGAGACGGCAAGCTCACCATGGACTTCTCGCGTGAGCTGTTCAAAGAAGGCGTGATGGGCACGGGGATTGCATTCCCCACGGTGCCGGAGGGCAAGGCGCGCATCCGGACCATCATGACCGCGACGCACACGAAGGATGAGTTGCAGCAGGCGCTCGAGGTGCTGAAGAAGGTGGGGAAGGGGATGGGAATTTTGGCCTAGTTTCTTGTAGTCAAGGGCGTTCGGTCGAGGCTTCGGGCAAGCCGCGTGACCCAGATTGACATCACAGGAGTGACATCTCGTGACGAGTCGGACGACGACTGAGCGTTTCAATGCTGAGTTCGGTCAGTAGCTCCGCAACTAGTCTCCCCGGTGCACAATCTCCCCGCCCACCACCGTCGCCACCACCTTCCCCGTGAGCTGCCATCCGTCGAACGGGGTGTTGTGCGACTTGGAGCGGGATTTCGCTGCTTCGAAGGTCCAACGCTTCTTGGGATCGAAGATGGTCACATCGGCGTAACTGCCGCGGGCCAGCGTGCCCCGGCCGCGCAGAGTCATGACGCGTGCCGGACCCGCAGTAAACAACTCCACGATGCGTGCCAGTGGAATTTTCTGTTCGCGATGCAGCCGGGTGATCGCCAGACCCAGCGCGGTCTCGAGCCCGGTGACGCCGAACAGCGCCCGCTCGAATTCCATCACCTTTTCGTGGATGGCGTGGGGCGCGTGGTCGGTGGCGATGGCGTCCACCGTGCCGTCGGCCAGCGCCACCAGCAGGGCTTCGCGGTCGGAGGCCGAACGCAGCGGCGGGTTCATCTTGCAATTGGTGTCGTAGTCGCCGACGTCCGCATCGGTCAGCGTGAAATGATGCGGCGTCACTTCGCAGGTCACGCGCGCCCGGCTGCGCTTGCCGCGGCGGACTGCTTTCAAGGCGTCGGCGGTGGAGAGATGCGCCACGTGCAGTCGCGCGCCGGTGAACTGCTGCGCAAGTTGCACGTCGCGTTCCACGATCGATGCTTCCGCCGCGGTCTTCATTCCGCGCAGTCCCAGCCGGAATGAGGTCGGGCCATCATTCATCGAGCAGTTTTCCGTCATGCGCGTGTCTTCGGCGTGCTGGATCACCAGAAGGTTGATCTCGGAGGCCACGCGCAGCGTCTCGCGCATGACGGCATCATTCAGGATGGGCTTGCCATCATCGGTGATGGCCACAGCGCCGGCGCGCTGGAGACCGCGGAAATCCGTGAGCACGGCGCCTTTGCTGGCATGGGTGGCGGCGGCAATGGGAAACACATTGACCACCGCGCCCCGCTCGGGTTGCTGGACCCAGGTGATCCATTCGGGCGAGTCCAACACCGGCTGAGTGTTCGGCATGCAGCAGACGGAAGTGAATCCGCCCGCCGCGGCGGCGGCCGTGCCGCTGGCAATCGTCTCCTTGTAGCTCTGGCCGGGCTCGCGCAGATGAACGTGCAGATCGATAAATCCGGGAGCCACGATCAAGCCGCGGGCATCGAATTTTTCGTCAGCACCGCCGCGGATTCTGTTCGGCGGCGCGATCTCGGCGACGTGCCCCTCCCGCAGCAGGACGTCCATCGGCGCGTCGATCTTGGCGGCAGGATCGATGACGTGCCCACCCTTGATTAAGAGAGAACCCGATTTGGATTTGTCGTGTGCCATTCGTTAACGCGACCCGGCACTCCCGTGCCGGGCTTTCCTGTTCCGCCGCTACGCGGCTCAGGTTCCAAGGCCACTGTCGCCTGCGATCTGCCGCCTGCAACCCAGAGCCTAGAGCCCGGAGCCTATCTCGCCTTCCCCAGCGCCTTGGCCAGGATCGCCATGCGCACTGGGACTCCATTGCGCACTTCCTCCACGATCGCCGACTGCGGGCAATCGGCCACCTCCCAGGCAAGCTCCAGCCCGCGAATAATCGGCCCGGGGTGCATCACCATGGCATCGCGCTTAGCCAGCTTCAGCCGGGCCATGGTCATCT
>JBGPJK010000317.1:0-5535 GCA_041485425.1 Terriglobia bacterium | reverse complement strand
GAAACTCCATTCTCCCTCGCCAGTTCGGCCAGCGCGTCCATATCCGACTCGGCGAATAGTCCACCCATTCCGGCTCCGGGCTGCAAACAGCGCGGCGCGATTTTCTTGTCCAATCCCAGGGCGAGTGAGAGGTTGACCGCATCCGCGCTTACCCGCTCGCAAAGGCTGGCTACTTCGTTGATGAAGGAAATCTTGGTGGCCACGAACGCGGTGGCCGCTTCCCGGATCAGTTCCGCGGTTTCGTGGTTGGTCACGATCACTGGAACCCCGCGCATCACCAGGGGATGAAAGATCTGCTTGATGGCCAGCACCGCGTCGTTGGAAGCACTTCCCAGAATAATGCGATCGGGCCAGTTGAAGTCTTCTACCGCGCAGCCCGGGGTGAAGAACATGGGCTGCGAAACGATCGTGCCTTGTAGACCGGCTTCGCGCAGTTGCCGCTCTATGGTCGAGGCTGTGCCCACGGAAACGGGAGTGACTACCGAGAGAATGGGAGGCTTCACGGCCAGGCGCGCAATGCGGAGTGCGAGGTCGGCGAGATGCTGGGGAGTGTCCTCTGCCAGGAAGATGACCTGAGCCTTGCGGGCAAACGATTCCATGTCGGTCGAGTACGCCAACCGTCCGGAACGCACGTTGCGCTTGATGACCTCGGTCAGATTCTTTTCGAAGAAGGGGACGTTGCCCTGGGCCATCTCCACCATGCGCGAGCTATCGGGGTGGCAGCAGGTGACCGGAGTGCCAAAATCCGCGAGACAAGCTGATATCACCGTGCCCAGGTACCCTGACCCGTAAACCCCGATCTGCATAAGGCCCCCCAACTGCCTACAGACCCCGGAAACCCGCTGGGGAAGGGGCGTCTGGCCGCACCCCCCTAACTTCTTTATGTACGCCCGGCTTGGGGCCTTGGCAACACACGAGAGGCACATGTACTTCCGGCCAGGGACTTCGGTGCTAGCGCGCCAAAACGGGGTGAATTATGGACATTTAAGGAATTCGAGAAACCAAGGTTACCAGTTGTGTGGTGAAACCAGGCTGCGGCCGAGGGGCACCCCGGCCAGGTCAACCCAGCGGTTCTCGTCTTCTTCCCGCACGAAGGTGAGTTGTTTGATCTGAACCTGCCGGCTGCCCTCGAACTGGGCCCAGCGGTCGCGGGCCATGATGTAGGCCTGCTCGGCCAGCGCCTCGGTACTCATTTTCACGATGGTGAGATGCGGCATGTAGGGCCACTCTTCGGGAGAAGCCAGCACCTTCGTGCTCAGCCGGTCATGCAGCCCCCGCAGGCGATCGGCGTCGTAGGCCACGCGGATGAAGACGGTGGGGGTCGCGGGCACAAAAGTGTCCACATCCCCCAGGGTGATTTCAAAAGGATTCACCTGGGCGCAGACGTCTTCCAGAAGTTCCAGGGCGGAGAACTCACTGCCCCGCAGCAGACGTGGGGGAAGAATGGTGAGGTGAGCCGCCAAATGGGGTAACTCAGGATGCAGTTCCTGGCGGAGGCGCTGGACAAATTCCCCGACCGGATGCCTCACATAGGTGACCAGGGCATAGCGGGGATTGTGCATGGGCGATTGGGATTATACCGCGCCGGCGCGCCCGGCGGGGGGTTGGGCGCGCTGCCAAGAGCGCGAGACCTCGGCTATAATCGAGGAGAGCTTCACGGAGTCGGGGCGTAGCGCAGCCTGGTAGCGCACCTGCCTTGGGCGCAGGGGGTCCGCGGTTCAAATCCGCGCGCCCCGACCAATATCCCCTGCAGCATCAGTTGCTTCTGGAAGCGCCAGTTGCTGAAACCCACAACTTGGGTCCGATTTGGGTCCAATAATCAGAGCTTCCAGTTTTTCTACCGCCGCCTTGTGGGGAAGTCGCGTAGCTGAGGGATGCTCAGCTGCTTGTACCAGCTCCGCACTCGCACCAGTTGGCACCCGGCGAAACTCCCCCAAAATGCCTGCATCCCACGAGGAGACCCACACTTTGTAACGGTGGTTGCCAAGTGATTTGCACCAGAGCCCAGAAATAGTCCTGCCCCGGTGTCCGTATGGCTGGCTGTGATGGTTTCGGAGCAATGCACTTATCCCCATATACCAAAATCCCACGTCACCGATTCGAAGCTGATCTCGCGGCGGACGTGTTGGGCAGCAAACGTTCGAGCTCTTGTATGAGTAAGGATGAATTGATTGGCTTCGACAGGTAGCCATCAAATCCTGAACTCAGGATCTTTTCCTGGTCGCCTTGCATGGCATACGCAGTCACGGCAAGCACCGGCAGCGTTGCTAGCCGGGGATTTTCCCGGATCCTTCGCACCACCGCAGTGCCGTCCAATACCGGCATGCCGAGATCCAGCAGCAGGATGTCCGGTCGCGCCTGTTCAATCATCTGGAGCGCTTCTTCGCCATTGCAGGCTTCGACCACGGTATATCCACGGATTTCGAGCAGCTCGCGGAGCAGTTCCCGGTTAACGGCGTTGTCCTCAGCGATCAGAACTGTGCTCATGACTGCCCCATGGCTTTTGCCCGCTTGCCGCTATGGACCACTCTCTTCACCTCTGCGGCGAGTTCCTTCTGCCAGGAGCCATTTTTCTGAAAGACGGCCTGCGTCTCGCGGCTGAGCAGAGACATCTCCTCCGCGGTCAAGTTCTTCCCCGTCATAACCAGAATCGGCAGTTCTTTCAACGTGGCTTCCTGGCGCACGTGGCGGATCACCTGGAAACCATCCATGCCCGGCATCAGCAGATCGAGCAAAACTGCGCTCACCAGCTTGGAAGAAAGTACTTCCAGGGCTCGGGCGCCGCTTTGCACGCTCTGGGTCTCATATCCGGCGGAGCGGAGGGTCTCTTCCAGCAATTCCAGAGTTCTGGGATCATCGTCAACCAGCAGAATGGCCGCATCGTCATCGCCGTCCCCAGGCGACACATGTTTGCGGATAGTCTCCAAGAGCACCGCTTTGTGAATGGGCTTAATGAGGTAGTCAGCCGCACCCAAAGCGAATCCCACTTGCTTCTGGTCCACGATCGACACAATGATGATGGGGATGTTGGCGGTTTCAGGCGATTTTCTGAGCGCAACCAGTGTTTCGAAACCGCTCCCCCCCGACATCAACACATCCAGGGTGATGGCGTCTGGCAGTAGCTGCTGCGCTTTCTTGACCGCCTCCGCACCAGACTCGGCCATGGCAATCTGATACTCCGCTTCCAGGTAGCCGGCTAGAAGCTCCCGCGCCGGAACCTCGTCGTCCACGATCAGGACGAGTGGCTTGACGCGGCCTCGACTCGCCACCACGCGCGGATCTGCGGGTTGGTGCAGCGGGTGAGTTTCGGGTGTTTTGACGCCCGCGGGAAGCGTAAAGGTAAACCGGCTGCCCTTTCCAGGCGCGCTCTCCAGCGAGATCGTCCCTCCTTGTTGTTCTACCAGACGCTTGGTGATCGCCAGTCCCAATCCTGTGCCTTCACTGGGTGTGTCGGTGCCCCCTTCGGCTTGCCGGAACTCTTCGAAGACAGCCTCCTGATCTTCGGCCCGGATTCCGATACCGGTATCGGTCACCGCTATGCCGATGAATTCCTCCTTCTCGAAGCAATCGATGCTGATTTGTCCGCCCTTGGGTGTGAATTTGACCGCATTGCTGAGCAGGTTGTACAGAATCTGCTTGAATCGCACCCGATCGGCATACACGGGTCGCTCCGTCTTCAGCTTATGCTCCACTTGGATATTTTTCGCCATGGCCAAAGGACGGATGGTGGAGAGGACCTCCGGCAATGCATCACTGACCTGGAAGTCTTCGCATCGCAGTTCGAGCTGTCCGGCTTCGATCTTCGAGAGATCCAAAATGTCGTTGATCAACTGCAACAGATGCGCCGAGCCCTGTTTGATATGGCCGACGAAGCGCTTCTGCTTGTCATTGAGTTCCCCCGCTGTCTCCTCGGCCAGGAGTTCGGAAAAGCCCACAATCGCATTCAGCGGGGTCCGCAGCTCATGGCTCATGGTGGCCAGGAACTTGCTCTTTAGCTTAGTTGCGCGTTCGACTTCACGGTTGCGGAGCTCGAGTTCGCGGTTCTGCTGCTCGATTTGCTGCTGCGCCTTTTTGCGTTCCGAGACGTCACGGATGGCGCTGATCACTCGGAGACCTTCGCCGGTTTGCATCGGACTCAAACTGATTTCCACGGGGAATTCGGTGCCGTCTTTGCGCAGGGCATAAAGCTCCAAGCCTGCCCCCATGGTACGAGGCCGTGGCTCGAGGGAGTAGCCCGCTCGATGCTTTAAATGCGTATCACGCACTTTCTTGGGCATGAGTTTCTCGACCTGTTGACCCAACAACTCGGATCGCTGATAACCAAAAAGCTTTTCGGTCTGGCCGTTGATCTGAACAATTGTTCCCTGGGCGTCGACCGTGACCACAGAATCAGGAGCTGCTTCGATGAAGGCCTGCAGATCTTCTCTGACTCCCTTGAGGGCATCTTCCGCGTGTTTACGCTCCGTGATGTCCCGCGCCACCGCATAGATAAGTTCCTGCTCGGGAACAGAAACAGCGTTCCACAACATCCATTTGTAGGACCCGTCTTTGCACAAATAGCGGTTCTCGAATGCAAAAGTAACTTCCCGGTTTTGCAACCGGATGTCCTCAGCCACCGTGGCCGGGCGATCGTCTGGATGAATGAACTCCAAATAAGGCTTCGCCAGTAGTTGTTCGGTGGTAAACCCCAGAGCTTTCTGCCAGCTGGGGTTCAAGGTTTTGAAATACCCATCGAACCCTGCAATACAGAACATGTCGATCGACAGGTTCATGAACTGGCTGCCAGTCTCCAGCTGGGAGTAGAGCGACCCCATGAAAGCGCTGAGTGCCAGGCCGACGCCAAGAAAGACCAATCCAAGCAGCCAGATTCGCCGCTCGATCACCCAGACCCCTTGCTGCAAGACTGCCGACGGTTGTTCCACCAGAACTCCCCAACCGTACTTCTGCACGGGCTCGTACCGGGTAAAGAAGGCGATGCCGTCACGCACGAATATCCCGTGGCCGTCCTGGGCGATTCGCAGTTGCTTAACCGGTTCATAGCCGCTCAGGTCAACGGGAGCAGCGTAAGAGTCTATGTTGTGGCGGGCAGACAGATGGCCGTTCTGGTCTACCAGTGAGATTGCCCATCCACCCTCGAGCTTGGTTTCCACCAGCTGCCGGCTCATCGTGTCGACCGCGCAGGGAGCCATGAGAATACCCACAGGCTTGCCTGTGCCATCCCTTACCGGAACCACAATCGCCACGACCAGCTGATTTGGTTCAGCCGCGGCCTGATATACCTCGGAGATGTAAGGGATCCATTGGCGAGTCACGCCCTTGTACCAGTCACGGTATGCGAAATTCCGATTGAGTAAGTTTGGCTGGGGTGGATAAATCGCGTGCATCGTGCCCTCGAGGTCGTACACGCTGACAAAAGCAAAGTCTGGGCGCAAGCTATACGCTTGGGCCAGATTCCGCTCCACCATTTTCTGATCTCCTTCCTCCCAGGACTTACGAAATGAGGGGCGAGTGGCAAGCGACTCCAGGAACGCGGTG
>JBGPJK010000316.1:0-5554 GCA_041485425.1 Terriglobia bacterium | reverse complement strand
CTCTGCGACCGCCTGGCGATTGTGGATCACGGCCAGATCATCGCCGAGGGCACGCCCGCCGACCTGATCGACCGCCTCGGCGGACACCATGTGGTCGAGTTCGCCGTTAGTGGCAACTCAAACGGCACCGCGCTCGAGGTTTGGCGTGGGCTGCCGGGGGTCGAGTCTGTCCGCGCCGACGACGGCCTGGTTTGTCTCAACGTGCGTGAACCGCACCTCACCATCCCCGCGCTGCTCGATGCCGTCGACAGTCAGCACCAGCAACTTCTGCACCTGACCACGCGCCAGGCGAGCCTTGAAGACGTATTTGTCCGACTGACCGGCCGCCACCTGAGAGAGGACTGACATGGCTGTTTCCGAACAACCGGTTCGCCCGGCGGAAGATCAGAAACCTCCGCGGCCTCCGCGCCGCAATGGCCGCTGGTCCGGGTACACGCATCTGCTGACGGCTCGCACGAAGGAGCTCCGGCGCGAGCCCGAAGTCATCTTCTGGGTCTTCGTCTTCCCGCTGCTGCTGGCGCTGGGGCTGGGCATCGCCTTCCGCAACAAGCCCGCCGATATCACCTCCATCGCGATCGTCTCCGGGCCGGGCGTGCAGGATACCCTTGCCATGATCCAGCGCTCGCCGCAAAAAAATTCCATCCGCGCCGATGTGCTCGATCAGTCAAGCGCACTCCAGGGCTTTCGTCTCGGCAAGTACGATCTGGTGGTCGAACCCGACGGCAAGGGAGGCTTCCGCTACCACTACGATGCCTCGCGGCAGGAGAGCGTGCTTTCGCGCACGGAGGTGGACGACGCCCTGCAAATCGCCGCCGGCCGCAAGGACCCGCTACCTACGTCCGCCGTCACCTCCAGCGAGCCCGGTTCGCGCTACATTGACTTTCTCATTCCCGGGCTGCTGGGCATGAACCTGATGAACGCGGCCATGTGGGGCATCGGCTTCGCCCTGGTAGATATGCGCCAGCGCAAGCTGCTCAAGCGCTTCGTCGCCACCCCGATGCGCCGCAGCGATTTCCTGCTCGCCCTCACTAGCAGCCGGCTGGTCCTCATGCTCATTGAAGTCGGCCTGCTGCTCGGCTTTGGGGTGCTGGTGTTCCACATGCGCGTGCTGGGATCGCTCGCCACCGTCATTGTGGTGGGTGCGATTGGGGCGCTAGCGTTCGGCGGGCTCGGCCTGCTCACCGCCAGCCGCGCGCAAAAAATCGAGAGTATCAGCGGGCTCATCAACCTGGTGATGATGCCCATGTGGATTTTCTCCGGTGTGTTCTTTTCCTACGAGCGCTTTCCGGCCCTGATCCAGCCCTTCATCAAACTGCTGCCCCTGACCGCGCTGAACGATGCGCTGCGGGCAACCATTCTGCAGGGCGCTACGCTTGCCTCCCAGTCGGGGCGGATGCTGATCCTGGCGCTCTGGGGAGGCATTTCGTTTGTGCTCGCGCTGCGCTGGTTCCGCTGGACGTAAGGAAACCTGCTCCTCTCGTGTACTTCTGACAGCTCTTACCCCATTCGCTGGTGTTAGAATTGCCTCAGTTCTTCGAAAAATACTGCAGCAGCACTGGGGTTGTGCGCTGCTTTTGCGTCTCCGTTCAATTTCCATTCGGACGGCCGCACGTCGCCACTTTTGCCCTGACTTACGAACTCCGCCACTCGCAGTTCATGTTTCTTTAGGCTGATTCTTTTCGCCACTTCGCGTCGGGTACAGCTTTCTTGAAGTTGCTGGAAGCAAAGGCCGGCATGAAGGCACTCGAGCACCAACTCGCATATAACGCTTTCTTGAACCGGGTTCGGTCTGCGTCCGACCGCATCCTCCTGCTCGATTACGACGGCACGGTCGCCCCCTTTTCGGTGGACCGTAACCACGCTTTTCCGTACCCGGAGCTGCCAGCGCTACTGACCCAAATCATGGCCAAGGGCACTCGCATCGTCCTGATCAGCGGCCGCCCCGCGCGTGAACTGGTTCTGCTCTGCGGCATTCAGCCGCCCCCGGAGATCTGGGGGAGCCACGGCCTCGATCGCCTCAAACCCGACGGTACCTACCAGGTTTACCAGTTGCCCCAGGAGCAACAGAGGGGGCTGCTTTTGGCCTCTAAGGCAGTGGAATCCGGGGGCCTGGAGCGCAACATGGAACTAAAGCCCGGCAGCGTGGCGGTGCACTGGCGAGGTTTCCCTGCGCCGGAAATCGACGCCGTCAAGAGCAAGGTGTTGCAACTTTGGACGCCGCTTCTCGCCGAGTACCCGCTCCACCTGCTCGAATTCGACGGCGGCCTCGAACTCCGCGTCCCCGGCCGCAACAAGGGAGAAGCTGTCCGCTCCGTCCTCGCCGAAACCACCCCTGGCGCTGCTGTCGCCTACCTGGGCGACGACCAGACCGACGAAGACGCATTCCGTGCCCTCAAGGGGAAAGGGCTCACCGTCCTCGTCCGTCCGGAACCGCGGCCCACTTCCGCCGACCTCTGGCTGCAACCACCGCAGGAGCTAATCCACTTTCTCGAGGAATGGCTCCATGCCTCTGGAGGTAAAGCATGACACTTACCAAGGGAAGACTCATTAACGTGTCGAACCGCCTGCCCGTGGTGGTCCGCAAGCACGCGGGTGGTGCCCGGGTGGAGCGCAGCTCTGGTGGCCTGGCTAGCGCCCTCGAATCCGCCTGGCGCCAGCGGCCCGGCGTCTGGATCGGCTGGGCCGGCACCTCGCAGGATCTCCCGGTTGACCAGTTGCTCGCCAAAGCCTCCAAACGCCGCGCCTACAGCCTGAAGTCCGTCCCACTCTCCGACGAGGAGATCGCCAAGTTCTACTCCGGTTTCGCCAACGAAATTGTCTGGCCGCTGTTCCACGACATGCCCAGCCGCTGCAACTTCGATCCCACTTACTGGGACATCTACCAGCGAGTGAACCGCAAGTTCGCCGGCGCCATCGCCGAAACCGCCAGGGAAGACGATTTCGCGTGGGTGCACGATTACCACCTAATGCTGGTGGCCCGCGACCTGCGTGAAGCCGGAACCCGCGGCCGCATTGGCTTCTTCCTGCACATCCCGTTTCCCGCACCCGACATTTTCGAGAAGCTCCCCTGGCGCGAACCCATTCTGCGCGCCTTGCTCGATTTCGATGTCATCGGCTTCCAGACCGATCGTGACCGCTGCAATTTCCTTAACTGCCTCCGCCGCCTGCTTCCCGAAGCCAAAGTCGAGTGCGGCCAGTCCCGCACGGTCGTCACCCACGAATTGCGCCGTGCCGTAATCGGCACCTTCCCCATCAGCATTGATTTCGAGGAATTCGCACAACACGCCGCGTGCCCCGAGGTCGCCTCGCGCGCCTCAAGCGTCCGCCGCGACCTGCTGGACAACATTCTGGTCCTGGGCGTGGACCGCCTCGATTACACCAAGGGCATTCCGGAGCGGCTGAAGGCATTCCGTATTCTGCTCCAGCGTTTCCCGGAACTGCGCGGACAGATCACCCTGGTGCAGGTCGTCGTCCCCAGCCGCGAGGACATTCCCCGCTACAAAGACCTGCGCGCGGACCTCGAGTTACTGGTCAGCCGAATTAACGGTGAGTTTACGCAAGCCGGATGGGTGCCTATCCACTACATGCACCGCAATCTCGGACGCGAAGAATTGCTGGCCTACTATCGCGCTGCCGACATCGCCCTGATCACGCCGCTCAAGGATGGAATGAACCTGGTCGCCAAGGAATTTTGCGCCGCCCAGGTGGACGAGCGTGGTGTCCTGATCCTGAGTGAATTTGCCGGAGCCGGCCCCGAGTTGCGGCACGGCGCGCTGCTGGTCAATCCCAACGACTTCGCCGGAGTCGCCCAAGCCATTCGTGACGCCTCCCAGATGCCGCAGGAAGAAAAGCGCAGCCGCATGCGTCTGCTGCGCGAGATCGTCAAAGACCACAACGTGCAGCGCTGGGCCCGATCGTTCCTCCAGGCCGCCGCCGACCTGGATAAAGACAAAGGCGCCAACAAGCCGGGCAATGGAGGCGTCTCCCAACGCGAAGCTGCGCCGAAAGAGTCAAGCGACCAGCCCCCCGGAGTGGCGCTGGTCGCCGCCGCCCTGCCCTCGAGCGGACGCAGCCGCTACCACGCCGCTCGGGCAAACAACCCGCTCCTGATGTGATGCGATCGGTGTGGCTTGGCCAGACCGAGGCATTCATCACAACTTGACGACGTATCCGGTCCCTTCTTGTTTTCCTGCTCATATCGTGGCGATAAAAACCCGCCCGTTACTTCCCGAGAAGTCGGATAGACTCGATCGTGAGATCGAGATATGCCGAGGCACACATCACCGGCTGGGCAGGAGCCCCAGCACCTTACCTGGCAAGGCGTGGCGAAGCTGATTGATCACACCAACCTGCGTCCGGAAGCGAGCCGGGAACAGATCGTTCGCCTGTGCCGGGAGGCGCGGGAGTACGGGTTCGCGGCAGTGGTGGTAAATCCCAGCTACGTCGCTATGGCTTCCTCGCAGTTGCAGGGCAGCGGGGTCAAAGTGGCGACCGTAGTCGGATTCCCACTGGGGGCGACTCTGACCGGCGTGAAGCGGTTCGAGGCGGAAGAGGTTTTGCGCCTGGGGGCGCGCGAGATTGACATGGTGCTGAACATCGGGGCGCTCAAGTCGGATAATCGGGAACTGGTCTTATCCGACATTCGTGGCGTGGCCGAGCCGACTCACGGGCACGAGGCGTTACTGAAGGTCATTCTGGAAACCGGCCTGCTCAGCGACGAGGAGAAAAAGATCGCATGCGAGATCAGCGTGCAGGCCAAAGCCGACTTCGTGAAGACCTCCACCGGCTTTTTGGGCGGAGGGGCAACCGTGGCGGACGTGGCACTCATGCGCCGCATCGTGGGGAATGCAGCCGGTGTGAAAGCTTCGGGCGGAATTCGGACTGCGGCTGATGCCAGGGCCATGATTGCCGTGGGCGCCAACCGCATTGGGACCAGCAGCGGAGTGAGCATCATCCGCGAAATGCGCGGAGCGTCATAACAACATTCCAGCAATTGAGGCGGACATCAGGTTCGCCATGGTCCCGGCCAGCATGGCGCGCAACCCGAGGCGCGCCAACTCTCCCTTTTTGTTGGGCGCCAGCGCGCCAATCCCGCCGATCTGGATGCCGATCGAACTTAGGTTGGCAAAGCCACAGAGCGCAAAGGTAGCGATGGTGAAGGAGCGCGGGTCGAGCGCGGCCCTCTGAGGTCCCAGCAGGGAGAAGGCAACCAGTTCGTTGAGGACCATGCGCGTCCCGAGAAGGTTGCCGATGATAGGGCAGTCCCGCCAAGGGATGCCGATGAGCCACGCAATGGGCGCGAAGAGGGTGCCGAAGATTCTTTCCAGACTCTCGGGAAACCAGAAAACACCGATGTGTGCCAGGCCGTTGTGGATGCCGCCGAGAATGCCGTTCGACAGGGCAATGAGCGCGAGGAAGGAAATCAGCATGGCGGCGACGTTGAGTGCCAGGTGCAAGCCGTCGGTGGTGCCGCGGGCGACGGCGCCCACGAGGTTCTCGCTTTTCTCAGTGGCGACTTCTTCTGCAGGCATGTCCACCCGGCCGGCGGTTTTCG
>JBGPJK010000315.1:0-5566 GCA_041485425.1 Terriglobia bacterium | reverse complement strand
CGAAGCTCTATCCTTAATTCTATGAGGTATTGCCATCCATTTCAGCAAACCAAAGTTCCTGCCCCTCAGGAGCCTGGGCCTCAGGCCCCCGTCTCGCTCACTGAATCACTACTTTCTTCTGCAGCGTATTCACTCCGCCTTTGGCATTTTGCGCCGTGATGGTGATCGTGCTTTCCCCAGCCCCCAGGGGCGGGGTGAAGTAATGGAAGGCGCCATCGGTCCCTACCACCGGCACCTCACGGCCATTCACCATCACCCGGGCGCCCACCTCGGTCTTCCCGGTTAACTCGATCACGTGACCATGCTGGATAAGCGGATCCAGATCCAGATTGATCGCCGCCGTGTCATTCCCCTTCGGGATGATGGTAAAACGGTTCTTTTCGCTCTCCACTGACTCTTTGCCCGCAGCATCATGGGATTGCACGACCCAGTAATACGCCCCTTGTTCGAGGCCTGAAACCAGGACATCGGCCGTGTTTACCTTGCGATCCACAATGGTCGAGGAAAAGTACGGGTTCCGCGAAATACGCAGCCGGTAGCCCTTGGCGTTGGCCATCGGGGTCCAGGAGAATTCGATCGGCTTGGGGTCGCTCGACACGAACATGGGCATCATGTTGGCCGGCGAAATCGGCGTCGGAGGACCAATCTCCTTCAGCTTGTCCATGTGCGGCGCCTCCGCTTGGAAACTCACCTTCTCCCAGTCCGCCAAGCGGACGGTCTCCCCATTGCGGGTGATTTCGCCAGTTCCCTTCTTGACCAGAATCTCATGCTGATCGCCCTTGGGATCGTTGTGCACCATGGCCGCGCTGTCGGGAGCCAGGGACGCCGTCGCCCCCGCCACAATCACCTGCGACCTCGAACCCTGAACATACGTGGCCGTCGCCAGATCCACCGTGCCCGTGCTCACCGCAACCGCGACGTTGGTCTGCTGCTGATCGTTGGTCGAGTTCTCCTCGATCACAATCAGCGAATCCTGTTTCACCGTGTAGTTCGTCCCATCATTAAATACGATCTTGGCCATGCCTTCGGAGCTGGTCTGCACCACATCGCCTTTTTCCAGCGGAATGCTATAGTCGGCCGTTCCCCAACTGTTGTTGTTCGCCTTCTTCACCCGCACCGTGCCGTCGAGCGCGGTAAAGTGCGCCTGCTGAGAACCGGCACTGCCCGACTTGGCAGGATTGCCCGCGGCTCCGGCTACCACCTCCAGCAGTTTGGTGCCAAAGCCGTCCGCTGCCTTGATGCTGTTCTGGGTGAATTGCGGAAACGCAAAGCGCAAGCTGATGAAAAACACCAGCACGACCGCCAGCACCGCTAGCGCCACGCTGCGGTAGGTGACCGTCTTCCACGCAATGTGGATTCCCGGTTTGCTGTTCGAAGACACCAAGGGCACGGAGAGACCTAGCCAAACTCCAGAGAATATGGGGTACTTCCGAGAGTACCACAACGTAAATGAGGGTCAAAACAGGTAATCAGCTAGGGACATTACCTTGGTGCCGACGTGATGGTGTAGAGCGGACACTCCTGTCCGCTGCCCTTGACTAACTGTGAAGACGGGCGACCCCGCGCACCCCGGCGGGCAAAGCAACACAGCACTGCCTGGATTGGTTTAAGCGCGAGCGAATCGCTCCTGGAACCTCGATCAGAGCCCAGACGGAAACGTGCGCAGATACTCCCGAATCTCATCGCGAACCCGTCGGAACAATGCCAGCCTTTCCTCCTCAGAGCCCGTGAGCACCGCGGGATCTTCAAATCCGCGATGAATTCTGGCCGTCGGGCCGGGAAAGATCGGGCAACTCTCCTTTGCGTTGTCGCAGACCGTCAGCACGTAGTCGAACGACTGTCCCGCAAATGAGTCGACATGTTTGGAAGAGTGGCCGACGAGATCAATCCCCAACTCCCGCATGACGGCAATCGCTTCGGGCCTGACCGTGCTGGGTCTCGTGCCGGCACTGAACACCTCGAAACGATCGCCCGCGTCGTGCCGCAAAAGACCCTCAGCCATCTGACTGCGAGCAGAATTGCCAGTGCAAAGAATCAAGACTCGAGGTTTTGCCATCACGCTTCCACTTTTGCCTCGGCGGGAAACCAGTGCCGGGTACGATTGCACACACCGCACACGGAGAGCATCACGGGAACCTCTACCAACACGCCCACTACGGTCGCCAGCGCCGCACCCGAGCCAGGTCCGAACAGCGCGATGGCCGTTGCCACCGCGAGTTCGAAGAAATTACTGGCGCCAATCAGCGCACCCGGAGCTGCAACGGAGTGCTGGACCTTGAGGAGGCGCATCAATCCATAGGCCAGCGTGGAGTTGAAGTAGACCTGAATCAAGATCGGAATCGCGATCAAGACGACGTGAAGATAACGGCCCGTGATGTTGTCCGCCTGAAACGCAAAAATGAAGACCAGCGTGGCTAACAATGCGAGGACGGTAACTGGGCTGAACTTCGGCAGCAGGACCTCTTCAAACCACTGCTTGCCATGCCGCCGGATCATCCAGGTGCGGACCAAGACTCCCACTACAAGAGGAATTACGATGAAAGCGGTGACGGAATAAAGCAGAACCATGAAGGGCACCGACAACGACGATGCCCCGCTCACCAGGAACCGCACAATGGGGGCGAACAGGAACAGCATGATCAGGTCGTTCACCGAAACCTGGACCAGGGTGTAAGCGGGATCCCCATCCGTCAGATAGCTCCACACAAACACCATCGCCGTACATGGCGCTGCCGCCAGAATGATCGTCCCCGCGATGTACTGATCCGCCTGCGACGGGGCAATCCACTGGCTAAAGACATGCCGGAAGAAAATCCAGGAAATCAGCGCCATGGAGAACGGCTTCACCAGCCAGTTCACAAACAGAGTGACCAGCAGTCCTCGCGGTTTTTGCCCAACATCGCGAATGGCCCCGAAGTCGACTTTCATCATCATCGGGACAATCATGAGCCAGATCAGAACCGCGATGGGTATGTTGACCTGGCTGCCTTTGCCGAACTCCATCTCCCGCAGGGACCGGACGATCGACGGCGCAAGCTTCCCGATGAACAGGCCCGTGGCCATGCACAAGCCTACCCACACGGTCAGGTAGCGCTCGAAAAAGCCGAGTCTCTTGCGCTCCGGAACTCGCGAAATCGCCTCGATTGCCGTGGACATCTTGACCATCCTGTCGGCGCTCTGGTTCAGCGATTAGCTGCAACACGTCGGCCCACAGCAAGCCTCCTTCACCACGCTCAACGGCTTCACCGCCCGGACGAAAGCGCTCATAAACCTTCCGTCCACCTGCGGGGCAATCGCGTCTACATCAACCCCTTTGTCCGAAAGGAATTCGCGGGCGTCCTCCGCGCGATAGATTCGGGTCGGTTCCACATCTACTTGTTCGAAGCCGGCAGCCGCCAGCTTGCTCCGGTATTCATTTTCATCGAGCGCACCCGCCACGCACCCCGCCCACAGCAGCACGCTTTGGCGAATCTCAGGAAGGATTTCCCCTCGAGTCACCACATCGGACACGGCCAACCGTCCGCCCGGCTTGAGCACACGGAAGGCTTCTCGCAGCACACGGCCCTTGTCCGCCGACAGATTGATCACGCAGTTGGAAATAATCACGTCCACGGAGTTGTCGGGCAGCGGGATCTGCTCAATCTCGCCCTTCAGGAACTCAACATTCTCCACTCCCGCTTTGCGCTTGTTTTCATTCGCCAGAGCGAGCATTTCATCGGTCATGTCGAGACCGTAAGCCTTCCCCGTAGGCCCCACCCGCCGGGCGGAGAGCAAAACATCAATCCCGCCCCCAGAGCCCAGGTCGAGCACAACTTCGCCAGGCTTCAATTGGGCGAGTGCCGTGGGATTGCCACATCCCAGCGAAGCCAGCAAGGCTTCCTCAGGAATCTGAGTAATTTGGGAAGCGTCATAAAGATTGGAGGTCATCGGATCGGCACAACTGGTGGCAGACGTGGCTCCACAACACGAGCTTCCGCCTGCCCGCACACGCAGAGCCGCCTGGCCGTATCTTTCTTTCACAACTTCCTTGATGTCCGTGGTGCTCATGGCTGGTTCTCCTGTCTTCGAGTTGCTTCCATAAATGGCTTGCGATCTGTGAATGGTTTTGGGAAGGGCACGGCTTCACAGGCTGCGGAAAAACGTTCGATTCCCGTCATGTTTCTTCCCGTGGAGCGGATGCGGCGCGATTTTTGATCCGATCCGCCGCATAGTTTACTTTGTGTTTTTCTCTGGAGTCCGTTTTCGCGGCCTCCCGAGACCCTTCGGCCCCCAGGGCCTACGCCGCAACCGGAATCAGCCTCCGCATTCGCATCAGGTTGTAGGCGGTGATGACCAGCCGATAGAACCAGTCCACCCGCTTCAGGCCGCGCAGCTTCACCTGCCGCAGTCCCCGGTCCAGCTTCGACCAGCCGAAGACCCGTTCGATCAGCTTGCGCTTCCGCTGGCTGACCGGACGGCGTTCGTCATCCCGCTCCTGCCCGCTCAACGCGTTCCTGGCCCTATTCGAGCCCTTGCTGTACTCGCTGACATGCGGAGCCACCGCGCGCTCCCGCAACCCCTGGATAAACTTTTCGTCCTGATACTGGGTGTCGGCTCCCAGCGTGATCTTGTTCTCCGGCCCGCGCTTGTCCTGCGCTTCGATCACCCGGTCCAGCAAGCGCAGCGCTACCGCACGCTCGGCCACCGTGGCCGACCGGCTGGCCTCGGCCGCCACCACCAGACCGTGGCGATTCTCCATCAGCGCGTGGCCCTGGTAGCTGGGCACGCTCTTGTCCGCCGTCGCCTTCTTGTACAGGCGCGCCTCCGGGTCGGTCTTCGACTCCACCTTGTCGCGCAACAGTACCTCGCCCTGGTAGCCGGAACCCGCGCCCGGCTTGGGCGGATCGCTCTTCTCCGTGAAGCTCCGCGCCGCCGCCCAAGCCTGAATCAGCGTCCCGTCCACGGTGAAGTGCTCCGCGCTCAGCAACTGCTTCTCCCGCGCCTCCATCAGCACCGCCGCCAGCATCTGCTGGCTCACTTCTCCGGCAATCAGCCGCTCCCGGTTCTTGGTGAACACGGTCACGTCCCACGCCGCCTCGTCCATCTCCAATCCCACGAACCAGCGATACAGCAGGTTGTATTCCAGGTGCTCCATCAACTGCCGCTCCGAACGGATCGAGTACAGCACCATCAGCAGCAGCGCCCGCAGCAGCCGCTCCGGAGCCACTGACCGGCGGCCCATCCCCGCATATAACTTGTCCAGATCCGCGTCCATCCGCTCCAGTGCCCGGTCCACCATCCCACGGATCGCGCGCAACGGATGATCCTGCGGCACCCGCCGCTCCAACGTCACATAACTGAACATCGCACTCTGCTTCTCGTCTTCTCCGCGCATGCTTCCTTCTTAACATCTCCTCGCTGTGAATTACGAGTCTTTCCCAAGGGACTTTTTCCGCAGCCTGTTCAGCCACTGGGGGCCATGCATCCAACTTGAATCCCGGAAAAGCGGAACAGTAACGATACTCCGGGGCGCTCTCTACCAGTCTCCGTTCGACCGGGTTCTGATGAATGTAATTGCGGTGATTCT
>JBGPJK010000314.1:0-5613 GCA_041485425.1 Terriglobia bacterium | reverse complement strand
GTGGCGATGAACCCGGAGACGGCGCAGGAAGATGTGATGTCGCTGGCGCCGGGCGCAGCGGTGCTCTACGACGAGCCGCTGAACCTCAGCCAGCTGCGCAGCGATCTCATCTTTTACTCTGTTCCTTATGACAAGCTGGTCGCCCCGGTCTGTCCCGAGGCCAAGCTGCGCAAGCTGGTCAAGAACATGATTTACGTGGGTGTGGTGGCCAGGCTGCTCGAGCTCGACATGGCCGAGGTGGAAAAAGCCATCCGCAAGCAGTTTGCCAAGAAGGTGAAGGCGGCCAATCTCAACATGGCGGCAGTGCAGGCTGGGTTCGACTTCGCGGCTGCCAGTCTGACCAAGCAAGACCCGTATTTCATCCAGCGCATGGACAAGACCGCGGGGAAGATCATCATTGACGGCAACTCGGCCGCGGCCTTGGGCTGCATGTTCGCCGGAGTCACGGTGGTGGCCTGGTACCCCATCACGCCCTCGTCCTCTCTTCCAGAGACCCTCATTGAATACATGAAGGAGTACCGCATCGGTCCCGACGGCAAGGCCACATTCGCCATCGTGCAAGCGGAAGATGAGCTGGCAGCCATCGGCATGGTGGTCGGCGCCGGATGGGCCGGCGCGCGCAGCATGACGGCCACCGCCGGGCCAGGCATCTCGCTGATGTCGGAGTTCGCCGGCCTCGCCTACTACGCCGAGGTTCCCGGAGTCGTTTGGGACATCCAGCGCGTCGGGCCTTCTACCGGTCTGCCTACCCGCACCTCGCAAGGCGACATCCTCTCGACTGCGTTCCTTTCCCACGGCGATACCAAGCACATCCTGCTCATCCCGTGCTCCGTGGCCGAGTGCTTCAGCATGGCGCAAGACGCTTTCAATCTGGCAGAGCAGTTCCAGACTCTGGTGTTCGTGATGTCCGACCTGGACCTGGGTATGAACAACTGGATGTCGGACCCGTTTGACTATCCCGAGGTACCGATCAAGCGCGGCAAGGTGCTGACCAAGGAAGACCTTGACCGTCTGGGCGGATTTGCGCGCTACAAAGATGTGGACGGCGATGGCGTCGGCTACCGTACCCTGCCGGGCACCGATCATCCTGCGGCGGCGTACTTTACCCGCGGCACCGGACACAATGAGAAGTCACAATACAGCGAGCGTCCCGACGATTTCGAACGCAACATGGAGCGCATCAACCGCAAGTTCGAGACGGCGCGCTCGTTCGTGCCCCGGCCGGAGTTGGTGATCAACGGCAAAACCAAGATCGGAATCATTGCCTACGGGACGTCCCACTGGGCAATTCTTGAATCCCGCGATCAGTTGCGCAAGGAATACAGCATCGAGGCCGATTACCTGCGCATCCGGGCTTACCCCTTCACCCGCGAGGTGCACAAATTCATCGAGCAGCACGACCGGGTTTACGTGGTGGAGCAGAACCGCGATGCCCAGATGCTCAGCCTGCTCAAGCTGGATGTTAGACCGGAACTGGTGACGCGGCTGCGCAGCATCGCGCACATTCACGGGTTGCCGCTCGACGCGCGTTCGGTGACCGACGAACTCACGAGCATGGAGGGCAAGTAAGATGGCGACCACACCGACTAGCACGCCCGCACCCAAGACGAACCGCATCGGCCTGGCCGTGTTGGACTATCGCGGCGGCAAGACTACGCTATGCGCCGGGTGCGGCCACAATGCCATCTCCGAGCGCATCATCGACGCCATGTACGAGATGGGCGTTCCGCCGGAGCGCGTGATCAAGCCCAGCGGCATCGGCTGCTCCTCCAAGAGTCCCGCGTATTTCATGAGCCGCTCGCACAGCTTCAACGCCGTCCACGGCCGCATGCCGTCGGTCGCCACCGGGGCCGTGTTGGCCAACCGCAGGCTGATCGCCCTGGGCGTAAGCGGCGACGGCGACACGGCTTCCATCGGCATCGGGCAGTTCATGCACCTGATGCGGCGTAATCTGCCCATCATCTACATCATCGAAGACAACGGCGTGTATGGGCTCACCAAAGGACAATTCTCGGCGACGGCGGATTTGGGTTCGAAGCTCAAGACCGGAGTGATCAACGATTTGCCCCCGATCGATACCTGCGCACTGGCCATCAGTCTGGGGGCTACTCTTGTGGGCCGCTCCTTCTCGGGCGATAAGAAGCAATTGCACAGCATGCTGAAAGCAGCCATCGCGCACCACGGCACGGTGATGCTGGACGTGGTTTCGCCCTGTGTGACCTTCAACGATCACGAGGGCTCGACCAAGTCTTACAAGTACATGAAGGACCACGAAGAACCACTGCAGGACATCAGCTTTTTGCCTGCATTCGAAGAGATCAATGTCGAGTACGACCCGGGCACCACCGTCGAGGTCACCATGCACGACGGCTCCCGCCTGCGGCTGCGCAAGCTGGAAGAGGACTACGACGCGACCGACAAGATCAACGCCATCAAACGTCTGGGGGAGGCGCACGAGAACAACGAAGTGCTGACCGGAGTGTTTTACGTCAACCCCACGGCACCGAATTTCATCGAGATGCTCAACATGACCGAGGATTCGCTGGCCACGCTGCCAGAGTCGGTAACCCGCCCGGGACGAGAAGTGTTGGAGCAGGTGATGGAAGAGCTCAGGTAGATCAGCCGTTACCGGCAGTGGTTGCTGCCCCGGGGGTGTGTTCTCCGGGAGTGAGTGCCGCCAATGCCTCCTGCAAGCTGTGGATGATGTCAGCTTTGACCACGTTCTTGCCGGGACAGATGTGGGTGGTTTTGGGATCCTCCTTGTGAAAGCGCAAAGAGTTAGGATCCAGGCCTAGAGTAGCGTGGAGGGTGGCTAGCGCAATCAGCGCGTTATTGCGAACCGCCGCCCCAAAGGGCTCCGCGGCATAGTCGCCGACCATTTCGACTCCCCAGGACATGCTGTTCCAGGAAGGCGAGTGCACGCCGGGAAGAGTCAACGGGGTGAATACCCAAATCAGGTCATCCGCTACAAACAGGTGAGGTCCGGCAGACCACCTCTGGATGTCCCTGTAGAAATGCTCCAGGTTGCGCATCCGCACCTCTCCTGGCGCGGAATGCCATTCGGAGAGTTTCGGGCTGGCGGTGTTGTGCAAGACGACAAACTGCGGCCGCCAAACGCCGAAACTGATCGAAGCGACAAATTGAGAGAAGTTCTTGGGGGTAAAACCCTTGCCAACGATACCCTTCCAGGTGCTCATCGGGGATTTCTTCCTGAACGCGAAACGACACGCATTCTGCCCCGGAGGTAGGAGGGATCAGGCAGAAAACTCATTCTTGTTCTGAAAATGGAACAAAATGGTGCGTGGAGTCATCTCCGGCTGACGACTCTCGAATGACGCAGTGGTAATCCTTAAAGAGAGCTGGCACTACGCAACTTCGTCCAGATTCCTTCCTTAGCCTCCGGCTCGCCGCTATGCTCGGGGTTCTCTCCCGGTTCGGGAAAGTCGGTGTCGGCGGACTTCAGCATCGGGTCCTGGTCGCGGTGTCCGAGCTGGCCCCGCATGGAAGTATTGCCGTGCTGATTAGGCTCTTCCTGTTCCACAGCGCCTTTGAAGCGGTCCTGATCCTTGTGATCGGTCATGAATGAATGCTCCCGCAGACCGAGGACTCAAACTCGTCTGCATCTGTAGCCTACGACGAAACTTTCCCACAGGGAAGGTGTTTATCATCCGCAGGGACAGGGAAGAGCGAGGAGTGCGCATGAAACGACTGGTTCTGTCCGTTGCAGCTATGCTGTTGTTCGCATTGGGTTTGTGGGCGCAGACGGCAACAACGACCGCACCACCGAGTCCAGCCGTCCCGGAGGCCAGAGCGCCTGAGCGTAGTGCGAGTCGGGCGACGGAGCGCCGGGAGCACCGGCGGCACCACCGGCGTCGGGCGCATCGCCGGCATCGGCGGCGCCGGGCGGCTTAGTAGTTCCACGGCGTTGCCGTGAGTCAGAGGTTTTGGTCGTGGGAGCGGGACGCGTGTTTTTCCGTCCACGGCTATTCATGAGGTGGCTGTGCGGGCTCTCCCCGCCGTACAGCCACCTTCGTTTTTTCTCGTCGGGCGGACCTGCCCTAGAATGCTCGCAGGATGACTGCTCCATCCACGCTGTTCCGGCCATTTACCCGCCTGGTAAAGATCACCATTCTGGGGCGGAAATTTGAAGTCCCGGAGAACAACACACTGCTTCGCTGTTTTCAGTATTTGGCACCGGAAACGGTGTCCTACGGACGCTTCTGCTGGAACGAGGATTGCCAGTACTGCCGGGTGACCTTTGACCTGGGGCAAGGCACGCCAACGCGCGCAGCGATTTCCTGCAAGCTGATGGTGCAGGAAGGGATGCGGGTGAAGGATGTGACGACGGAAATCAAGTATTGCCTGAGGATGTTAGAGCTGTAGGGTTTCCGATTTTCAGTTGCCAATGGCCAACTGAAAAACCAGTATTTTTCCTTCCAATTGGTAATTGGCAATCATTGGCAATCGGCAATTGAAAATGATCATCACTGCGGCGGCTTTCTCGCCGTGGTTCCCATGGTCGAAACTCCCATCTTGCGCAATCGATCCTTGGCCTGCTGCGCCTCGTTGGAACGCGGATAACGCTGGATGACGTGGCGGAGTTCCGCGATGCCATCCTCGCTCTGTCCGAGTTCGAGCAGGGCGAAGCCCTTCTTCAACTGCGCCGATTGGGCTTTGTTGCCGGTGGGGAAGTTCTGCAAGACCTGGTCGTAGTCTTTGACTGCGGGCTGGAACTTTCCCTGCCGGTATTCGATCTCTGCCAGGTAAAAATATGAATTTCCTGCCAGGTCAGTATTGGGATAGTACTTGATGTAATCGGAGAACTCCTGCACAGCGAGGTCGCTCTTGCCGGCGTTGTAATCGCGGAGAGCGTTGTTGTAGAGGACGTCGGGCGGAGGGGCTTGCGCCTGAGCCTGCTGCTGCGCCTGCTGGGCGGCAAGAGTCTGCTGGGCGGACTGCATGTCTTCCAGTTGCTTGCTGACCTTGGCCAGACGCGCCTTGAGTTCGTCCAGAGTGTCATTGAGTGCCTGGATCTGGCCGGAGAGTTGGTCGAGGTGGGCGCCCTGGTCTCCCTGTTGCTTCTGCAAAGCGGCTTGAAGGTTGGCGATCGAGGTTGAGACTTTGTTGACGTTGTCCGTGCTCTGCTCGATCAGGTGCTGCATCACGCCCATGCGCTCATCAAAAGACTGCTGCATGCGCGCCATCTGGTCCTGCAGCGCCTGCACCTGGGTCTGCAACTGGACGATCTCCTTGCTCACACCCCAAGCCGGGGTTAGCCCGAAACACAACAGTGCAGCGATGGCAAGAATGCGGGAATATCGTTGAATTGTCATAGTCCGTTCCATCGATCCGAGGAGCGGTGTCGGCCCGTCGCGCCGGAGCACCACCAGACGGAAGACTCTGTGCTGCAGCATAGCTCGTGGCAGACACAATTGTCTTGCAAGAGTCCGCGAGGTGACGGTAGCGCCGGCGTCCGGGTTGCCGGCGAGACGCCGGCGCTACAAACATTATTTCTGATACACGAAACGACCACGCCGGTTCTGCTGCCAGCACTGTTCGTTGGACTCGGTGCAGAACGGCTTTTCCTTGCCGTAGCTGATGGTCTTGATGTTG
>JBGPJK010000313.1:0-5619 GCA_041485425.1 Terriglobia bacterium | reverse complement strand
CTTCCTGATTTTGTGAGGCTGATGACAGTCCACGCAGGCGGGCAAGACATTGGCTTCCTTCTCCCACAGCTCACCTCGGATGATCTTGCGATGGACGGATTCGATCTCGGCGTGGCACTTGGTGCAGGTTGCAGCAATGTTCCGCCGAGCGATGGAGGAGGCCGGGTCGGTATGAGGCAAGATCAAGTGGGCCGTGTGGCAGGAGGCGCAGGAGGGCGCCACGATGAGCCCTTTCTTGAGCAAACCCTGTCCATGGATGCTCTCGGAGAAATTTTCAAGAATATTGTCCTGATGGATGGGCCGGTTTCGCTGAACGGGTGTTCCTTCCTGGTGACACTTGCCGCAGACAAAGGGAATTTTCAGGGGAGCCACCGCGGAGTGCGAGTCTTTGACCGGCAAGATGTCGTGGTTGCCGTGGCAGTCGACACAGTGTGGCGCCAACGGGTCGCCACGGGCAATGGCTTTCCCGTGCAAAGAGCGGGCATGTTGCTCCTGCTCACTGGGATGGCATGTCCCACAAATGACCTTGGCCAGCGGTGTCTCGTGAGGCAAGTCTTTGCCTGCCAGGTCGGCGTGGCATCCTGTGCACCCCAGACTGCCGTGAACCGACCCGGAGAATTTTTTCGCCTCCACGAACAGCGAGACGGTCTTGCCAGCCCTTGTGGTTGTCAGACTCTTTTCGCCGTGGCAGGCAAGACATTCCTCGCCCGGCTGGGAACCCTGGGCGGCGCTGGCGCGCGCCGGTCCTGCGGCACAGAGATAAGGAGAAGCCAAGAACAGAAGCAGCGGGGCGAGAAATGTCCCGCGTGCACACTTCGATATCTGCCCTGCTCTCATTTTCGGTACGTCCGGATGGTTCTAACTGCCTACTTCAAACCCAGATCCGCGAGCACTTTCGGATTCTGCTCTTCTACCGCCAGCAAATTGTGGCAAGCCGAACAGTCATTTGAAATCGTCTGGCCGTCCGCGCTGACGTGGCTTCCGTCGTGGCACCGGAAGCATCCGGGAAAATCGTTATGCCCGAGGTTGTTCGGATGCACGCCCCAGGTCATCTTCATTGCCGGGAAAATATTTCGCAGATAGATGTTCGCCACATTGTCCGCGGATTGTCCAACCAGGGCGCGCCGCGAGTTGTACACCGCCGGATAATTAGTGCGGTAAAAGGAATTCAGATCGTCCACGATCCGCTGCCGCGCCATATCCCGGTCCGGATAATCCGCCTTTAAGAGTTCCACGGCTTTTTTGCGGATGAACGGCAGTTCCGGGCTGATGAAACCCGCAGCCATCTGTTTGTTCACCGCGCCTTCGGGAAGGTCGAATGCGTGAGTCGGCCGGTTGTGGCAATCCACGCAATCCATGGAGCGGTGTTCACCCGCTGCAAGCTGTTGCTTGGTCGCTTGAATGTCGCTGGAGACGTACTCAATGGTCTTGCCCTTGTCATCGGTGTAGTACACCACCGGGATGACTTGCCGCTGATCGTCGATCGAGATGTAGCGGATGCGCGCTCCTTCATCGAGGTGCCTGCCGTGAATCCCGACCGAACCCTGCCACGTCCTCCCGCCCACTTTGAGCAGCATGGCGGTGGTCTGCGGCGTATTTTTTTCGTCGTCCTTGTACGTGGTCTTCACGACGAATTTGTCCCCGGTGAACCGCTGCGGCCAGTGACACTGCTCGCAAGTTTCGCGCGCGGGCCGCAAGAATTTCACCGGCGCATGAATCGGCCGCGAATAAGTATGGAAGGTCACCGCGAAAACCTGCCGTACACCGGAAAGTTTCGAGTGCACAAACCATCCCGCACCCGGCCCGATATGACATTCCACGCAGTTCACATGCGCGTGCGGCGAATCCTGATAAGCCGTGAATTCCGGCTCCATCACCGTGTGGCAGGTTTGCCCGCAGAACTGGGTGGAATCCATGTAAGCCACGCCGCGATACGACGCTGTTCCAAAGATGATGATGTTGAAGAAGGTGGCTATCCCGACAAGGAGAATCCCCTGCCGCACCATAGGCTGCCGCAGGTCGATCTCCGGGTAGACTTCCAGAAGTTCACCTTTGGCTATTAGGCGGCGCCGCCGCAGCAGGATGCCGATGGGAATGAGCAACAGCCCGAGGACGAAAACCCCCGGCAGGATCAGAAAAAGCAGGATACCGATGTAGGGATGCGGCGGGCCGGGAAGGAGAAAATCGTAAAACCAGAAGGCGATTAGAGTGGCCGCGGCGCTGGTGGTGAGTACCGCACCCACAAAGGTAATCGGATTTTGACCAAGAAAGTAGAGGAGCCGTGCCCAGCCCCGGATGGTCTCGCGAAGTGTCATGTCGCTTGGCGCTCGCCAGTCTCCTCTCCCTGAACAGAGGACATTTGCTTAGACCACGAACCCCGGCGGGTAAACCGCCGGGGTTCGCACGGGCATGAAGATTGTTTCGTGTGAATTTCCTGGCCCCAGGATGTTACTTTTTGCAGAGACCGCGAATATACGCCACGACGCTTTTGATCTCCGCATCCGTGAGTTTCTTGTCGTAGCTGGGCATCTTGTTCTTGCCCTTCACGATGATTGTGGTCCACTCTTCATCGGTTTCCTTCTTCACTTCATCCGAACAGAAGTCGCGCGCCTTCGTCGCTTTTCCCGCGGGTGTCGCACCTAGGCCATCGGCGCCGTGGCAGCCCGCGCATTTGGCTTTATAGACTTTTTCACCCTCTGCCTGCGCCAGCGCCGGCGTACTGAACGCGCACAACAAAGCAAACGTCGCGGCGCCTACAAGGCACGTCTTGAGAAACCTTGTTCTCTGCTCCATGACAACCTCCCTTTCAAGCCTCTTGACAGAGGTGTGGAGTGCAGCCGGTGAGGCCGCGCTCCTGGTTATCACCGTCCTGCCCCGCACTGCTCTCTTTACTTCTTTTTTCCGAACGCCCGGATGTAAGCCACCAGATCCTTCACCTGTTCCGGCGTCAGCGCCTTGTAGGCCGGCATCTTGCCTTTGCCAGCGCTGATGGCCGCGGTCAAATCTGCGTCACTCATCTTCTGCACTTCTTCCGAAGCAAAATCTTTCACCTTCATCGCTTTCCCCGTGGCCGTTTCGCCTTTGCCATCCGGGCCATGGCACATCGCGCACTTCGCCTTATACGTCGCTTCGGCAGCGGCGGCGTCGGCCTTCGCAGGCGCGCTCAGAAGGGCGATCGTCGCGAGCACAACAGCAGCCACCGTCATTCCTGCGATCCAACTGGTTGTCTTCCGCATGTGTTTCTCCCTGTTGAGATATCAGCGCGCGGCTGGTCTGGTTCCCGCACGCTGTCCATCTTGAAGCCGTATCATATCGAAATTGCAGTGGCCCGTGGGCTCATTCTCTCTTGCACTGGAGTCTGCGATGTCTGAAACCGTTTCTTTCCGATCCTCCAATGCGCGCATTCCTCAGACTCCCTAAGCCTTCGGGGCGCCGCGCTCGATCTGCCGGATATAGAGAAACAGCCCCAGCACCGTCAAAAAGATGAAGACCAGCGCAAATCCTAATCCTTTTCGCCGGTAATCCCGCTCCGCCAGCGCACTCTGGCCGGCCTGCAAGTTTTTCGCGGCAAGTTTCAGGCCCTCCTGGATATCTTGATTTACAAGATCCGGCAGGAAGCTATGGATGGTGACGCGGGCTTTGGTCAGCGCGTCACGCGCCTGATCTTCCTCGAGCCGGGCCTGGCTCACCTCCATGCCCGAAGATTCGGCGACACCCAGTACGTGGTCGGCATTCTTGATGGCCTCGTCCAAGCGAATCAGGCCGCTAAGCATTTGCGCCCTGGCCTGGTCGCAAACATCTCCGGGCGTGTGGCATTGCATGCATACGGCCTGGGGTCCGGTGCCCAGCTTGGCATCCGTGGGGTGGCTTATGCCGTGATTGCTGTGGCAGACCACGCATCCGGGCAGGCCTGCGGATTGAAAGGCGATTTTGTGCGAGCTTTTTTCGTACATCTGGTCCTGAAAGACGTGGCATTTCGAGCAGACGTTCTGTACCGAATCCACCCCGGGCGGCGCGGCACCATGGTTTCCATGGCAGGTGGTGCACGTTGGCGCACTGAGATCTCCCCGGACGACTAGCGCGTCGTGGTGCACGCTGGTGTTGTACTGGAGGAACTGGTCTGTGGGGATGCCATAGCCTTTCATGTACGAGGCGTCGGCATGGCAGCGCGAGCAGGTCTGAGCAATGTTGAGGGGATTGACTTTCGAGCGATTGTCGCTGGCAGGCCGCAGGCCATGCACGCCATGGCAATCGATGCATACTGCTACCTTGGTGTCCCCTTTGGCGAAGAGTTTGCCATGCACGCTGGTCTTGTACTGACTGAACTGATCCGTTCGCAACGAAGGATTGTACTTGCGTATGAACGCGCCGTCAGAATGGCAGCCGCCACAAAGCGCCGGAATCTGGCTGCGCTGGATTTTGCCGCGGAAGCCGGCCTTTTTGCTCATAGCATCCAGGTCTGCCTTGGTGGGATCGCCGCCATGGCAGCTCGCGCAGGTCAGGCCTTTTTGCGAATGGATGTCCTGAGCGAACTGTTCCGCGGTTACCTGGAGAGGCGGATCGAGCGCGCCATGGCAGTCGAGGCAGGTGCTGGCCGTCTGCGCGCGCGCCAAACCCCCGCAGACAAGAAGAACCGAGAGCAATAGGAGAGCTCGCGGCAGCCCGTTATTTCGCCGTGTATCCATAGATCGTCATCGCGATGATGTAGCCGAGCGCGAATATTCCCGCACCCATGATGAGTTTCCTGCCGCGTCCACCCGCCAAGGGATCGAAAAAGGGAAGCAGCATCCAGAGAAGGCCCGCGACACCGAATACAAGGACGCCTGCGACATCGCCGTCAACGAACCATACCTTTGCGGGAATCTTCTTGAGCGTCTGGAACATGAACATGAAATACCATTCCGGCCGGATGCCGGCGGGGGCGGACGCGAACGGATCGGCCTTTGTGCCCAGCTCCCAAGGCAGAATCGCAGCGAGGGCGCCGAGGACACCGAGGGCGATGTACCAGGCCATGATCTCTCGCAAGAAAAAGTTGGGGAAAAAGTTCATCTGGCGCGCTTGAGCGGGGGAAGCATTCCAACGAGTCTCCACGCCCGGAGGAACGCTCATGCCGAAATATTGGACCAGCGCGAGGTGAATGAGCACGAGGAGGGTGGTGAGGCCGGGCAGCACAGCGACGTGAAATCCAAAGAAGCGGGTAAGCGTTGCGCCGGTAACATCCTCGCCGCCGCGCAGGAAAACCATCATGCTGTGGCCGACTACCGGGACCTGGCCGGTGATCTCCGTCCCCACTTTGGTGGCAAAGAAGGCCAGGGTGTTCCACGGGAGCAAGTAGCCGCTGAATCCGAATCCCATCGACAGGAAGAGCAGCAACATGCCACTCAGCCAAGTCATCTCCCGGGGCTTGCGGTACGCGCGCAGGAAGACCACGCTGAACATATGGGCAAAGGCAGTGAGAATCATGAGGTTGGCCGCCCAGGAATGAATCGAACGCACCAGCCAACCGAACTGTACCCGGGTCATGATGTACTGCACGCTTTCGAACGCCTCATTGGCTCCCGGCCGGTAGTAGAGCAACAGCAGGATTCCCGTGCCAACCTGGATCATGAAGAGAAAGAG
>JBGPJK010000312.1:0-5623 GCA_041485425.1 Terriglobia bacterium | reverse complement strand
GTCGATGAAGAGGTCGTAGACTTCGTTCAGCACTTCCTGCACGCGAGCGTCGGGACGATCGATCTTGTTGACAACGACAATTTGCGGCAGCCCGGCTTCCAGGGCTTTGGACAGAACGTAGCGTGTTTGCGGCAATGGACCTTCGCTGGCGTCCACCAGCAGCATGACGCCATCCACCATCTTTAATGCGCGTTCCACCTCGCCGCCGAAGTCGCTGTGGCCGGGGGTGTCCACGATGTTGATCTTGATGTCGTGATAGAAGATGGCGGTGTTCTTGGCCAGGATGGTGATGCCGCGCTCGCGCTCCAGTTCATTGGAGTCCATGACGCGCTCAATTACGGTTTCGTTGGCGCGGAAGGTGCCGCTCTGGCGCAGCATGGCGTCCACCAGCGTGGTCTTGCCGTGGTCTACGTGGGCGATGATGGCGATATTGCGAATGCCGGAACTCAAAATAGGACTGTCCTTCCTTGGGGGAGCCGGGGCGACTCCCTGCTACCACTTTACTATGCATTATCGGTTTCAAGGGGATGTTCGCGAGGCAGGGCTGGAAGATCCGGGTCAGGAAATCTGTTCACCCCAGAGTCCCAGAGACACGGAGAAGAAATGCATTGGTTTTCTGCACCGGATTATGTTCGCGCCTCGGTGGCGGATTCCGAAGATTCAGCCCGCCACCACGGCGGTCTGCCTCTTGGGTGGCTTCCCCGCCAAACGATTCTCCACCTCTTTCACCGCACGCTGGGCTGCGGTAATCGCACCGCTGGTAGTTGATTCCGGGCCTTCGGAGTCGGTATTGGCGAAGAACACGCGATCCAGGGGCTGGCGCACGAGTGGTTGTACTTCGGTGAAGAGCCTTGGCGTCGACATATAGAGAGGATGCCCGCGGCGGTAGATGTGCACCTCGAGGGGATCGAGGTTCGATCCGGGAAAGAGCTTCTGAAAGTCGTGCAACACATTCTGCGCGATCTTGCGTGTGCTCGGTTCGGTGAGCAGGTAGCCCCGATCATCCTCTCGCATCGGTGTGTAACAGGTGAGGATGTTGTGTTTCGGCTGATAACCGGGCTGATTGCGTAGCACCCAGTCGGCAACCACGATGTCGGTGAACCTGTTCCCCGGACACCAGGTGTCGTATCCCTTGTTATAGACGGGCTTGTCGAAGATGAGGTTCACGACCGAATAGGGAATGTAGCGGATCTGGTGCATGGCTTCGCTCTGCTTATCGGGCAAGCCATCGACGATGCGGCGGGTGATGAACTTGGGGGTGGCCATGATGACCGCCTTGGCCGTGACCGTCTTCAGTTCAGCGCCCTGCATGTAGGTCAGCTGCACCTCTCTCTTGCCAGAAACCACCGCCACGGTTGTGGCCCCGGTCCGCATGTGGTCGGCAAACTTTTCCTGAAGAATCTCGCTCAGACGCCTGGTGATGGCACCATTTCCCCCGGGCCAGGTGTAGCGGACGTCCTGACGCTTGTCGCCGGCGAAGCCTTGCAACTCCTCGATGCCTACGGCGGCGGCAGTCTCTTCGCTGGTCGCGCCCCAGTTGGAAGGTCCGTACGTGTCCCACCAGAGTCGTACTTCATCTGCGTGCCCCTTCATGAAATCGGAGAAGGGAACCGCAAAAAGCTCCCGGGCACGTTTCTCCAGCTTGATCGCCAGCATTTCCTTCCTGAATTTCTTGAAGCTTTCGCGCAGCGGCGCGGGGTAGGGAAGCTTGTCGAGTCCGTCTCCCCAGGTGTCAGGAACCAACTCGCCATTGATGATGGTTCCATCCCAGTCATTGATGGGAAGGGGTTGAAGGCCAATTTCTTTGGCGAAGGGATACGCGGAGTCGCCGCTCCATATGAAAGCAGCCCCGGTGGCGTAGGGAGTGCCCTGGTAGTCCATCAGGTAGGCGTTGCCGCCCCAGTGCGGCTCTTTCTCCAGCAGGAAAAAATCGCGGTGGCGCAGGAGGTAGGCTGCAGTGAGTCCGCTGACACCGCCACCGACAATCACTACGTCGTGGCGCGCTGAAACCGGCGGGCGGGTGAAGACCTTGCCATCGCGCAGCTGGTGGCAGATGCGGTTGTTTTCTCCGTCAACGGTAGGCTGGTTGTCGGCTTGTGCGGCGACCGAAAGTTCCACCGGACAGCCGGCGGCCATTGATCCCATCACGACATACTTGATGAAGTCCCTGCGGTTCGTACCCATAATCGTCCTTCGCTCAAAACCTCATGTCTCTAACAACTCGGCGGCGATTTCCGGTTGGCCTTCGGCGCCGACCCGAAGGCGATACCAAGTCACGATGGCAACCAGCGAAAAAACGAAGATGATGCTGGAGATGGCGTTGATCTCCGGTGTAATCCCGCGCCGCAGCCGTCCCCAGATTTCCAGCGGCAAGGTATTGTCGCGGCCGATCAGAAAGAAGCTGACAGCGATCTCGTCCATGGAGAGCGTGAAGATCAGCAGTGCCGCGCCGATGATGGACAAGCGCAGGTTGGGAATGGTCACCCGCCAGAAAGTTTGCCAATAGTTGGCGCCGAGGTCGAGCGAGGCTTCCTCCTGGGCGCGGTCGAGTTTTTGCAATCCCGCGAATACTTCGGTGGTGGCCACGGAGATCAGGGCGGTGCCGTGGCCGAGGACGATCGTGAGCAGGCTGAGCTTCATGTCCGCTTCGCGGAACAACATCAAGAGCGAAAGTCCGGTGATGATGCCGGGAAGAATGAGCGGCAGCAACACAAGGCGTCGGAATACGGTTTTGCCGGGGAAATCGGCGCGGTCGAGCGCGAGCGCGGCCGGAATGCCAAACGCCAGCGCGATGGCCACAGCCACAATCGCCACCAGCAGACTATTCAGCACGGAAGTCCAGATGGCGTCGTCAGCAAAAAGCATGCGGTACCAGTCGAGGGTCAAGTTGCGTGGCGGGAATCCGCCCACGCCCTGGCCATTGAACGAGTACACGATCAGGGTGACGATGGGCAGATAAAGAAAACCAAATACAGCGATCGCGTGCCAGGGGAGCCAGCGGGATTGGCGAATGGTGGGGTTGCGGTTACTCATCGGAAACTCCATTTCTTCTCCAGGTTCTCCGATAGGAAGAGGAGTGCGACGACCAGCACCAGCATGCAAAGGGAGATGGCCGCTCCCAGGGGCCAGTTGTAGGCCGCGCCGAACAGGCTGACCACGATGTTGGAGATCATGATGCCGCTGGGGCCGCCGAGCAGCAGGGGCGCGAGGAAATCTCCCAGGCTGAGAACGAAGGCAAAGGTGGCGCCGGCGAGAACTCCCGGAATCGACAAGGGGAAAATCACGCGCCAGAAAGTTTGAAATGGCGATGCGCCCAGATCGTGCGAGGCTTCGACCAGGTTGCGCGGGATGTGCTCCAGTGAGGCGTAGATGGGCAGAATGGTAAAGGGCGTGTAGATGTGGGTGAGGGTCAGTACCACCGCAAAGGGGCTGTAGAGCAGAAACTCCAGGGGATGTTTGGTCAGATGCACATACTGCAACAGAGTATTGAGCACGCCGTCACTGCCCAGGATGGTTTTCCAGGCGTAGGCGCGGACCAAGTAACTCACCCATAGCGGAATGATCACTAACTGGTACAACAAGTCTTTTCTCTTGCCCGCGTGGAACGAGAGGAAGTAGGCAAGCGGATATCCCAGCAGGAGGGAGAGGATCATCACGCGGGCCGCGATCCACATGGAGCGAAACAGGGTTTCCAGGTAGACGTTCACGCGGAGCAATTCGCGATAGTTGTCGAGAGTCCAGGAATGGACGATGGCCTGCGAGGGCGAGACCAACCAGAAGCTGTAGCACAACAGCAGGGCGTAGGGGACGAGCAGAAAGATTGCTACCCACAGCACTGGCGGCAGGGTGATGGCGGCTCGATAGGCGCGGGAAAACATCAGTTCCTTTCGGGCGTCTGGCGAACGGGCACCGCGTCGGTGGCGAGGAATTCCAGTTCCAGGTCGTCTTGGCGATGCTCGCGGCTGGCGGTTCTGATGGAGAGCGCCAACCCGTCGGCACATTCGATCTGCAGCAGTTCGGTGGCGCCGTGGAAAGCCTGGTGGCGAACCTTGGCTCGGAAGCGAACCACGTCGTGGGCGGCGGTGGCAGTGGCCAGCCGTATGTTCTCGGGTCGCAGCGAGAACAGGGCCGGACCATCGCGGAACCCAGTGCGCCAGGAGAGCGAGTGGCAGTGAGCGATACCGTCTTTGATCTCGGCCCGCAGCAGGTTGGTGTGACCGATAAACTGTGCCGTGTACGCGGTTGCCGGACGGGTGTAGATCTCTCGCGGGGACGCGACCTGCTCCAGTTCGCCCAGGCGCAAGAGCGCGATGCGATCCGACATCACCATGGCTTCTTCCTGGTCATGGGTGACGAACACGAAGGAGATGCCGACTTCGCGCTGCAGCGACTTCAACTCCACCTGCATCTGGCGGCGGAGGTTGGCGTCGAGCGCAGAAAGCGGCTCGTCGAGCAGCAGCAGTCGCGGCCGGTTCACCAGGGCACGGGCCAGAGCGATGCGCTGCTGCTGGCCGCCGCTGATCTTAGCCGGCTTGGAGCGGGCGTAGGCGGTCATCTTCACCATGGCCAAGGCTTGCTCGGCGCGCGCCGCGATTTCTTCTTTGGGCAGCCTGGCGACTCTCAGCCCGTAGCCAACGTTTTGTTCGACGGTCAGGTGCGGGAAAAGGGCGTAGTGCTGAAAGACGGTGTTGACGCGGCGGCGGTAAGGAGGCAGCAGATCCAGGCGCTCGCCTGCCATGGAAATCTCCCCGGAGTCGGCGGCCTCAAAGCCCGCGATGATGCGCAGGAGCGTAGTCTTGCCCGAGCCGCTCTCGCCGAGGATGGTGAGGAACTCGCCTTCGGCCACCTGCAGGGAGATATCGCGGAGCACGGGATTGCGGCCGAAGGACTTGGCGACATTACGGATGGTGAGCAGCGGCTCCGTGCGGGGCTTGGCGGCGTTGACGATTGCGGGTTCGGTGGTCGTGGCCATCGAAGCTCTCAGTGGTTGCCAGGAGTGTACGCCCAGGCGCTCGGGGGACACGGGTGGCTGGGTGCGATTTTGTTCAAAAACCAGTTCTGTTCAAAAACCAGTTCTCGGTTCACGGTTCTCAGTTCTCAGCGCAGGCACATCACTGGGCTGCTTTTACTTCGTTCCAAATCTCGTTGTACTTGGCCCGGCGGGGCACATTCTGCCAGAAATAAAGGCGCTTCTGGTAGTTATCCACGTCGTCCAGATGGAGGATCTTCACTTCGTCCGGGGTCATGTATTGCGCGGCTTGGGGGTTGGCCGGAACGTAGTGCGTCTTGTCGGTCACCAACTTCTGGGTCTTGGCCTGGACCATGTACTCCAGGAATTTGTAGGCGAGGTCTTTGTTTTCGCTGCCGGCCGTAATCATCAGGTGGTCAATCCAGCCGGTTGTATTTTCTTTGGGGATGGTCTCACCGACGGGGAAGTTGAGCTTGCGCAAGTCGGCTGTGTTGAGAGGCCAGCCCATGGCCGCCACTACCTCGTGGTTCTGGAAGAGATTCGTAAGTTCGCCGCCGGTGGACCACATCTTGCGGAGGTTGGGCTTCAGTTCGAGCAGCTTCTTCTTGACCGCGTCCAGTTGCGCATAGGTGAGGTTGTAAAGCTGGGTTGGGT
>JBGPJK010000311.1:0-5676 GCA_041485425.1 Terriglobia bacterium | reverse complement strand
TCGGGCTGGCGAATCTGTTTGTGGAAAAGGGTCTGCTCACCTATGTGCAGGGCCAGAAATACGCTCGCCAGAACTACGACGCCGATCCGACCAAAGTGAAGACCCGGCTCCCCTTGCAAGTGGTGACCAACCGCGGCACGGCAAATGGCTGCGAGGTGGCCGCGGCGGCTCTTCTCGACTCCAAACGCGCCGCCATCGCCGGCGAGCGCACCTACGGTTCTGCGTCGGTACACAGGACGATCGGCCTCGACGACGGCAGCGCTGTAATCCTGGCGGTAGCGAAGTTCTATTCTCCCGCCGGCAAGTCGATTCCCGACAACGGCGTGACCCCTGAGAAACTGATCGCCGAGCCGGACTCCCAGGTGGAATTGGATGAAGACGGAAACCCAGTGCCTTCCACCACACCCGAAGGGCAGTCTCGTATTCCGCCGAAGCAGGACAAGTTCCTGCTGAACATCATTACTCCCGAGAAGAAGTAAGACGACGCTTCATTTTTTAGCGGCTGGCCTGGCTGCCTTCTTCGGCTGTACCTCGTAGACGTAGATCCGGTGCAGCGTCTTGTCGAGCTGAACGGATTCCACTCGCACCGGAGTCCAGCCGGGGATCTCGAACGCGTAAGACACAACGCGCGAACCCGGCTTGAGGTACTTCTCGAAATTCGGCCGCAGCCGCTCATTAGAACGCGTCAGCAGGAAGAGCGTCACGACATCGGCGGAGCTCAAATCGACCGTGAGCGCATTGCCGTGCAGAATCCGTACCGTGGCGTCCAGTCCCAGTTCAGTCACCCGCTTGCGCGTCGAATTGTAAATGCTTTCCTTCAGTTCCACGCCCACCGCGTGGACCCCGAACCGCTGGGCGGCGGTAATCACCACGCGCCCGTCTCCGCAGCCCAGATCGTAAAGAAGCTCATCCGCCTTCAGGTGGGCGGCTTCGAGCATCTTGTCAACCACGATTTGGGGGGTGGGAAGATAGGGAGCGAGATTCTCAGTATCGAACTGGTGCGCCACTTGTCCGAACACGAAAGGTGCCAGGACAAGCGGCGAAAGCGCCACTGCCCGATGAACCCGCATCACTCCTGGGACGAGGATTCCGTACCCCGCCGCCCTACCTTAAATTTTACAATGCGGGACATGATTTCGGTCCAGGCGTTCCACAGGTCTCGCGGCCGGCTGATGGTGTACTCATACCCCTTGAAGTACTTCACTGTGTTGCCAATGGCGTCCCGCCACGGGTTGGCCTGCGGATTGAAGTTGTAGTTCATGTAGAACACCGGGTATGCCGGCGGGCCGACTTCCTTTAAGGCTTCTTCGGGCACGTTCGCATCAAGCATCACCTTCGGACCAGCGAAGATCAGCGCGTCCGGACGATCCTTCACGTTCATCTCCCGCGTAATGAGCCGCGCCAAAAAGTCCGTTTCCGAGTTCTTCAAGGCGAGTTTCCGGATATCCACAGTGCCGAGTTTCAATGATTCGAGCGCGTCGCCAAGCCCCGGAAAATCGATGTGCTCGGAGTTATCCTGGCGGTAGATCACCCTTTGTTCCTGCATGTTGAAGGCGACAATCGAGAATTTGGCGATCTTCGGCTCGCGCGCGATGCTGCGCAGGATCGACACCAGCGCGTTCAAGTCCAGCGGCTGCAGCGTCGCCGACCTCGCATTCTGAGGCGCGAAATTGATCAGCACTTTGACGTTCAGCGGCGTTTCGCCGTCCACGTGCGCGGCGTGATCCACCGGAGGCTCTTCCTTGAAGGCCTCGCGTTCGGACGCCTGCACGACCGACGGCGCAAGCAGCAGGGCCAGTGTCTTGTCCTTGACAGGCAACTCGGCTTCGGCCTCCCAATAGAAAGAGCACACTTTTTCGGTGCGGTCCCGCATCAGCCAGTCTATGTGATACTTCCCTTCTCCCAGGTCGAAACCGCCCTGCAGATAGGCATCGCCCCTGGCATCCGCTTCAACCTTGGGAACGGAGATCTTCTGCATCAGGTAGACCGGATCGTCCTTGCGGGCTTCCGGCGTCACGCGGAACAAGATCGTCAGTACATCTTCGCCGCCCGACAACTCCCGGAGCGGAATGCTGACTTCATAGCCGCCGTGAAAGCGCAGATCGAATCCCAGAAAAGGCTTCGTGGGAGTCACCGTGCAAGGCAGATCCTTGCGCGCATCCTGCATCTCCAGCACCGCCGCGTCCGTCGGAATCATCCGAACCGCCCCGCCGAACCCGGAGCCCCGGACTTGAACTTGCGCGGAAAGAACACCCGCTGACAAGAGAATTGCCGTGAGAACCTGGATGCCGCAAACCCGGCCCGTTGACCTGAGGCCCATCCTCATGCTTGTGTCCCGATGGCTGATGGCCCGATGGCTATAGCTGTGCAGGCAAGATACCGCCTGCATAGTTATTATGGCTCAATTTTCGAAAACTGCAACACCGAATCTCGGTGAGCAGCCAACTCCTGGTACCGAGTCTACATCGAAACGGACGGCAGCGCCCTGAGCTTCTGCAGCACATCGTCAAACAGGCGGCATTCGTGCACCGCGACCACCACGCTGTTCGCGGAGATCGGCAGCATGATCGTGCGGGTACCTACTTCGATCGTTTCTTCCACCCGGGCCGAAGCAATGCGCGCCACCTCGGCCCGAATCGCGTCGGCCGGGCTGGACCGGTGCATCACGGCGAGAAACGCCGGCCCGCGCCAGCGAAACAGCATGTCCGTCTTTGGGAGCTTCCCGGCAATGTGCTGGCTGAACACCGTGAGGATGCGGTCGCCCGCGGGGTAGCCGAAGCGCTGATTGATCGCCTCGACACGGTTCACGCTGAAAATCGCCGCGAAGCAGGTGCTGCGCTCCGCAACTGCCTTTTTCAGTTCCGCCTCGGCAGCCGTGGGGCCGGGCAGTCCGGTGCAAGGATCGAGCACACCCGCCGGTGGCGCCGTGGCGGCGAGGCCCTTTTCGATTTCCGTCTGAATGGCATTGTCCACCTTTGCGGCGTTTTCCCGCTCGTTGACCATCGCCACCCGAAGGTCGCCCAGACAATCTTCAAGCCGCGTCTTCAGGGTCCGCAAATCATCGACTTGAGAGGCGCGCTGGATCTGCGTCTCGATGTTTTGTAGTCGGTCGAGTTGCCGCTCGCTGCCCCCCAACAGCGTCCGCAGAGTTTCGCCCAACATCTTGATGATGGTCTGGAGCTCGGCCATCTGACTCCGGATTGTCCGTCCGATCTGCTGGTTGTAGGCCGACATCGCTTGAATCGCGGCGCCCGTGGCAAGGATCACGTCGCCGTTTGCCGGCTTTGCACTAATCGACGTCAGCAGTTTGGACAGATCCGACCGGAAACGGGCATACTCCAAATCATCCATCTGGCAAGCTTGTATTTGAATCCCCTGGAGAAAAAGCTCCGCCACCCGTACCGTCTCCGGTGCGGCCATGTCGGAGGCCTCCAGGTATTTGCGCAAGGATAACAGCACTATTTGTCTCCCCTTGGTTCTCATCGGCCTGAACCGGAGTACCCTTAAGAATAGCCCGTCGCGGGGAAGATTCCGGCCGTTGGTGACATCCAAAGAGTGGGACGACAATGGTTAGCGGTCTCTGGTTCGGCCTTTACACAGTGGCGGGCCCGATCTTTGGCGGACTTGCCGCGCAGACGGCGATGCGCAAGGGCCTGCTGCCCGGGCGCTGGTTCTTCCCGGGCCTTGTCCTGACTCCGGGTGCATGGGAATACCCGCTGATGTGCTCCTGCGTTGACTCCGGACGCCATAGCCGGCACACTCACGCTCCGCTGGCCTGTCCGAAGTGCGGGGGCTTGAACCATCCGCCGGCCGGGAGCTGCCCCTCCTTGCCAGTCATTCTTACCCCCCCCCCGGCAGTCCGAACCGAGATTCCGATCATCCGAGCCCTGATGAAGCTTCTCCAAGCACTCCTGGACAGCCCCAATATGGCGACGCGCCGCCCCGTTGTCGACGCCAGATTCCAGAGCAAGATCCAGGACCCTAAGTAAACATCCTCGACGATTTGAGCGGTGCCCCCGTGGTGAAGCTCGCCCTGGAGCACGGAGTGATCGCCGGGCACATCGCCGCCAAACCCGGCACTCGTGGTGGCGACGCTGTTGTTTTCCATATGGTTGTCGTCGGGGCCCGCGAGGCTGGTTTAAACGCTGCGCTGGCCGCCGGGGATTTGTTGGGCGCTCGGCTTAGCTTAGGAATTGTACCAATACTTGTACTTTTCCGCGGAAAGCATTATTGCAGTTGGGTTTGCGGATGCCAAGACGTAGTTGGCGCGGATTCGCATGCTGGGAGATGAATGGTGGGAGATGAAATGATCAACCAGAGCAAGCTTCAGGGAGATGCGATACCGGCGCCGGAAAGTGCGCCCGACGGCGTCATCGTCAGTCCGGACACGCACCGGACGAGGCGCCTGCCGCCGGGCCAATCGCGCACGAAGAAATGGCCTGTTCTCGACGCCTACGGCGAACCGCGGATCGACACGGCCAAATGGCGCATGGAGATCAGCGGCCTGGTCAATGAACCAGCTTATCGAACTATCGGACAGGAGCTGGAACGAGCTCCGCGGGAGCCGACCTTTGGAGCTACTTGAGCTGCCGCAGGGAGCAGTAAGGAACGGGCGCGTGATGAGGCAACGCGCGGGGTTGATTTTTCCTGACGTACTGCTTCCTCAGTGGTATGAGACGACTTCCATCCCGCCTCCGCGAGGTAAGATCTGGGATGGTCCTCAGTGCATCGAAGACCTGGCAGAGAGTCATGTCGTCGAGACGTTTTTGTTCCGGCATGGCATGGGAAACAGAGCCCGGATAGGTATGACCCAATAGGAATCATTTCCCAGTGCTGATCCCTTGCGCTCTCTACTCTCGAAATTCGTCGTGGCGATGCCAGGCGGCAGCGGTGCCATTCCGATCGTGCAACAGGACACAAACGTCTTCACGATGGGTGAAGACGAGGAAATGCCACGTTGAATAGTACGACACCACGGTTCGCGCACGGCACGCGGTGGTGCCGCCGGAGATTTGCCCAACTCAATTGGATTCAGCACCGCGACCGCATTCTGCCTAAAGCTTCTCCGGTCTTCTCTCTGGAGCGGCAGTAGCTGAGTTGTGCTCCCAGACAGGGCCCAGGTTGAACCGCTCCCGCGGTTCGAATGTTAATGTGGGGTCGGCTGCATTAGTACTGGCTCCCCACACTGGATGCATTTAGAACTTTTGCCGCATAAAACGGGGTCCGCTCGAGCCAGCACAACCCATGGCCCGACTGATGCTTACGGGAAAATCCGACACACCCTTCCAGGATGGGCGCCCAGACAGGACACATCTCGAACTCCGCGAGACCGAGCGTTTCACCAATGCCTCCAGCCAAATTCCGAGTGGCCTACGCTCCTGGATCTTACGTTGAAGAGACTATCCGATGGGACCTGCGCCGCTCGGAGTCATCATCCCCCGCAACATCGCCGCTGTGCATCATTGAATCATGAGCGCTGCAACATGAGACGTAGCGCACGCACATTACTCAACTTTTCGAGAACAAGCACTGTTTCAATCAGTTTGCTGCTGGTTCGCTTGCCAAGCACTGGGGCAATCAGGTCCCGGCACTTCGCCACCACATCCTCTCGACTCATAGGATTCTGCTCCGATCCCCGCACTGCTTTCACGTCGGCCGAAGTCCGAAATAGCGCAC
>JBGPJK010000310.1:0-5677 GCA_041485425.1 Terriglobia bacterium | reverse complement strand
CGGGCGATGGGAATCGAACTTACGTCCGAACCTTGGGAAGTTTGTGAGCGAAAGGCTCCATGGCGATCGAGTATTAGCGTCAAGCTTGGGAAAGAAGTCTAGCTGTCAAAACATCGCTTAAGTCGCACAGAATCAATGGGCCCTGAGTTTTTGTACGTGCTCATAACCCGACGCCGTTCATCCAAAACAAGATCGCCAGAGAAGTTCTTGCACGGAAATGCCGGTCACGTCACTGCAACTGATTCGTGGACATTTGTTGCAGTCGTGACCCCTGTGGTGTCGGTAGGCCTCTTAGCTTGTCTTTTGCATGCCCGCCGCGCTGCGCAGGTCGATCCGCTCGTTGCGTTGCGTTACGAATGACTGTTCCGCGCGTTCGTGGAAGTGGGGGGAGAGGGCGCTCGGTACGGCCCGAAGCTACTTAGCCGAGTGGTCGGCTACACGTATTAGTGACTTCGTTCGTAACCGATCATCGGTGCGTCTCGAGATTGCGCCTGAGTCACGGCGTACTCGGAACTTAGCACCGGGCGGTTCATAACTTCCGGATTGCCGACAATTCCCCCAGAACCACCTCTTTCGTTTTCCCCAAGCCCGTCACAAACCCTTTGTCCATAGATCGATTAACCGCCTCCTTCGCAGTACCCATATGCTTGACAGCTCTTAGCTCAAGAAGCACAATGCGCCGTGCCTAGGCCGATGTTCCGCGACCGCTTGCGCAATCGTCGCAGAATAGTTGAGGAGAGTTCGATGAGCACGACTCGACGCGATTTCTTGGCTGCAGCGGTAACGGCAGCGGGGGCGGCGGTTACGAGCGACCTTTCCCACCCGAACGATTCTGGCCACGATCACGAGCACCAGGCGGTTCCTTCGGACCCTGCGCTGCGCGTGAAGGCGCTGGAATCTTTGCTGGTGGAGAAGGGGCTGGTGGATCGGGCGGCGCTGGATGCGTTGATCGACGCTTATGAACACAAAATCGGGCCGCGGAACGGTGCGCGCGTGGTGGCGCGGGCGTGGGCCGATCCTGCGTACAAGCAACGGCTGCTGAGCGACGCGGATGTAGCGATTGCGGAATTGGGCTACGGCGGAATGCAAGGCGAGCACATGGTGGCGGTGGAGAATACGGCGAAGGTGCACAACATGGTGGTGTGCACGCTGTGTTCCTGCTATCCGTGGCCTGTGCTGGGGCTGCCGCCAGTGTGGTACAAGTCGGCCCCGTACCGTTCGCGCTCGGTCATCGACCCGCGCGGCGTGTTGCGTGAGTTTGGCCTCGAATTACCAGAGGATGTCGAGGTACGTGTGTGGGACAGCACGGCGGAGCTGCGCTACCTGGTGCTGCCGGAGAGGCCGGCGGGAACGGAGGGGATGAGCGAGGAAGCGCTGGCGGCGATGGTGACGCGCGATGCGATGGTGGGCGTCGCGAAGGTTACGGTTCCGAAGGCGGGGAGCGCAACATGAATGGCGTGCATGACATGGGCGGCATGCACGGCATGGGGCCGATCCAAAACGAGAAGAACGAGCCGGTGTTCCACGCGAGCTGGGAAGGGCGCGTGTTTGCGCTGTTGTTTGCGGCGGGCGCGTGGGGAAAGTGGACGCTGGACGAGCTGCGTCACCAGATTGAGCGGATTCCGCCGGCAGAATATTTGCGCATGCGGTATTACGAGAAATGGATGGCGGCGCTGGCCGAGCTCGTGGTGACGGGCGAGCTGGTCACGCGCGCGGAGGTCGAGAGAGGAACGGCCGCCGCCGGCGCGGCGAAGTTGAGCCCGGTGTTCACCGCGGACAAAGTGGGCCCGATGGGAATGGGAGGCTCGCCGGCGAGCCGGAACGTGATTGCGACTGCGCGGTTCCAAGCGGGGCAGCGGGTGCGCGCGCGCAATATGCATCCGGTGGGGCACACACGGCTGCCGCGGTACGCGCGTGGAAAGATCGGGACGATTGAGCGCGATCATGGAGTGTTTGTATTTCCCGATACCAACGCTCATTTCCAGGGCGAGCAGCCGCAGCATGTGTACTCGGTGCGTTTTGCGGCGCGCGAACTTTGGGGCGAGCAGGCCGCGCCAAAAGATTCTGTTTACGTTGATCTATGGGATGACTACCTTGAACCAGCCTAACCCGATTCGAGAACCTGAAAATCTTGCAGCGCTGCCGCAGCTTCCTCGCGATGCGGGCGGTCCGGTGTTTGCGGAGCCTTGGCAAGCGCAAGCGTTTGCGCTTGCCGTAAAACTCTCTGAGGAAGGGCACTTCACCTGGAAAGAGTGGGCGGCCGCACTCGCCGAGGAGCTGAAAGCTGCGGCCAACCGCGGCGAACCCGACGATGGCTCGCGATACTACGACTACTGGCTCGCCGCACTCGAGCGTTTGGTCACGGCCAAGGGGCTCTCTGATCCCGCGGCGATGCTTGCGCGCAAAGAGGCTTGGGCCGACGCTTTCCGGCACACACCTCACGGCAAGCCCGTCGAACTGGCTGCCGCCAAGGGTGGGACGAACCAGTCGTGAAACTGGCTCGAATTCATCTTCGGCCATCTGGTGTTACAATCTGGCATTAACTCTTTCGGAGGCGACCATGCAGGCATCGGCCGTAGTTCTCGCAACGAACACAAGAGTCTGGACGGTCTCCCATCGGTTGCCTGCGCTTGGGGTTCTCCTCATTGGACTAGTTGTACTTTACGCTGTTGGTTTCTCGTCCATGCCGCGGGCGCACAACGCCGCCCATGACACGCGGCATGCCTCAGGTTTTCCCTGCCACTGAGTCCGGCCGTGAGCCGGTTTCGAAAACTCATGTTCGTAGTGTTTGCCTCCGGCACACTCGCTGGACTTGCACTTTTTGCCGTGCAGCACTTTACCGTCATCCCGCTGATCCAGACGGCGGAGACCTATGAGGCGGCGCAACACGCCAACTCCGGCGCAACCCACGAGGACGAAGGCCGGCAGCCCGCCGACGGCTGGGAACGCACCTTATTCACAGCCATCACGACGATCCTCAGTGGAATTGGCTTTGCGGCAATCTTGTTCGGATCACTCTCTTTGGCGGGAGCACGGGTGAATGCCCGCCGCGGTGCGCTTTGGGGCCTGGCGGCCTTTGCATGTCTGGGTCTTGCGCCTGCCCTTGGACTACCCCCGCAACCACCGGGCACTGCTGTTGCAGGCGTTCCTGAACGCCAGTTGTGGTGGATTGGCACGGCTCTGGCGACCGCCGCAGGTTTGTGGTTGCTTGCCGGTGAGAAGCGGTCTTGGCCGCTTCGAATCGCTGGACTGGTTTGCCTGTTGCTGCCGCATCTGATCGGTGCTCCTGCTGCTAGCGGGTACCATGCGGTTCCAGCCCAGCTTATTCGCCGGTTCACGCTCGCATCTCTGGCGACTATCGGGATGTTCTGGCTCCTGCTCGGGACAATTGGCGGATTCTTTTACAGCCGCTATGAGGCGGACCAAAGATGAAGGACTCAAACCTACCGACGCACACCTGTCCCTCGCCAAAATCTCATCCGGGCCGAAAATATCGTGATTCCCTGTCGCGAGCGTTTGAATACGACGCGCGAATTGAATCAGGAATCCACCCCCGACGCCCAGGTCCACTGTGGCAGCAGCTTAGGAATGGGTCCACCTCATATCCTTAATATAAGGATGGAGTTCGGGCGTGCGGTTTCGGAACTAAGCGCTTGGATCAGGCAGCCCGATCATAACGATGATGCAGCCCTCCTAGTCGGTTATGAGAGAGAACGGTACCAGAGGCTTTGGCACGGCTTCTACTGTTCGATGTTCCCTTCCCCCAGTCCAAGATGCGCGCGAAAGGGGCGAACCAGCGTTCCGAAGCAGAGCCTGATGAATCGAAGCATGGCCAGGAGTTATATCAGAACGCTGGTGAGACGACGGCAGCTATGTTATTGATTTCAAAGTCGGCCGGAGTTTTGGCGAACGACAGCCCTATCTCATCATGACTAGAGACATGCTATTGCGTCTCTCCGCAGCAGCCGCAATCCTTGGCGGCGGGTTGCGCGTGATCGATGCCTTCCTAAACACGGCAGACAGTTACTTGCAGCAGGTCGCTTACTTTGTCACCGACGTGATGCTCATATTTGGCTTGTGCGGCATTTATTTGAGCCGTAGCAATCGCCTGGGCTTAGCCGGACTTCTCGGATTTGCAATTTCCATTACCGGCATCCTGATGGTTCGCACCTTTGGCCCAGCAGGATATCTGGTCGGCGCGAGCGTGACCTTACTCGGCGTCGTTGTATTAGGTGTCGCGGGCGCGATGCTGGTCAAAGTTCCCTTTCCAAGATTGGCGCCCGCCCTGTGGATCGCTTCCATGATGATCGGCGTGGTCGGTTTGTTTCCTGGTGCCAGGAGCTGGGGCGTTACACTGGCTGGCGTGTTATTCGGCCTGGGTTTCATCATCGCTGGAATGGCGCTATGGCCATCGCCCGCGTCGGTTGATTGATTTCCTTGAGGTTCTACCACTCGCCACCCGGTAGTTCGAGGTGACGGACGCAAGCGCTCCCGAAGGAATGAAGAAACTTGTCGCTGCAATCGAACGAGCCCAACGGCTGACCAGAGAAGAACAATGAGACACCACAAAGCGTTCCGTCTCCACCCGCAGTTCAGAAGTGACCCAACGATGCAGAAGGACAGCCCGAGGAGTTCATGAGTACACAGACAGCCAAAATATTCAGTCACTCCCCAAGGATCTTTTCAAAGCTCAGGCGCGGATATAATCTGTCCGATTCAGAGACGGCGCTTCACACACACGCATCCAGGCGAGCGTTTATTGGCGTTGCCTACAGCTTGTTCGCAACCTTCAAACGAATTCCAGTGCTGATAGGAGCCCAAAAAGCAAGCGCCCCATTGGGTTTGAAGTATTACCATGTGGATGTTTTCAGCAGCAAACCGCTTTCAGGAAATGGCGTTACTGTGTTTCGGCTGCGGCGAGCTCTACCGACCGCGGTCATGCAAGAACTCACTCGCGAGATGCGTCAGTTCGAATCCATCTTCGTGCTCCAGGAAGCAAGATCACGGACCGTTCGCGCCTGGGTGTTCACGATGGAAGAAGAGTTGGACTTTGCTGGCCACCCAGTTCTAGGCGCAGCAGCTGCTCTGCACGAAGAGACTATGGCAGGTGTGCGCGAAGTCTCCTGGACCTTTCAACTTAATAAGAAGAGCTTTCCTGTCCAGACGATCCGGCAAGATTCGCATTATCGCGCAGAGATGGACCAGGGTATATGTGATTTTGGCGCTACGCTTTCCACCCAGGAAAGCATCCCATTTCTCGAAGCATTGAATCTGGGCCGAGATCATCTTCTGGACAAGTTTCCACTTCAAATAGCATCAACCGGGCTTCCTTACCTGCTGGTCCCTGTTAACAGGGACCTGGAAGCAGCCCGCATCATGAAGCCCGAATTTGAAAAGCAACTCGCCCGGTTTGGAGCGAAATTTGTATATGTTTTCGACGTGAACCGCAGAGAAGGAAGGACTTGGGATAATGATGGCCGAGTCGAAGACATCGCAACTGGAAGTGCTGCAGGGCCCGCAGGAGCTTATCTTGTTGCACGCGGGGTGGTGAGTCCCGCGCAGTCTATCGAAATTTCGCAAGGCCGTTTTGTCGGACGTCCAAGCGTTCTATTCGTGGTCGCGCAAACAGACGATCAAGGGCGGATCAGCGTTAAGGTTGCAGGCGACGCTTCTCTTT
>JBGPJK010000309.1:0-5696 GCA_041485425.1 Terriglobia bacterium | reverse complement strand
CTCCTCGCCACGAACTTCTTCGTCGCCCATCAGCTGGCGGTGAACGAGATCTACTGCCTAGCGAAATACCAGCCGATGCCTTCGGCAGAGGCGAAGTTCATCCGGTGGCTGAGTTTTTCGGAGCCGATCGCTCACGGGGTTCGGCTCATTCCCGACGGGTACGTCGAACTGTCGACCGCGCAGGGGGTCGTTGCCGCATTCCTCGAAGTTGATCTCGGACATGAAGGGCTGCCGGTCTGGAAGGCGAAGGTCCAGGGCTATCTCCGCTACGCCGCCTCGGGAACCTTCGAAGAGCAGTTTCAGGAACATCGATTCCGGGTGCTCGTCGTCGCGAATACCGAGTGCCGGATGCAAGCGATCCGCGGCGTCGTCCGGAATCTGACCGAAAAGATTTTCTGGCTCTCGACCTTCGAGTTGATCGGGCGGGACAACCTCTGGGGTCCGGCGTGGGTCCGTCCATCCGATGATGGCTTGCGGTCATTTTTTTGAGGAACCATGTGCTACTGCTACCACTGCAACAGGATCACCCACGGCGAGCCGCTCTTCTGCCAGTTCTGCGGCAGAAGCTACAACGTCAAGCTTTGCCCGAGGCTCCACAAGAATCCGAGGAGCGCGCAGATTTGCTCTCAGTGCGGGAGCCGGGAGCTTTCGACACCGGCTCCCAAAGCCCCGCTTTGGATTGCGGTCGCGGTCTTTCTCCTCACGCTCATCCCAGGATTCCTGCTCTTTGTCATTTCGATTCTCTTCGTGGCTGCGCTCCTCCACGAGCTCTTGGTCAGTCCCCGCATGCTTGTTGCATGCGGATTCCTGGCTCTTGCCTTGACGGTGCTCTGGGCCATGTGGACCAGGCTGCCGCTTGCCTTGCGGCGATGGATTCGAAGGCAGCTTCTCGACCGTGAGAAGGAGCGGAGGCCGTGAGGCAGAAAGGTAGCGGGTGCGAGCGATGGATACGCGAGTAAGGAACGGAGTCGCTCTCGAAGAGCTTGCCATTCTTGAAGATAGCGAGCGCGCGCCTAGGGCAGAACTGCCCGTGGCAGTGCCCGCACCGTCCTCTTCCTCCGGTGCAGGTCAACAAGGACTCGGGGAGCCGATAGGGATCCGGGAAGTGGCCCAGCTTATCGGTTGTTCGGTCTGGACCGTCCGGCAGCAGTGTCTCCGGCGGGGCTTGCCGCATTTCAGGGCGAGCCGTACCGGCAGGCTCATCTTCTACCGCAATCAGGTGATTCGCTGGCTCATTGACAAGCAAACCGAAAGGAGGTGATGAACGATGGCTCTTTGGAAGCGCGGGAACGTCTGGTGGTCCTACGTCTACGTGGACGGCATCCGCCACGCAAGGTCGACGGGCACCGGCAACGTCCGGGTGGCCCGGCAAATCGATCAGGAGTTCAAGGAGGAGCTTACGCTCGCCCGCCTTGGACGGCGGGTACCGAAGCCCGAAATGGCCTTTGGGGAATTCGCGGCGCGTTTTCTCGCCGAAGGGTCACCGAAGGCCTGGCACATCGACCGCTTGAAGCTCTTGCTGCCGTACTTCAGTGAAATCCCAATCGGCCGCATCCATAAAGCGCTCGTTCGGGACTACCGCGCCCACCGCCACGCGCAGAAACAAGTTTCCGACACGACGGTCAACCGCGACCTCGAAGCCCTTCGCCACCTGCTCTATTGGGCGGTGGATGAGGGCTTCCTCACGGCGAACCCACTGAGTCGGATGCCGCTCGTCCGCGAGCGGCGCAAACCGCGGATCGTGATGAACGTTGCGGAGGAGGAACGGCTGCTTGCTGCCGCCGCACCTCATCTCCGTTCGATCATCATCGCCGCGCTCGATACCGGAATGCGCCGCGGAGAAATCCTGGGCCAGAGGTGGGAGCACGTCGATCTCACCCGCGGCCTTATCTCCGTCACGCGTTCCAAAACAGCAGGCGGGGAGGGCCGGGAGATTCCGCTCACGCGGAGGCTCCAGACCCTCCTCGCCGCTCATCCGCAACCCCACGGGCCGATCTTTTCGTTCAAGGACCGGCCCATCCGTGTCGTGAAGACCGCTTGGAAGGCCGCCATCCGCCGTGCGGGCATCCGCTACTACCGCTTCCATGACCTCCGTCACACATTTAACACGAGGCTCATGGAGGCAGGAGTGATGCAGGAAATCCGCAAGGCGCTCATGGGCCATTCGAGCGGTGAAGACGTCAACTCCGTTTACACCCACGTCGAGCTTCCCGCAAAACGTGAAGCAATTCGAAAGCTAGAGGCATGGGTGGCCACTCAAAACCTTCAACCGCAGTCCCAAGGAGGGACCAATGACAGCGCAGAAGCAAGCCGACCCGGCACTGCCGAGGTCAGCAGCACCAGCAGGCCAAGCACAACGGAAGCTGTGGAAAAAGAAGACCCCCGTGGAAGTCGTGCTTAGCCAAATCGACCGACTGCGCGAAGGTGTTGCGCAGAAGGAAGAAGAGCTCAAGCAGACAAGACGCCAACTTCAAAAACTCGAGGAAGTAAAAAAGATCCTCGAGGCTACCTAGTTCTTTCTCTCATGGAGCTTGCCCATCGGCAGGCTCCTTTTTTGAGGCCGCGCATTCGATCAGTGGGGAGGAACACTATGGATTTCGAGTTCACGAACGACGGGGCGGGGGGCAAGCTCGGTACCGCAGGCGCAGATCATCTGATCGAGCGGGCCGAGGCGGTCTGCGAGTGCGAAAGTCTGCGGATCGAGCTCGTAAACCAGCCTGAGATCGCCGTGAAGCAGGCAGGGTTCGCCGTGCTCCTAGGGAGGGAACGTGAACTCAAAGTGCGCCTCTACCACGCCGAGCCGCCGGGTGAAACGCGAGCACGCCGGCACCGCATCATTCTTTGCTGGTCGGTCGCCTCCCTCTTGATCCTTGCCGGGTTCGTTCTGTCACTCCTTACCCTTGAGCCGTACCGGCTGGGACTCAAGGGAGTGTTCTACTGCGTGGGGATCGCCGTCGTCGCCCCTTTTCTTGTGGAACGCACGCTCGACACACTCGCGAGCAAGCGGCTGTTGCAAGTATTGACAGTTATTTCCTGCGTCGCTGCCCTCGCGAGCCTCATCCTTCTCGCCGTCATCCGGGGAGATCTCTTGGCTCAGGAGACGCGACAGGCAGCGCCTGCCGCCGTGATTGACGACGCGGACCAGCAAGTCCCGCGTTCACCAGCCTCGTTCTACGAAGACACGGTGCCCCTGCTGCAACTCGTCATGGCGCTGCTCGCATTCAGCATGGAACTGGGGGCGGGCCTTGCCATGCACGAAGCCCGTCGCCTCGGCTCCGGAGCGGGAGAGAGTTATGAATCGTTGCAGACGGAGCTCGAGGAAACGCAAGCGAAGCTCGCGGCGTTGGTCCGGGAGATTCTCGCCCTGCGGAATGCATCTGCAATCTTCGTAGCGACTTTTTGGCGTGACTTCTACTGGGCGATGCTGAAACGGACGCTTTGGAGCGCGGCCAAGAAAGTTCTGGTTCCTCTTGCTCTGCTGCTTCTCTCGTGCCCCGCGAGGGTTCATGCCCAACAGCCGATTCACCTCGTGATTGCGCTTGATCTCTCCGCATCGGAAGACACGCGAGGACCGGACGGCCAGACGGAATTCACTAAGAATGTCGCCGCCGTCACTCAACTGCTCGGGCGTTTGCCTGCCGGGACGGATGTGACGATCATAGGAATCACGAACAATGGCTTCGAGCAGCCTTACTTCCTCCTTCGAGCAAAGCTCAATACCGATCCTGGCTATTTCGGGGAGAAGCTGACCGCAGGCAGGAGAGAGATTGCGCGGGTTTGGAAGGCGCGAAGCGAGCGGCTACAGCCGACTTTCAAACAGACGGACGTGCTCGGGGCACTGGTTCTGGCCGCCCAGTTGTTTGAACCAAGCCCCAAGGGCCGGAGAAAGGTGCTCGTTATTTATTCCGACATGCAACAGGCGACCCGCGATCTCAATCTCGAAGCTCCAAGAGTAATCCCTTTGGAGGTCGCGCTCACCAAGGTCGAAAGCGAGAAGTTGCTGCCGGACATGAAGGATGTCGAGGTATATGTCCTTGGCGCCCACGCAGCCGGGAGAAAAGTTGCCCGGTGGGAGCAACTTCGACAGTTCTGGGTGTCGTACTTCAGGAAGGCGGGAGCCAATTTGAAGAGTTACTCCGCCTTACGCGATCCGCTTGATCTCGAACGGTAAGACTAGCGTAGAGTTGACTCTAAACTCGGACCCTTTGCTGGGGCGGCGCAAAGAATCCGGCACCCGAATTCGTCCAAGCGGTCAACCTGTCGGCCACCCGCCATAGATGCTCGTTCCAGAAGAAGAGGACTTGTAGATTCTTCTGCCGAAGGGATCGTATTTGAAGCGATATGTTTCTTCCGAAAAGGTCACCGTCGTGTCGTATCCATAGATCGCTTCACGGGCAAACACGCAGTCGATGAACATATTGCTGCTTCAGTTTATCGTCTCGGCCAAACAGAAGAACGATTTCCATATCATAGCCACAAGGAAATGTCCTGGCATCCGTTTGGTACCGAGCTGCAAGCACTCGATCGCCCGGAGCAGCAGTGAGTTGCAGGCCTTCCCGTTCAAGGACTACACCCCCCGAGGATTCAGTTTCGCCACGAAACTGTACTCCTTTTGAATCCAAAGTCGCCTTAGCTTGGTCCAACCCGGTACCCAAAGGGAGGGCGGACTGCAACCCACTCTCCTCTTCTTTCAATGCGAGCATTCCCCGAGGCCACAGGGGATTAAAGGGCGGGATGGAGGTCAGAATCAGAAGGATTGCCGCCAAAGGTGCCAGCCGTGTAATGATCCGACGCATCGTAGCAAGGCTTGCGCTGCGCCACAAAACTAAAATTGCAACGTAGGCGATTCCCGAATAGACCAAGGCGTTTGCGAAAGGCACTGTCAGCGCTAGATTGGTTTCTCTAGATCCGGCCAGAAGAGCAATCAGCATGCCACCAGGAACCAGAAAAATGGAAAGCGGCACTGACACAGTCGTAGAGATCAGCATTCTGAGAAGTAGCAGCACTAGAGAAATAAACCCCATGCCGAGCACAAGTGCAGCAGCAATTCTGTACTTAACAAATTGCATCGAGCTGCTCACCTCCATGGCCGTGCACCCCAAGCAGAAAATGGGAAGGAAGGATGGAGTCCGCAATTGTTGAGCATCATTTGTGCTGCAGTGTTGCTGTTCTGGATGGGAGCACTGTATCTATAGTCCCCGTTGTTTATTTTCTGCGCTGCCTTTTCTACGCAGTCGCAAGGAACATTACCGCCAAAATTCCCGCTGAAAAACGTATTCTGTCCTGGCGGCAAGGCCGTGTGCGGTGTGCCCCGTATGACTTTTAGTTTTGTCCATAGAACATTGTCGCCTGCTGGCATCCCGTCATAATCTGTATAGCCCGAACCGTCCCAGCCTTTGACCGTACAATGAGTGAGCTCCAGTCCGTGTGTCGGCAAACAGCTAACAGATACTGAGCATTTCGACTCAGGGCAGGGTTGCTGTGGCCCGAACAACCGCCACCACCATACGATCGGACTCCAATTCGGGTCCAAGCCAGATGGGTCTATCCGATTGGTCGGCGCATTGTCCGCATATACATAGAAGTTTTCCCCGGGCGGGTGGCCCGGCCTTTCGGTTTCTTTCTTGTCCTTGACAGCAAGCATCGGTGAAAAGATACCACTTCTGTAATTCATCGGGGAGTGCTGAAACGAGGGT
>JBGPJK010000308.1:0-5705 GCA_041485425.1 Terriglobia bacterium | reverse complement strand
GGCATGTTTGTCGATGGCTGCATCAGCACCCTTGTCCCAATCGCTTTTCCCACCAACATCGTACTGGGACAGCTCCTGCTGCCGGCTGCGCCAAATGCCGTAGTTTTCGGTTCAACCGCCCAAAGGGCTTTCCTGGGCACGACGTTCGGGCTCCAGGGCACCCGCGGCCTCATGGTATTTAATCCAACGGCGACCAGTGGCAATCCGGTGCAGCAATTCACCTCGGTGACCGGCAATGTATTGGCGGTTTCTCCCAACGGCAACAAGGTAATCGTCTCCGACAGAAACCTGACCCCCAACCAGGTATTTGTCTTTGACACCACCAACAACAGCAATGTGGCGCTGCAGATCACAGGAGCCACCGCTGCCGACTTTTCCCCCGACAGCCTGAAGGCCTATATTTTGGCAGGAAGTACGCTCTACGTTTACTCGCCTGTGGAAGCGCTGCAGACCATTCCGCTGAGCGCCCCAGCGACCGACGTAGCTTTCCTGGCCAGCGGATCCTTCGGTTACATGGTGGGAGGCGACCCAGCAGGCGTATCCTTCCTGGCTACTTGCGAAGATCCGAACAATTTCACCGTGGGCAGCGTAAGTGCCCCCGGTCCCACCGCGCTCCGCGCCCTGCCCGACGGCAAAACCCTCCTCGTACTCGCTCCCCCCAATATTGAAACCATCACTGCCGACATCACCGGCACGCCGACGCCCAACGTGACTATCGGCTGCCCTGCCCCACTGGGTTTCCTCATGGTTAGCAATACTGTGAGCACTCCCGTCAATCTCGGCCAGGGCAACTTTGTTCCCACCCAGTTCATTGTCTCCCCGGACGGCGGCAAAGCCTACGTCGTCGCCAGTAATATCGCCAGTATTCTGGTGTTCAATATTGTTGACCAGACTTCCTCCGCCATCCAGTTGGCCGGGGATGCCACTCCCATCCAGGCTTCGCTGACCCCCGACGGCGCCCTGCTTTACGTGGCCGCCAGCGATAACACCGTACACGTCCTGGATACCATTGTGGGCAGCGACTTCCAGGAGATCACTTTTCCCGCGGACTTTAACTTTTGCCTCAACAACGTTCCCTTCACCTGCACCCCAGACTTGATTGCAGTCAGGCCTTAGCCAGGCGGCCGATCGTCGTTGTGATGTGAAGCAGAGTGAAGGACCTAAGCTTGAGGTGCCTTGCGGGCGTGACCCGGAGTGCAGTCGAAGGGGGGAATCCTGAGCGGAGAATCTCAGATAACTGGGAACAGAGAACTGCCACTGGTAACTAAGACGTCTTTTGCAGTTCCCGCCCCACACTGTCGAGCACGCCATTAATGAATTGCACCGACTCGGGACTGGAGAACTTGCGCGCGATTTCCAGCGCTTCGTTGATGATGACCGCCCGTGGGGTGGACGCAAAACCCAGCAGTTCCGCCACCGCCGCCCGCAGGATGTTGCGATCCACCGCCGCCATCCGTTCCATGCGCCAGTGTTCGGCGTGACCCTCGATCAGACCGTCGATCTCCGCCGTGCGTTCGGTAGCCACGCCAAACAGATCATCGGCAAACCCCCGCACGTCGGCCGCCACTGAACTGCGCTCGTTCCAGAACGTGCGGCGCACATCCTCCGCGCTCTGCCGGCCCAGGTCGGCCTGGAACAGCATCTGCAACACCAGTTCGCGGGATTTGCGGCGGGTTCCCATGATTCAGACCTCGGACGTCGGACCTCGGACCTCAGCCCTGCATGCGTTGCTGTTCATGGCCAATGGCACAGTTTAATTTCAGTCTACAAGAAGGGGGAATGGAGAAGGCGCAAATCAGCGACGGCTTTTGCGTCTGGATTGGGTTTTGGGTTTTCTCACACCTGAGGTCCGGCGGCCAGGGTTCGATTTGGCTTTGCTGAGGTCTGAAGTCCGAGGTCTGAGGTCTGCTCTCAGATTCGCCATCTCGACCGCCGCCAGCGCCGCCTCGAAGCCCTTGTTGCCCATCTTCAAGCCGGCGCGATCAATCGCCTGCTCCAGCGTGTCGCACGTCAGCACCCCGAACGCGTGCGGAACCCCGGTCTCCTGCGCAGACTGCCCGATCCCACGCGTCACCTCATTCACGATGACATCGTAGTGCGCCGTGTCACCGCGCAGCAGGCAACCGAGACAGAGGATGGCGTCATACTTTTTCGTTTCGGCGAGAGCGCGCGCGGCAGCGGGGATTTCGAACGAGCCAGGGACGCGGACGATCGCGATGTCTTCGTTGCGAGCTCCCGTGCGGCGCAGCCCATCGAGCGCCCCAGCCAGCAGTCGCTCGGTGATGAAAGCATTGAAACGGCTGACCACGATGGCGAAGCGTTTCCCCCGCGCATCGAGCTTGCCCTCGATCCCTGACGGCGACTGCTCCTGGGTCCCGTGTACAGTAACCACCATCTCTCCGGGTAGTTCGAGGGAGAAGCTGCGCTCACCGCCAGTCGGCGAAGCCGAATCCGCCAGAACTTTAAGCTTCATCTTCTGCGCAATGGCGAAAACGTCGTCGGGATTGGTAACTTCGAGGACCATCAGCCTGGCCACATCTTTGAGCCGGTCCAGCACCTCCGGTGGATACTGCGGCGAGAGCGCATTGACGCTCAGCATGCCCAGAGGCGCAGTCAGTACGGCCGAGTGCCGGTCCGCCCCACTCCCCGCCGACGCACGCTCGAACCCGATGGCCTCAAAGAAATCCACCAGCTTGCGGAAATCCTCCGCCCGGGTGGCATAACGGCCGATATGGAGAGACTTGAGCATGATTGCAGATTGCAGATTGCAGATTGAAGATTGAAGATTTCAGATTGTAGATCACTGCCCTGACATCTTGGAGGCCGGACTTAGAATGCGAGTCGTTGCCCTTCAAATCTGCAATCTGAAATCTGAAATCTAAAATCTGAGATCTGCAATCCGATCACTTCCCCTTAAACTGTGCCGCCCGTTTTTCAAGGAATGCCGTCGTCCCTTCCTTCTTGTCTTCCGTCGCGCAGCACACCCCGAACAACGTCGCCTCCAGATAAAGTCCCTCGGCGAGGGTCATCTCCATGCCCTTGTTCACCGCTTCCATGGCGTACTGCACGGCCAAAGGAGCGTTGGCGATGATCTTCTGCGCGATGGCTTCCGCGCGGGGAATGAGCTCAGCCGCAGCCGTGACCTCATTCACCAGCCCGATGCGGTGAGCCTCCTGCGCCGTGATCATCTCGCCCGAGAGCACAAGCTGCATGGCGATTCCCTTGCCCACCAGCCGCGACAAGCGCTGCGTGCCGCCGTAGCCGGGAATGATACCCAGCTTCACCTCGGGCTGGCCGAGCTTGGCATTCTCGCTGGCCAGGCGCATGGTGCAGGCCATGGCGATCTCGCATCCGCCGCCCAGCGCGAAGCCGTTGATGCAGGCGATCACCGGCTTGCCCAGGTTCTCGATCAGGTCGAGTACGGACTGGCCGCGGTGCGTGTACTCTTTGCCCGCAACCGCGTCCTGCTTGGCCAGCTCACCAATGTCCGCGCCCGCAATGAACGCCTTCTCGCCCGCGCCAGTCAGGATGGCCACGCGCACGCCCGCGTCGTTCTTGATGTCAGTAAACGCCGCGCGCAGCTCTTCCATGGTGGCCATGTTGAGCGCGTTGAGCACTTTGGGCCGGTTGACGGTGACGTAGGCGATGGAGGATTTCTTTTCGAGGAGGAGGTTTTCGAAGTTCATAGATGTCATACAGAGCCTTAATGCCGAGATAACGCGCGGCGAGTGACATCAACTTGCATACGCCCAGAATCGTCGACGGTAAAGATGTAAGTGTTAAGTCCGACCGAGTCCGTACAAGAAAGTTCGACTTTGAAGCCCCTTTCACCATGAAGGGTAGTCACTTGGGTCTTGATGGGCTGGTTCGGCTCAAAACGGTTTGGGAACGTGATCGGATCAGTCCTGTTCGAGGGAAGGTGTGTAATTGTTCCAACGAGATCTACGGCGACGCCCTTACCAATGTTCTCAATTGTCGCAGGAAGGTCGTTAGAGAGACCAGCTCCGAGCTCAAATTTTAGATTTGGCGCAACTCGAAACTCTAGATCCTTTTCCATGATTGTAGCTACCCTTGCTGTTTCCTTCAGATATCCCCACGCAGCAAGAGCCGCAGCCGCGGTCGCCACGAATGACATCGCCGTCGCAAAGGCAACAACTCTCTCGACACCAACCGTGCAAATCCCTAAAACAACTAGCACGACGGTAGTCGCGAAAACAGTTAATGCACCGACGATTTGTTTTCCTGTCATCGGTTGCACGCCCCCGTCGGCTTCCAATCCGACGGCGTGCCCCACTCCTTCGTGGAATCGTGGATCACCACGGCGAACGCCCGCCGGACGCTGGTGCCCGTAACACTCAGCTCCATGGCGACGCTCGGGGCCACAAACATCGTCTCCCCGGTGTGCGCTTTCCTGGTTCCAGCGGGAGTCTCCAGGCACTGCTCCCCCGCAAGCACATACCAGGCTTCCGGCCCCGGATGGGTGTGCACACGGGAACGATCGCCCGGCCGCAGCACAGCGTAAGCGATCTCGGCATCGTAGGTCTTGGCCGGAAGAAGTTCCAGCGGCCCGATCACGGCGACGGCTTCGCCGCCCCGGGGAGCACTGTCTTTGGGCCCGAATTCCGACAGCCAGACCCGCCCTTCTTCTTCCACCACCACGCCGGTTGAACTCTTGGCCGCGTCGGCAGCACCCCGGTTGGGAAACGTCCGCAGATGCCAATAGATCGCCGGTTGACTAAACTGCAGCCCTTTCGCCACTCCGATCTTGAAGCAGCCGAAGTGAGGCCGCTTTTCGCCGAGAGGCACTTCCACGCAGTTGGCGACCATGTGCTCGTGTGCCGCGGCAGCTTGGCCCTGCAGGCTGTCCGTGGTGAAAGCAAGGGCGAGAGCACAAGTAATGACCGCCGTCAAAATCTTGTTCATGTTCGATAAGCAACCTTATCTACCACAGAGGCACCGAGTCACAGAGAAATGCAATTCTTTTTCTTGGTTTTCTCCGTGACTCTGTGTCTCTGTGGTAAAAAATCCGTGTTAATCCGCGTGAATCCGTGGAGATGAAGCTACAGCTTGTTCGGCTTCGGATTGTTTGGGTCCGAGTAATCATAAAACCCCTTGCCCGACTTCCGCCCATACCAGCCCGCCATTACCATCCGCTTCAGCAGCGGCGGCGAGGCGAACCGCGGCTCCTTGAACTCATCGAACATCACGTGGGTGATGTAGTAAGTCGTATCGAGGCCCACAAAATCCAGCAGCGTAAACGGCCCCATGGGATGACCCATGCCGAGCTTGATGGCGTTGTCGATGTCCTCAATTGAACCCACGCCTTCTTCGTAGGCGCGGATGGCGTCGAGCAGATACGGCACCAGCAGCCGGTTCACGATGAAACCAGTCTTGTCGCTGGTGCGCACCGGCACTTTGCCCAGCTTCTTGCCGAACTCGTAGGCGGTGTCGTACACGTCGTTGGCGGTGGCGATGGTGCGCACCACCTCGACCAGCTTCATCAGCGGCACAGGATTGAAAAAGTGCAGCCCAATGAAGCGCTCCGGGCGCTTGGTGGCGGTCATCAGTTCAGTGATCGAGATGGACGAGGTGTTCGAGGCGAAGATGGCGTCTTTCTTCACGATGCCGTCGAGCGCCGTGTACATCTTCTTCTTTTCGGCGACATTCTCGATGACGGCTTCGATGATGATGTCGCAATCGGCCAG
>JBGPJK010000307.1:0-5707 GCA_041485425.1 Terriglobia bacterium | reverse complement strand
CGATCCGGTTCACGATGAATGCCTTCTTGCCCGCGGACGCGGCGGAATCTTTGGTAAACCAGAATCCAATCAGCAGGTAGGACGCCAGGCCCACACCTTCCCAGCCGATAAACATCAGCAGGTAGTTGTTGGCCAGCACCAGTGTCAGCATGAAAAACATGAACAGGTTCAGGTAGCTGAAGAAGCGGTAGAACCCGCCCTCCTCCCACATGTAGCCGACGGCGTAGATGTGGATGAGGAAGCCGACACCAGTCACTACCAGCAACATCACCAGGGAAAGTTGGTCGAGGTAGAAGGCGAAGTCAGCCTGGAAACTTCCCGCACGAATCCATGGCGCCACGTACTCGGTGAGGGGAAGAGTCAGGGAAGAGAACCGCAGCGCGATCCACAGTGCCATGAAGAAAGCTGCTCCGCAGAACAGCAGAGCCACCGCCGCCACCGCCTGACGGGAGAATCGCTTCCCGAACAGGCCGTTGATGGCAGCGCCGACGAGCGGCAGCAGCGGAATCAGCCAGAGATGCAGGTTCGGCGTCATAGCTTGAGCAGATTCACCTGGTCCACATTCAAAGTCTCACGCGTGCGGTATACGGCGATGATGATCGCCAGTCCCACAGCCGCTTCGGCTGCAGCAACCACCATGACGAAGAACACAAATACTTGTCCGCTGAGCGCATGCCAATTCGCCGCGAACGCGACGAACGACAGATTCACGCCGTTGAGCATCAACTCAATCGACATGAAGATGGTGATGATGTTGCGCTTGATCAGAAACCCGGTCACACCGCAGGCGAAAAGAAAGCCGCTCAGCACCAGGTAATATGAAAGCGGTACCATCAACCCTCCTTCCTGGTCTGCTGGCCCGGTTCGGGGTGACTGGCCAAAACGACCGCACCCATGATGGCAATCAGCACCAGCACCGAGGTGACTTCAAACGGCAACAGGAACTCGTGGAAGAGCAGCCAAGCAATCGTCTTGGGATCCCCCGGGAGCGCCCCCGCTGCCACCGAGTGAGTCCCAGAATGCTCCAGAAGAACCCATGCGACCAGCCCGCTGCCCACCAGCATGCCCGGAATGCCAAAGATCATCGCCACCCGGCTTCCCTGGGTGCGCTCCTCTTCGCCCGCGTTCAGCAGCATGATGACCAAAACGAACAGGACCATGATCGCGCCAGCATAGATGATGACCTGCACCGCCGCGACAAACTCTGCGCCCAGCAGCAGGTACTCGACTGCCAGTGAAGCCATCACCGCAATCAGCGACAGCGCGCTGTTGATGGGATGCCGCTGCACCAGCAGGTTCACCGCCCCCGCCACGCAGATTGCGCCGAAGAACAGAAATATGATCAGGTGAAGCATTGCTTTTCCTGTAGCGCCGGCGTCTCGCCGGCTGTCCCGGGGGCATCCTGCCCCCGTCAGCGGGTCGGACGCCCGCCGGACACGGCGCTACGATTTCAAAGCCACAATCAGCCCAGTAATCATCAAGTTCGCAATGGCCAGCGGCAGCAAAACCTTCCACCCAAACGCCATGAGCTGGTCATAGCGAAAGCGCGGCAATGTGCCGCGCACCCAAATGTACACAAACAGAAATCCGAGCACCCTTAACACGAACCAGAAAATCGGCAGGATGGCTTGTAGCCACGCCGGCCCAAACAGCGGTCCGTGCCATCCGCCCAGAAACAGCAGCGAGGCCAAACATGCCACCGTGATCATGTTGGCGTATTCCGCCATGAAGAACATGGCAAACTTCATGGCGCTGTACTCGGTGTGGTAGCCGGCCACCAGTTCGGTTTCCGCCTCCGGCAGGTCGAAGGGGATGCGGTTGGTTTCCGCGAACGCCGCCGTCAGGTAAATGAAAAATGCGAAGAACTGTCCCTGGAAAATATTCCAGCGCGGGATGACATGCCAGTAGGCGCCACCCTGGGCATCCACGATCTCGCGCAGGCTGAAGCTGCCGGCCATAATCAGCACGCCAATCAGCGACAATCCCAGCGAGACCTCGTAGCTCACCATCTGGGCGCTCGCCCGCAGGCTGCCCAGCAGGGAATACTTGTTATTCGAGGACCACCCGGCCAGGACCACGCCATACACGCCCATCGAGGTGATGCCCAGCACGATCAGCAAACCGATGTTGACGTCGGTGATCTGTAGCGGTGTTCGAATTCCGCCCACCGTCACCCAGTTGCCGATGGGGATGACAGCAATGGAAGTAAGCGCAAAGACCACCGCAATCATCGGTGCCGCAATGTACAGCGGTTTGTACACGTGCGGCGGGGTGAGATCTTCTTTAAGCAGGAACTTGGCTCCGTCCGCCAGCGGTTGCAGCAGGCCGAACGGGCCCACCCGCGTAGGCCCCCAGCGATTCTGGATGTGCCCCACCACCTTGCGCTCCAGCCAAACGGTGTACGCCACCGCCGTGAGCAGCACGATCAGTGCAATCACGATCTTGATGACCGAAATGAGGACAAACGTTCCAACGCTTAACAATGCCGGTCTCTTTCCAAAGTCTTACTCGGCGTCATCCAAGGTGCATCGCTCAGTCAGCGGCCATGTCCGCTTCCGCCGCCTCTTTGTGATGGTTCTCGATTACCGAATTCAGGGTACGGGAATACCTCCCTAACGTGCCGGAACTGAACAGATCGTCATGAGCGGGCGCGATTAATTCCGGATTTTGCAAGGCTCCAGGCCCGCTTTCTGACAAATTCGTGTGCTGATCGTTGCCGGCCAGCAGGTTCATTCGGGAAACGTCATATCCCGGCACCAGCCGCTGAATTTCGTCCAGGATCGCCAGGGGATCGAACGGGCTCATCTTGGGCTCCAGGCCGTTGGCTCGCAGCCACACGGCATGCCGGTCGGCCTCGCCCGACTGCGCTCCGCGCGACTGTCCCATGTCAGCATGCGTTCCCCGGCCGAACGGCACCAGCTTGCCGACGTCGAAGCCCGCGGCGTCGGCGAGGCGCACGATCATTTCGAAATCGGTCTTGGTCTCGGTGATCTCTCCGGCTTTCTTGACCAGTTGCAGGTCGCCGCAGGTGTTGGTGAAGGTTCCCGACTTCTCGTAGGCATTGGCGGCCGGCAACACCACATCGGCCATGACGGCGGTTTCTGTCAAGAACATGTCCTGCACTACGACGAAACTCTGGGAGAATGCGAAAGGATCGATGCCAAAGCGGCCGATGGGATTCGCGCCCACCACGTAGAATGCCTTCAACTTGCCGGCCTTGGCGCTTTCAACCATCTCGGGCAGAGTCAAACCATGAGTCTCAGGCATGCCTCCCCATTCCTCGTGGAACTTTCCCACGTCGGCCACACGGTAATAGCCGGGGAGCAGGTCGGGGTAGAGGCCCATGTCGGCGGCGCCGCGCGAGTTGGCGTAGTCGCTCAGGCAAACCAGTTTCGCGCCCTGAATGCCGGCGCCGAATTTCACCAGAGACGAAAGATCGGCGCCGCGGATTTCCGATCCGAAAATGATGACCAGGTTGGTTTCGCCACGGAGTTTCTCGCGCAGCGCGATCCAGGAATCGTGTGGGGACGGGCGACCTTGCCCGTCCGGCGGGGGCGAGTCGCCCGCGCCCGCAAGAGCTTCCAGAGCGGAGTCGTCGCCAGCCAGAAACGCTGCCAGCTTGCCTTCGCAGCCCGGCGGAATCTGCGTGAAGTTCGCGGCCTGCCGTCGCAGCTTGATGGCCTGCGAGTTGATCACGTACAGCCGCGCCCGGTGCAAGCGGACATTGTTCCGAATCTGCCACGCCAGCAAGGGATGCTGGTTGCTTGGATCGTTGCCAATCAGCAGTATCGCCGGGGCATTGAACACATCGCGCATCGAAGCGGTCATTTCCGGCTTGCCGGTAAGCGCAGCGGCCAGGGCAGGGAAGTCGGTGGTCCGGTGATGGTCAATGTTATTGGTCTGCAGCACCACGCGAGCGAACTTCTGAAGCAGGTAATTCTCTTCATTGGTGGTGCGGGTGGAACCGATGACGCCGATCGCCTGCCCGCCATCCTTCTCGCGGATTTCCGCAAAACGCTCTCCAATCAGCTCAAACGCTGCTTCCCACGTGGCAGGAGTCAGCCGGCCGTCCTTGCGGATGAGCGGCTGCTTCAAGCGTTCGTCATGGTTGGCAAAGTCGAAAGCATACCTGCCCTTGATGCAGAGGAAGTCGCCGTTAATGCCGCTCTTGTCGCGATTGTCGCCGCGCACAATCTGCATCCCGCTGTCAGAGCGACGCACGCCCAGGGTGGTCTTGCAGCCGTCGGCACAGTGGGTGCAGGTGGTGCCCACGTGCTTCATCTCCCAGGGACGCGTCTTATATCGGTAGGCGCCGGAAGTCAGCGCACCCACCGGGCAAATGTCGATGCACATGCCGCACTCTTCGCAGTTCAGGTGATCTTCCTGGTTGGGTGCGATGATCGAGTTCACCCCGCGGTTCTGCACACCCAGGGCCCACACGTCCATCGCCTCGCCACACACCCGCACGCAGCGGTAGCAGAGAATACAGCGCGGCCGGTCGAAATACACCACCGGCGACCACTGCTGCTCCTCTTTATGGTTCTTGGCATCGATGTATTTGGACTCGGCGGCTCCGTAGGAGAAGGTCATGTCCTGGAGTTCGCATTCGCCGCCGGCATCGCAGACCGGGCAGTCCAAAGGATGATTGCCGAGCAACAGTTCGACCATCGCCTTGCGCGCCTGTTGGATCTCCTCACTTTCAGCCGTGACGATCATGCCTTCGGTGATCACCGTGGTGCAGGCGGTCTGCAGCTTGGGCATCTTGTCAATCTTCACCAGGCACATGCGGCAAGCGCCCTGCAGCGACAAGTTGGGGTAGTAACAGAACGAGGGCACCTCGATGCCCACGCTCTTGCAGGCCTCAATCAGCAACGTCCCCGCGGGAGCCGTGACCTTCTTGCCGTCGACTGTGATGTTCACCTGAGCCATTGGGGAATTGAGAAATTTCGTAATTGTGTAAATGAAAACTGCTTAAGCCGTCCTCTTGGCAGTCTGTTGTGACGCGGTAAATATTGCTGCCAGTTCTCTCGCTTCGGCTGAGAGTCCCTCCGTTGTCTCCGCTTTGATGATTCCAGATTCAGTCAACAGTTCCAGCCAGAGTACTGCTTCGTCCGCCTCCTCTGCGACCACTCCGATGCGAGCAATGAATTCCGCTTTTGACCGTGCCCGGCAGACTGCACGATAATTCGCAGCTACAGAAGTTCCACAACGTAAAAGCTGCTTGCCCAAAACCTGCGTATCGGTTCGGAACGGCAACGAACGAAAGAGCCGAATAACGCGTAGGGCAAACGCCTTGGTACGATCGCGAAGCTCCTCCGGCCGTCTATTCATGCCGCCCCACCAATTACTCAATTACCAAATTTCCCAATTACTCAATTCCTCATGCCAATACCGGCAACCTCTCCACCGCGCCCGCCTTCTCGAACGGGCACGGCCTGCCCTCCAGGTGGTCTTCAAATTCCTTCCGCCACTTCTTCACGATGGAAATCGTGGGCATCGCCGCTGCATCACCCAACGGGCAGAACGTCCGCCCTAGCATGTTCTCCGCCAGGTATTGAATGTTGTCGATGTCTTTCTTCACCCCGCCGCCGGCGTGGAAGCGGGTGAGCGTCTTCTTCAGCCAGTCCGTGCCTTCGCGACAGGGAATACACCAGCCGCAGCTCTCGTGCTGGTAGAACTTCATGATACGCATAGCCAGCTTGACCAT
>JBGPJK010000306.1:0-5714 GCA_041485425.1 Terriglobia bacterium | reverse complement strand
TTACTCAAAGGAATTTCTGTTCGAATACGGCAGCGCTCAGCGCCGCCGTCTCCAGATGATCGAATCGGCCCTGCGGCGCTTCGGGAAGGGCACGTTCGGTATTTGCTCTGCCTGCGGAGAAGAAATCAACCCCAAGCGACTACAGGTGGTGCCTTGGGCCCAGTTCTGTGTGTCGTGCCAGGAAAGGGCCGAGCGCGGCGACTTGTCCGAAGTCCGCATCGCTTAGCGGCAAGATTATGGGCCCCAGGGGCCCCGGCCCAGCAGCAAGGAGGTTGTTATGCCCTGGTATGGTTGGCACTCTTGGTGGCACATGGGATGGATGTGGCTGTTCTGGATTCTTGGGATCGTCGTCTTGATCTTGATCATCCGGGCGTTTTCTGGCCAAAGCAGCCAGGCCAATCCCCGCGGGAGCGCCGAGGAGATCCTGAGGAAGCGCTACGCCCGCGGAGCAATCGATAAGCACGAATACGAGCAAAGGTTGACCGATCTGCGGCGCTAGTCAGTGAGGTTGGTTACCGGATTGCGAGTGCTTCGCCGCGGTGCTTGGTAAGAGCAAATGCCAGCGCGGGAACTGCCACGACCAGAATCCCCAGAGCTGTCAGTTGTGCGTTCTTTAATCCGAAAGCGACGGGTTCCACGTTGCCCCGAACGAAGAAGACGAAGAACCGCAGGATGCTGAACAACACGAGATAGGAGAGGAACAGCACCCCATCCGGCACTTTGCCTCGCAACCTCAGGAGGATTGCAGCGATCACCAGGTCGCCGAGCAACTCGTAGAACTGATCTGGGTGCCTCGCCACGCCGTCCACGGGAGCATAGCTGTTGGAGTTGGAGTACACGACTCCCCACGGCAGGGAGGTGGGAGTGCCGTAATCCATGCCGTCCAAGCCACAACTGATCCGCCCGACCGCGGAACCTATTGCGATCGCGGGAGCAAACAGGTCGGCTACCCTCCAGAACGACATCCGCCTGACGCGCAAGTAAATGAAAGCGGCGAGGGTCGCTCCGAAGAGGCCCCCGAAATAGGCAAGACCGCCTTCCCAGACGGCGAAGATCCGCCACGGCTGCCGGAGGTAAGCTGCCGGATTGTCCTGCGCCACGAAGTACAGTCGTGCGCCCAATGCGGTCCCGAGCGCCGTCCAACTCAGCAACGAGAACAGTTCGGCGCGCAATTTGGGCCAGTGGTCGGCCCAGCGCCAGATCAGCCAGCCGCCCACCAGGAAGCCGAGAGCAAACGTAAGGCCGTACCAGTTAACAGGCGCAGGGCCCAGGAGGGGCATGGGGTTCCAGTTAATCCGGATCATCTTCTGAGTTTGATGCTGGGACCGGCAATTCGGTCCATCCTGCGCGCTGGGGACAAGAGAAGTAACGCCGCCCGGGGGCTGCCAGGCGGCGTCGTTTGCGGTGGCTCTTGCTCTCTATCCAGCCTGCGACTCGAAACCAGCTTTGCCAAGACCGCGGCCTGGTTGGGCGTATGTGCGACTTCTCCCGAGAATCTGCATCATATAGGTTAGTGGGTCGAGAGCGAAAGTCGATGCTCAAGGCGGCAGCAGCAGCCCTTCTCGGTTTTTTGCTGGTTGTGAGCGCTCAAGGCTTGTCTGTCCATCCGGGGGCCGGTGAGCATCCAAGATCAGCACACATGATCGTGAGTTGTCTCGCAAATGCTGGGCAGCAAACGACCAGTTCGGCGGCCCGGGGGCGCCCGCACACACCCGTAAAGTTTCGGAGTGCAATCACACTGGTCTCCCCCGGGAGTTCGCAGGTATGCTTGACAAACTAGCCGCTCTCTTTCTGCCGCTCGCCCCGAACGTCGTGGAGCCCACTCTCGGGCTCGCGATCGAGATCGCCCGTGAAGGCCGTGAAGGACGCAGAATTGGCACCATGTTCATGGTGGGTGATTCGGACACGGTGCTGCGGCACTCGCGACCACTAATCCTAGATCCCTTAACGGGGCACCCAGCGCAGGCGCGTCATGTGACAGACTCGAATCTTCGCGGGACAATAAAAGAATTGGCGCAGTTAAACGGGGCATTCATAATTTCTGACTCAGGCATATTCGTGGCGGCCTGCCAATACTTGGAGGCTAAAGCTCCGGACCTGCATTTGCCGTTCGGTCTTGGGACGCGCCATATGGCTGCCGCAGCAATGTCGGAGGTCACTTCAAGCATTGGCCTAGTGGTTTCGGAAACTGCAAGTGTCCGAATCTTTCGAAAGGGGTTCCTCGTAGCCGAGGTTAGTTGTGCGCCTAAACCCCGGTTGCAGAGGCTTGTAAACGACGGCGTGTGGACGCCGGCAGCTTAGTGCCATCCTGGCTGAAGCGCGTAGTTACATGCGGGTCGTAACGGACAGAGCCGCCCAAATCAGCGCGACGCCAGCGGTGAAGCGGACCCAGGGGTCTCTCGCATGCGCGCGCATCGTGTGCATACTCTCGCATACAATTACCTGCGTGCGCCTATCTCACGTTCTCGATCATAGTCAGCCAGCTTCTTCCGAGGGAGTCATAGACCAAGGAAGACTTGGGGACGTGCAAGCCTCATCTGCGCACTCGGTTCGCTTTAGAGCCGCACGTTCGCAGCCGCAGAGTTCGCAATCACTGAGATCGAACTGAAGCTCATCGCCGCAGCCGGGCGCGCAGTGCAGGCGTCGTTGCGACCTCCGGCGGGGAATTTGCATCTATAAAAGAGTGAATCGAGTGCGAAACTCGGCGTTCGAGGCGACCGCGCTGGCCGTTCTTGCGCTTCTGCTGGTTGCGGGCGCGCAAGGCTTGTCTCTGCATCCGCGGGCAGCTGATGAGCATGTGATCAGCAAGGCCGTTCCATTTGACAGTAGCCCGCTTGGCCTCGATATCCATGACTCCGTTCTGAGCGGTCCTTGGGACGCCGGAGCGCATGTCATTTCTCCTTCCGGCTTTGTCCCGCATCCTGAATCCCTGCAGCGGCGTGTCATCTGGACTTCGCCGACACCACCCATCCGCCCACCTCCCCAGACCTGAACGGTCTTCGAACCCGAGGCTGAATGCCTTGATGTGTGCCGCCGCCGGCCAGCGCGAGCGCCGGAGACCGAGATTGCATTTCGGGGTTGTCCCCGGTCGTGGGACTCAAGTGAAGTCTGTTGTGTCAGCCGACCAGTGTGCTGGAATCGCAACGGACGGCTGAAAAAGCGAGCCGCTGCCCAGAGGGCGAAATGCGGTTCTGAACCAGAAAGGAAATTGTATGGCTGAAACAAAGTTGCAGATCAGTCGCCGCGCGGCGATTGCTCTGTTCGTGATTGTGCTGTTTGTGGGCGCCGCGGTCACAACGGTTCTCTTGAATCTGGCCGGGCACCCGGTATTGGCTGCGGAACCGCGCCGCGTGCCGGTTTACGTGGCTCGTTCTGAACCCGACGCGGCTCCGACGGCGCGAAGCGTTGACGGCCCCACCGCGATGGGATTCGCCGCCGTGGTGAAGCCCGTGCTTCCGGCGGTGGTCAATATTTCGTCGTCCAAGACAGTCCGGACCCAGAACTCGGGGTCTCCATTTTTCAACGATCCATTCTTCCGCCAGTTTTTCGGCAATCAGTTTCAGGTGCCGCGCGAGCGGCGGGAAGAGAGCCTCGGGTCCGGCGTTATTGTCAGTCCCGAGGGCTACATCCTCACCAACAACCACGTGATCGATGGCGCCACCGACATCAAGGTCTTTCTTCCTGACAAACGCGAATTCAAGGGGCGGGTGATCGGCCGGGATCCGAAGACCGACATCGCCATCGTCAAAATCGACGCCACCGGGCTGCCGGCCGTGACTCTGGGTGATTCGTCCAAGCTGCACATCGGGGACTACGTGCTGGCCATCGGCGACCCGTTCGGGATTGGCGAAACGGTCACCAACGGCATCGTGAGCGCTACGGGGCGCAACGGACTGGATATCGAGAACTATGAAGATTTCATCCAGACCGATGCCCCCATCAATCCTGGAAACTCCGGAGGCGCCCTGATCAACGCCCGAGGTGAACTCGTCGGCATCAACACCGCCCTGATCAGTGCGGGTGGCGGAGGCAACGAAGGCGTCGGTCTTGCCATTCCGGTCAACCTTGCCCGTTACGTCATGGATCATGTCTTGAAGAACGGCGAAGTGGTTCGTGGCTGGCTGGGTGTTTCCGTGCAGCCAGTGACTCCGGAGATCGCAAAGGCGTTTGGCGTATCGCAGCCGCAGGGTGCCCTCGTCGGCGATGTCGAATCCAAAGGTCCGGCTGCGGGGGCGGGATTCGAGCGCGGCGACGTCATCGTTGCACTCAATGGCCAGCCGGTCACCGGACCTAACGAATTGCGGCTTCGAGTTTCTGAGATGGCTCCCGGAACTGTTGGCCATCTCAAAGTCATGCGCAACGGCCAACCGCACGACCTCTCTGTCAAGCTCGGGGAGCTGCCGGGAAGCTCCCGCGAGAGGGCAAGTTCGCAACCAGGCACAGCAGCGGGACCACTGGCCGGAGTGCAGGTCGAACACCTGACACCCGAGGTTGCGCAGGAACTCAAGCTGCCGGCCGCTACCAAAGGCGTGGTCGTGGATTCCGTCCAACGCGGTTCCTCAGCGGCTGACGCCGGACTCCGCCGCGGGGATGTCATCGAGGAAGTCAACCGCAAGCCCGTGACCAACGTGAGCGAGTACGATCAGGACGTGCAGAAGGCAGGCAAGCAACCTGTCTTGCTGCTCGTTGACCGTGCAGGCACAACCACGTTTGTCGTGGTTGGGGCGGCCTCGTAAGGAAGAACAACCGCCGGGGCTGCCTGAGGGCGGCAGCTCCGGCCAGGACGCCTATTACCTTCGCATTCCGGTCCTGCCGTTTGCTTCCATTAACGGCGGAATCCGGTGAATCTGCCACCACGGAACCCGACACTGTGGGGCGCACGGATCGCAGGCCGGGGCGCGTCCATGGCAAGCCCGCCACGGTGGGCGTCTCTCGGGATCTGCATGTGCGGACCGGACCCCGCGTCGTGGTCAACACCGCGGTCACAATCAACGGAGCCATGCTCAACGAAGCCATGCTCCACGAAGTCACGGTCATGGCCACGGGCAAAGTCATGGTCACCAAAGCGACGGAAGAAAAACGGAGTCTCGTACATTGTCATCGGTGAATAGAAGCCCCAGCCGAACGGGCTATAGAGGATTCCGCCTCCCGGGATGAACGTGTAACCGCCAACCCAGGAATCCCAGTACCACCCCGGTCCGTACCATCCCGCGCCATACCAACCGTTATTAACATAACGTGGTGCAGCCTTCGCGTTAGCTTCCGCAAGGTAGTCCGAGCGCAGCCTGCTGAAGCGGTACAAGTCGCCTTCGTCCGTTTTCTTGTTGAACTTCTTCGCTTTTACCTTGCCGCCCGTATTGAGCGTGACCTCATGGCTACCCTTCACCTTAACCTGCTGATCGCCTTCCTGCACCTGCGCCTGGCCCTTGAACACGCGAACTTGGCGCTGATTGGCATCGAAGTCGTACAAGCCGGTCTTCAACAGGCGAGTAGTTGCTCCGTCTTCAGCGACAAGGAGGTCGTTTGCGTGATGGATCTGGTCGACTTCCACCATGACCCGACCTTGATCCACCCTCGCCTCCGTGTTTGTCAGGGTGGGCGATATCATCTTGACGGAACTGTTATCGCCGACCCGCAAGAACACGCCTGGGGTCAACAGGAGTTCTGCTTTACCATTCCTGGTCGTGAGTGCTTGGCCTGCCTGCAACTCGGCC
>JBGPJK010000305.1:0-5726 GCA_041485425.1 Terriglobia bacterium | reverse complement strand
GAAGATGTCGGATCCGGCCTTCAGGGTCTCGACCGCGGCCACTTCGATGGGCGCCGCCGACAGCACTCCGCCCATTTCCAGGTCATCACAAAGAATGAGCCCGCGGTAGCCGATGCGCTTGCGCAAGATTTCGGTGATCCACTTGCGCGACAGGCTGGCCGGCGTTTTGTCCCTGGTCACCGCTGGATAATTCGCGTGCGCCACCATGACAAATGGCATCTGCCGGTGCAACTCGCGATACGGGTAAAGGTCTTCTTTCATGAGGCGGGCGGCGGAGGTTGCGATGGCCGGCAAGTCGTGGTGCGTGTCCAGGTTGGCGGCGCCGAGGCCGGGAAAATGCTTGCCGCAACCGAGCACCTGCGCGTCCTTGAGGCCGCGCAAGAATTCGCGGGCGTAGGCCACCACTTTTTTGGGATCGGCGGAGGCGGTGCGCGAGGTCAGCACCTTGCGCGATGGCTCCAGCCCGAGATCCACCACAGGCGCGAAGTCCACGTTGAATCCGAGCAGGCGGCACTCGTCTCCCAGCACGCGACCGTGGAGGCGGAAAAGTTCCTTATTGCCGCTGGCGGCGATGTCGGCAACCGAGGGCGCGGGCGCGATGACATCCTTGAGGCGGTCGACGGTGCCGCCTTCCATGTCCACGCACAAGAACGCCGGCGTCGTGACGCACTTCTGCGATTGGCGCAGCAGTTCCCAGGTCTGCCGCGCGGCGGTGATGTTGCGCTTGAAGAGGATGATGCCGCCGGGCTGGAGGATGGCCAAGGTGGAGCGCAGACGAGTGGAGGTCTCGGCGCCGTCGAAGCCCATGATGAGGAGCTGGCCGACATGGTGGCGGAGATCGAAAGTGCTTGTGGTTCTTATCATTAAGTTAAAACTCTAAACTGATACTTCATAAACTAGTCGCTCGTTCTTGTTCGGGCCCAAAAGCAGATTCCTCGGGGACTAAAGTCCCCTCGGAATGACAAAAAATAGGGCCCGACTTTTCGCCGGGCTAAAGCTCGGCGCTTTCACCGCGCACACGCGAGGGCGCGTGTGCCACATATCACGAGATAGTGCCACACGCTTCACTTTATCTGTTGCTTGAGGGCGTGCAGCAGGTTGAGGGCTTCCAGCGGGGTGAGGCGGTCGAGATCGGCCTCACGCAACTGGTCCACGATTTTCTGCGACAGCGGGGTGAACATGGTGAGCTGCACCGAGCCGGGCTGGAGTTCGTCGGAGGCCAATACGCTGGTCAGGCGATGCTCGGCCGACTCGTGTTCGGCCAGCACCTCGCGGGCACGCCCGATCACCTCGGGAGGCAAACCCGCCAGCTTGGCCACCTCGATGCCATAACTGCGATCGGCCGCGCCGGGCTCCACCTTGCGCAGAAAGACGATGCCACCGGCGTTCTCCTTCACCGACACGTGATAGTTCTTGACCCCGGAAAGCCGGTCGGCCAGTTCCGTTAGCTCGTGATAATGAGTGGCGAAAAGGGTTTTCGCGCGGGTGCGGGCGTGGATGTACTCGATGGCCGCCCACGCGATCGCCAACCCGTCGTAAGTGGCGGTGCCGCGCCCGACCTCGTCGAGCAGGACCAGCGAATTGGGCGTGGCAGTGTTCAGAATGGCAGCGGTCTCGGTCATCTCGACCATGAACGTGGAGCGCCCCCGTGCCAGGTTGTCGCTGGCGCCGATGCGCGTGAACACGCGGTCGACCACGCCCAGTCGCGTCGAACGCGCGGCCACGAACGATCCCATCTGCGCCAGAATTACGGTCAGCGCCGCTTGCCGCAGGTACGTGGACTTGCCGCCCATGTTCGGCCCGGTCAGCACCAGGACGGTGTGCGTGGTGGAGTTCAGGAACAGATCGTTAGGCACGAAGCGCTCGTCGCCTCCAGCCAGTTCCTGCTGCTCGATGACCGGATGTCGCCCTTCCACGATTTCGATGTCGCCGGACTCATCGAACTTTGGCCGGCAATAGTTGCGCAGCGCCGCGATGTGCGCCAGCGAAGCCAGTACATCCACCTCGGCCAATGCCAGCGCGGTTTTCCGGATTCGCTTGGCTTCGCCGGCAACGGCGGAGCGCAACTCGGCAAACATGCGCCGCTCGATCTCAACCATCTTTTCCTGCGCGTCGAGAATCTTCGACTCGTACTCTTTCAGCTCCGGAGTGGTAAAGCGCTCAGCGTTGACCAGGGTCTGCTTGCGCTCGTAATCCGTCGGAACCAGGTGCAGGTTGGGTTTCGACACTTCCAGGTAATAGCCGAAAATGGAATTGAATTTCACTTTCAGCGACGCGATGCCCGTGCGCTGGCGCTCGCGCTGCTCGATCTGCGCCAGGTACTGCTTGCTGTTGCGGCTGAGGTCGCGTAGTTCCTCCAGCTCTTGGTCAATGCCGCTCTGAATCACGCCGCCGTCGCTGAGCGAAAGCGGCGGCTCGGGGACGATGGTTTTGTCGATGCGCTCCCGCAGGTCGCCCAACTCATCCACCGCCGCATGCAGCCCCTGGAGCCGCTCCGCCGCAAACCGTGCCATGGCGGTTCGTACTGCCGGAACTTTCGCGAGTGAAACCGCCAGCGCCAGGACATCGCGTGGATTGGCGGTCTCGAGCGTCACCCGGCTCAGCAACCGCTCCAGATCCAGGATCCCGTCCAGGGCGCGCCGCATTTCCTCGCGTGCAACCGTTCCCTTGACTTGTGCTTCGACCGCATCCAGACGCCCATTGATCTCGCCTGGATCAATCGAAGGCCGCAGCATCCAGGAGCGGAGCAGGCGTTTGCCCATGGGGGTAACGGTGGCGTCGATGGAGCGGAACAACGTCACCCCCGCATCGCTTCCGGCAAACAGCGGCTCGATCAGTTCCAGGTTGCGTACGGTGACCGCATCGAGCACTAGGTAGTTCTGGCGTTCGTAGAAGCCGATACGGTCCACGTGATCCAACGTGCCGCGCTGCGTGGAACGAACGTAGTAGAGGATGGCGCCCGCGGCCGCCGCCGCCGCCGGCTTGCCGGCCAACCCGAAACCTTCCAGGGAGAGCACGCCAAAGTGATTCTCCAACAGAGGAATCGCATGGTCCGGAGCGAAGATCCAGTCATCCAGCGGAGTCTCGGTGTAGCCGGACTCACCTGCCGACGGCCGCCCTTGGCCGTTAATCCGAGCGAAGCTCCGCGCTTCTGCCCTCTCGAACAGCGGCGCTGACGAGGCATACAGAATTTCCTTCGGCCGTAACTGTTGCAGCTCTTCTTCAATCCGGCGGGCGGCATCTTCGCCGTGGAACTCGGTGGCGCGAAACTCGCCGGTGGAAAGGTCCAGAGCTGCGAATCCCACGCGCTCGCCGGCCTGCGCCAGAGCCGCCAGAAAATTGTTTTCTTCCGAACTCAGCGACGCGTCCGCCGCCGTGCCCGGGGTGACCACACGGGTCACTTCTCGCCGCACCAACTTCTTGGCGAAACGGGTGTCTTCCATCTGCTCGCAGATGGCGACTTTGAATCCTTTGCGGATGAGTTTGGAGATGTAGCCTTCGGCGGCGTGGTAGGGCACGCCGCACATGGGGACCGCCACGCCTTTTTCCTTGTTGCGTGAGGTCAGCGTGATCTGCAATTCGCGGGCGGCCAGGATGGCGTCGTCAAAGAAAAGCTCGTAGAAATCGCCCAGGCGAAAAAACAGCAGGGCGCTAGGATGGTCCTTCTTGATGGCAGCGTACTGCCGCATCAACGGCGTGGACGACTCGGTCATCTCTGGCGGCTTCGTGCGCGGATTATAACAAACGGAGATGCCCGGGCTCAGCGCTGGAGATCACAGTTGACGCGCACTCCGCCCTGGTGGTCTCCTACAGGCATGGAGCTCCGCAAAGATCCCATCACTCGCTCCTGGGTGATTACCGGCGACGACGTCCCGGACAACGCGCCACGTTCGGAATCGTTCTGCCGCTTCTGCGCCGACTCGCCCGTCACACTGCAACTGGTCTCCACCATGCCCGGTGCGGAGGGCGGTTCCTGGTCGGCCCGAGCCGTAGTGCATCCCACGCCGTTGTACCGCATCGAAGGCGAGCCCTCCCGCCGCGGCGAGGGTATCTACGACCGTATGCGCTCGGTGGGTGCCCATGAGGTGCTGATCGAAAATCCGCGCCACGACCGCCACCTGTGGAATGCCGGCGACGCCGAGATCGAACAGTTCCTTTTGCTGGGGGCCCGCCGCATCCAGGACCTGAAGCGCGACGGCCGCTTCAAGTACGTCAGCATCTTCAAGAACCACGGGGTCAGCGCGGGACAGGAGTTCGAGCACCCCACCGCCCAGTTGACCGCCACCACCTTCGTGCCCCGCCGTGTGCTCTATGAACTGCGCGCTGGACGCGACTACTACACCCAGAAAGAACGCTGTGTGTTTTGCGACATCGTTTCCCAGGAACTGCAACAGGACCAGCGGATTGTCGAGGTGCGTGGCGACTTTATCGCGCTCTGTCCCTATGCCCCGCGGGTGCCGTATGAAACCTGGATCATACCGCGCACCCATGAAGCCTCCTTCGAGCGCTTTGGACTGAACCGGCCGGGCCCCATGCGCGACCTCGGAGTGCTGTTGCGGCGTACCTTGCAACGCATTCGCACCGTGACCGAAGAGTTCCACATGGTGTTGCATACCTCGCCCAACAGCCTGCACCGCTCCGAGAGCCTGGGCTACTGGAAGACCATCGACGAGGACTACCACTGGCATTTTGAGATCCTGCCCATCGTTTCGTCCAAGGCCAAGTCGTACACCTTCAAAGAGGTGTACTACTCGCCGGTGGCATCAGAGACCGCCGTGGCGCGCCTGCGGGAAGCCAAAATCGAAACCTAACGGCGCATTCCCCACCGACTCGCAGAAAAGGATGAGGCTTGGTTGGATTCCTCTCGATTGGAGGACGTTTGAAATACTTCATCTGCGGGTGTCTTCTCTTGGCCAGTGCCTTCGCCCAGACCCCGATTCCGCGGTTAGCTGAGTCTGGGAACGGTAGAATGTTAGCCGCAGCAAGTCTTTGGCTGAAGACTGACGACCGACGACTGCTTTTCCATGACCATTCGGCGCATGAAGACCTATACCGGCGGACAGGGATACGTCTATCAGTATTACTTCGTCGGGAAGCGTGCGGCGCGGGGCGCTCCCGCCGACCAGCCCGCCACCGAGTACATCTTCGACGTCACCTCCGACCGCAAGACCACGTTCGCGGTCAGCGTCTTTCTGTCCCACCAGGCCCTGGGGCATTGGGCCGCTTCCCACGGGCGTCCGCTTACCGAAGCCGAACAGTACGGGGCGATGAAGATGCGGCTGTTCCAGGGCTTCGATGAGATTGAAAATATGATGGTGAGCGGACGCCGCTTGGAGGTGAATGCGGAGACGCTGGAAGCGGCCCTGAGCACGCTCGGGGTGCAATAGCCCGAATTTCCTGTAGAGACGCAGCCTGCTGCGTCTCCTGCCGTACACCGGCGCTACCGCCTTGTGACCTTTGTCACAATGTTCTGTGACAAGGCTCTCTGCCTTCTGCCCCACCCGCAGGGCAGACTATAATCACTGCAACGGAACGGCAGAGGATGCCCGAACCGGTGCGGGCGGTAAATTCAAATTATGTCCTTACTTTGGCTGCGAATCGCGCTCGGCTGTTATGCCGTGGGCCTGGTTTACGCCCTGGTGGCGCTTACCCGCACCAGTGACCTGCTGAGCAAGGTGGCCCTGCATGCCGCCTATTTGGGCATGGTCTTCCATTTCGTTTCCCTG
>JBGPJK010000304.1:0-5729 GCA_041485425.1 Terriglobia bacterium | reverse complement strand
GGAAGGTGAACTCCTTCATCTCCATGGTCTCGGGCACGTAGGGCTGGTACTTCTTCTTGCCTGCAGTTGCATTTACCGCGGGTTGTGTGCTCATGGGTAAGAATCCTCGCGATCAGCGCTTCAATGATAGGACGAGACGGCGCACCTTAGCATGCGCCCTGCCTGCTTTTCAAGTGCGCCCGGCACCAGCCCTCGCCCTGAGGGCCGAGAGGCCGTGTTTTTAGTGAGATGCGCAACTTCTGCGGCGTGACCGGGTCTGTTATGCTTATACGCACGAGTCCTTCTCTGGCCGCACTCCCGAGGTGTGCCAGCCATGCTTTCCAGACAGTTTCAATGCCGTGACTGCGGCAGTCGTGTGGGGTACCGCTCACGGCGCCGGAGCGTCATCGAAAAATATATCCTGCCGCTGCTTTTGCTGCGGCCAGTGCGTTGCGGGGATTGCTTCCGGCGGAGCTATCGTCCGATCTTTGTGCCCCTGCGGGAGCGTGGTGAGTCCGATACGACCAACCAGGCTGCAGCTTAGACACTTCCGGTAATGGGTCAGTTTGGCTCTTGTCTTAAAGCACGTCATCCCGAAGCCCCGCGCTTTCACCAGCGGGGCGAGGGATCTGGCGCGAAGTATTTCAAACTGACCCACTACCACACTTCCTCCTGCGTTGCGTGCGGCGTCTTGTGCCGTTATACTGAAGCAGATTCGTCCGGCTGGAGCCCCCGTAGCCCCGCCGGGACGAGGGAGGCTCGTCTTCAGCAGTAGCGGGGATCCAACTCGGGCTACCGGGACCAAAGATACCAAGGATTTGGTACAACAAAGTTCGTTGGTCTCCTGGGCAGGCGGTCTTGCCGAAAGCCTGTTCGCCACCCTGTTTCCCTCCGATTGTCGCCTCTGCGGCGCCCCCTTGGTGAATATTTCGCGGCTGCCAGTTTGCGAGAAATGCCTTTCCGCCATGCGTCCCATCGCGGGGGGGACCTGCTCGATCTGCGGCGAGCGCCTGGTGGGTCCCTATGCGTTCTCGGGAGAACAGGGCGAGCCGCGCTGCGGGTTGTGCCAGCGCATGGAACCGTCCTTTGCCCGAGCTGCCGCTTACGGAAGCTACGACGGTGGGCTGCGGGAGCTGATTCATCTGTTGAAGTACGAGCAGGTGCGGCCGGCGGCCAATGTTCTGGGTCGCATGCTGGCCGAGGTGATGGCGAGTTTGGAGCCTGGCTTTGGAGATCGCCCGGTGCTGGTTGTGCCCGTGCCGTTGCATGCCCGCAAATTGCGTCAGCGGGGATTTAATCAATCAGAATTGATTACCCAGGCCGCGCTCAAGCTCAGGCGGGCGGGCAACCGGCTGGCGCTGCGGGCGAAGGCGCTGGAGCGCTGTCGCGAGACGCAGTCGCAGATCGGACTTACACGGCACCAGCGGCGGGAAAACATGCGTGGTGCATTTGCCGTCGCCCAGCCCGACGAAGTGGCGGGGCGCGAGATCCTGCTGGTGGATGATGTATTCACTACCGGGACTACGGCATCGGAGTGCGCGCGAGTCTTGCGGCGGGCGGGAGTCGCCAAGGTTTGGGTGGCCACGGTGGCGCGTACTCTGAAAAACGACGTCACCGCTGTCGAACCGCGAGAAGAGGTGGAATCCCGGCGGGTCATGGCAGCGCACGGGTAGCAGGTCTATGTCAGGGAAGTGGAACAATTCGGGGAATGGTCTGGGCCGGTCGCACATGCCGGTCCCAGCGATGGTGGGCATGCACCAGGACGGCGACGGCCACGCCCTGCACGCGCCAGTGCTGGTGCTGAATGCGTCGTATGAGCCGATTAACGTGTGTGCGGCGCGGCGCGCCATTGTGCTGGTGCTGAAGGGCGTCGCCATGACCGAGGAGGAGAACGGGCACTTTCTGCATGCCGCCCGCCTGGCCTTGCGTGTGCCTTCCGTGATCCGGCTGCTGGAATACCGGCGCATCCCGCACCAGACGCGGGCGCTCTCGCGCAAGAATATTCTGATGCGCGATCGCAATACCTGCCAGTACTGCGGCGAAGTCCTGCCTTCGAGCGAACTGACGCTCGACCACGTAGTGCCCCGCTCCCGCGGCGGCGCTTCCACCTGGGAGAACCTGGTGGCCTGCTGCCATCTGTGCAACCGGCGCAAGGGCAACCAGCTTCCGGCCGACGCCGGTATGAGGCTGACACGCGAGCCGCGCGCGTTCAATCTGCATACCAGCCGGCACATCATGCGACTGATGGGCCGGTCGGATGATAAGTGGAGGAAGTATCTGTTCTACTAGGTTTCAGGGTTGCAAAGTTTCAAGGTTTCAAAGACCGACGTTGAAACCTTGAAACCTTGAAACCTTGCAACCTTGAAACTTTGCTGTGGGTGAGGATGGCGCCAGGAGGACGTATGGCGCGCTCTTATCGGGAATTACTAGTTTGGCAGAAAGCCAGAACGTTGGCGGTAAGCATTTATAGGGCAACCGAACAATTTCCAAGGTCGGAACAATACGGCTTGGTATCGCAACTCAGACGAGCTGCAGTTTCGGTTGCATCGAACATCGCAGAAGGTCAAGGCAGGTTAACAACCGGCGAGTTTCAGCACTTCTTGGGACAAGCACGAGGTTCACTGCTGGAAGTGGAGACACAGCTGGCCATCTCGTGTGATCTTGGGTCTCTTAGCCGGCAGACATGCGAGGAACTGGAACGAGAGTCGTACCAGGTGCTGGGCCTGATCAACCGCTTGCTGGAAGCGTTGCGCCAACGCAAGCGCGCTTCCCTTGAAACTCTGAAACCTTGAAACCTACTTTTTTTCCTCCGGCGGCTTCTCACCCTTCGGCAATTCCTTGCCTTCGTAGGTGATCTTCACCTTCGACTGGAAGCGTTTGTAATCCGTGTACTTGACGATTTCGCGGATATGCACATCACCGGTCGAGAAGTGCAGCTCATCGTCTGCTTTGGTGTAGGTCGGGAACCAGTACTTGCCATCAATCTGCTCGCGCCAGGTGGTGAACTTGGGGAAGAGGTTTTCCTGACCCCTCTTCTTGCGGATATCGGGCACCGTCTTGCCGTAAGTTTTCACCACCTGAAAGTCGCGGTCATCCACCCAGATGCGCCCCTGGAAATAACGTTTCTTGCCCACGATTTCTTTGGGGGCGATGTCGAAGACGTAGCAATGCAGCTCGTCCTCCGCCTGCTGCCCGACATAGAGAATCTGGTATTCGGGAATTTCATCACTGGTGAGCACAAATGGCAGGCGGTGCCGGATATCGTCCAGGTCCTCGGGGGACATCTGGATTCTTACCAGGCTGCTTTGCGGGGCGAACACCACATTCTCCAGACGTCTTGCCTGGTCATCAAAAACTACGTCAAAGACTTCGTGGTACTCGCCATCCACCGTGTTGCCGTCCACGGTCTGCACCTTGACATCCTGCCGGTAGGTGTACTGGTCGCGCGCCTCTCGGAACTCTTTTTCCTTGGCCGCGAAACGCCGGATGATGTCCTCGGGGGTGGTCCCCTTGGGCTGGGAGGGATCGAGGGGACCCTCCTGGGCAAGCCCGGGCAGCGAGAGTGGACCGTACAGCGCAACCGCCGCGACCAGCACCAGTACGAAACGCCGCATGAATTCCATAATGATTAGTGTAACGAAAACCGGGAAGCAACGCCGGACGGGTCACCGCCGCTCCCCCGCCGCCGTACCCTCTCCGCTCAGGGGGCCAGAAGCAGGGGAGCTGCAGTTCTGCCGGTTGGTTAGATGCGAAGGGGTTGATGGAGTTGCCGGAAAAGCAGCATTCAGCCATTCCAGCCCGCATGGCGTCATCCCGAAGCCCGGCGCAGTTCAGCCGGGCGAGGGATCTTGCGCGCACTACCAACGCTCTCTGTTGGCTGAATGCTGACTGCTAAGCATGGTTTACACTTACAGGTCTCCCGGAGGCACCTTATGCGCCGTCTCGTACTCATTCTCTTTACACTTCTGTACGTCGCCCCCGTTTTTGCTCAAGCCAAGCACCCTTTCACCTTCGAAGACATGATGTCACTCAAGCGTGTGGCCGAGCCGGTGCCCTCGCCAGACGGCAAGTGGGTGCTGTTCGCCGCGGTGGACGTGAATCTGGCAGCCAACACCAAGACGCCGCACATCTGGATGGTGCCGCTGCGGCCGTACCAAGTCGTCAAAGCCCAAAAAGAAATCGAGGGGATGCCACGAACCGAGTTTTCTTTGGAGAATACGGGCTCCGAGCGCATTCTAATCCCCGATCAGGATGCCGACCGGCCACGTTGGGCGCCGGATGGGAAGCGCTTTGCATTCATCTCGAATAAAGAAGGCGGCTCGCAGATCTGGATTGCGGACTTTGACGGCGCGGCGGGAACCGTCACCGGCGTCCACAAGCTGACCTCCATCGCCACTGAAGCCGGCGGGGAACTCTGGTCGCCCGACGGTAAGGACATCCTCTTTACCTCGGATGTCTATCCCGAGTGCACAGGCTCTCCGGCCGAAGCTGAAGCCTGCAACGCGAAGAAGCTGGACGAGGCGGCAAAGTCGAAGGTCAAGGCGCTGATCTTCGACCGCCTGCTCTATCGCCACTGGAACGCCTACAAAGAAGGAAAGCGCAATCACCTGCTCATAATTCCCGCCGAAGGCGGCGCGACCCGCGACCTCACGCCCGGCGACTACGACGCGCCCGTGTTCTCGCTCGGCGGACAGGACGACTACGCCTTCTCGCCCGACGGCCAGGAGGTTTGCTACACCTCGAACCACGACAAAGTCGAAGCCACGTCCACCAACAATGATTTGTGGATCGTTCAAGTGAATGAAAATGGAGGACGGGCGTCCTCGCCCGTCCCAGCGAAGAACATCACCCCCGACAATCCTGCCAGCGACTCGACGCCGCTCTATTCGCCCGATGGCAAGTACATCGCCTACCGCGCCCAACAGCGTCCGGGATACGAGAGCGACCGCTTTCGGCTGATGCTGTATGACCGGAAAACTGGGGAGAAGAAGAATCTGACGGAGGATTTTGACGGCTGGGTAGGGACGTATACGTGGTGGGGTTCAAGGTGGCTTTTCTTCATCGCAGAGGAAGACGGAAGTGCCCGTGTTTACTACACCCTTCTCGACTACGTCAAGCCAGCCGTCCAGAAAACCGCCCTCCAGGGCTACGACGACGACATCACGATTACTCGGGATGACAAATTTCTTCTATTCACGCGGATGTCAATTGGTGCGCCCTCGGAGGTTTATAAGAGTCCAATGATCCTCGCCCGCACGCCCCACTGTGGCGAGACAGGCGGCGACATCTGCAGCAGTCAAGACCCCAATTTCAAGCTCACTCATCTGAACGACTCCGTCCTCTCCCAAGTCTCCATGTCCCCGCTCGAATCCTTCTGGTTTCCCGGCGCCAACGGCGACAAAGTCCAAGGCTTCCTGGTCAAGCCGCCCAACTTCGATCCCAATAAGAAATATCCCGTGAAGTTCCTCATCCACGGCGGGCCGCAGGGCGCCTGGGGAGACGACTGGAGCTATCGCTGGAATCCCGAACTCTTTGCTGCCAACGGATACGTCGTTATCATGATCAACTTCCACGGCTCGACTGGATACGGGCAGAAGTTCATTGACGCTATCAACGGCGACTGGGGCGGCGCCCCCTTCGAAGACCTGATGAAGGGCCTGGACTACGCCGAGAAGACCTATCCGTTCATTGACAAAGACCGCGAATGCGCGCTGGGCGCCAGCTACGGTGGATACATGGCCAACTGGATT
>JBGPJK010000303.1:0-5757 GCA_041485425.1 Terriglobia bacterium | reverse complement strand
GATTCCACGGCGCGTCCCTGCTTTTCCAGTTCAACTTCCCACCACGCCAGTTCCTGCTTGATTGAAGCGACGGCGGAGGCGCGGGTCTCTTCTTTCATCACGTAATGCGTCTTGGGATAAATCGGCAAGCGCGCATACTTTTGCTTTACCGTGCCGAACAGGGAATCGATCTGCGAAAGTGACTCGATCTCATCACCCCACAATTCGACCCGGTACGCCATATCGTCGTACGTCGGAAAGATCTCGATGACATCGCCGCGCACCCGGAAGGTGCCGCGCCGAAAGTCGCCGTCCGTGCGTTCGTAAAGAATTTCCACCAGTTTGCGGGTGATGTCCTCGCGCTTGATCTTCTGTCCTTTTTCCAGGAACAGCAGCATCCAGTAGTAGGCCTCGGGCGAGCCCAGCCCATAGATGCAGCTTACCGACGCCACGATCAGGCAATCCCGCCGCTCAAACAGCGACCGCGTCGCCGACAGCCGCAACTTGTCCAGTTCGTCGTTGATGGTGGCTTCTTTCTCGATGTAAAGGTCGGCGGCGGGAACGTACGCCTCTGGCTGGTAATAATCGTAATACGATACAAAATATTCCACCGCGTTATGCGGGAAAAAGTTCTTGAACTCGTGATAGAGCTGCGCCGCCAGCGTCTTGTTATGCGCCATCACGATCGTAGACCGGTTCGCCTGCTCGATGACCTTGGCCATGGTGTACGTCTTCCCCGAGCCGGTCACCCCCAGCAACACCTGGTGCGGTTCGCGGTCGAAGACCCCCTTGACCAGCGACTCGATCGCCTTGGCCTGATCCCCTCGAGGCTTGTAATCACTGACTAATTTGAAGTCCACAAAAAGCCCTTAAACCCTCAGCTTTGCTTCCTGGTTGTGTCAGGTTTGGGTTTAGTTCGGTGCTCGGTGCCCGGTACTCAGTACTGCCTCCCCCATAAACGAATATCAGTAGGTGGGCATCTGTTAATTATAACGCCCCCAGGAACGGCCTCTGACGCGTGCAAGCGCGGACAAAAAAACAAGCGGCGCGAAGATCGTCTCTCCGCGCCGCTTCTCGTGCCTACTGAGCTGTTCGTCTACGGCAGCTTGAAGTTCACCGTAATCTGCGTCTGGATCGCCACCGGCTCGCCATTCAGATAGTAAGGCTGGTACTTCCACTGGCGCACCGCCTCCACCGCGGCCCGTGCCAAAGCCGAGTCCCCACTGAGCACCTTGACTGCTGTAATGCTTCCGTCCTTGTTAATGCTGGCCTCGAGCTGCACCGTGCCCTGGACCCGCATCTGTATGGCTTGCGACGGGTACGTCGGCTGCACTCGCTTCAGCAGTAGGCCCTGCGAGACTCCCTGAGAAATTCTCACCGTCTGGGGCGGTTTCGCGGGCACATTCACGGTAGTTGTGCTTATGATGCCCGAGATCGCCTTATCGTCGGTACTGGCAACTCCGATCGCGCCCATAACCGGCGGCTCGGCTGTTTCCGACGGGGCGGGCTGGGCCGCTGCTGGTTTGGGCATACTGTTCTTTACCACGAGCGGTGCTTGCACTGTGGCAACTGTGACCTCTTTGCTTGCGGCGGCTGGAGTTCCAATCGTGATCGTGGTCTTGGATGCAGCAGAAGCCTTCGCGCCCGGCGCCGGAGTCACTTGATCGTTCGCTCGGGCTGGGGCCGTCTTCACTTCCGATGGAGATGGCTTGGCTGCTGTAGTGGCCTGCAGCTCTGGTTCTGCTGCGGGGGTAGCCGGCGCCTGCACCGCAGGAGCCTGCCTCTGCACGGCGGGCTGCGTCCCACCAGAATGCATCTTGCTCCAACCAAAATAGCTGGCCGCGACCGCTATGATCACCGCCGCAACCATCAGTAGTCTTTTCTTGCTCCCTCCACCCTCGGACGCTTCATCATCGTGGAGTCGAAGCGCCGAGAAACTCGGCGGTTCGATGGCAGGTTCCTGTACGGCGGAAGCCTTCTTGGCCAATGGCTGCGGTTTGTCTTCGTCTTTGCTGGGTGCCGGTGCAGTCGCCGACCTTCGCATCGGCTCCCACGGCTTGACGCTCGGCTGCAAGGTTTCTCTCGCCGGGGCCGGCGCGCTCGCCGCGCCTTGCGCACTCGCCATGCCGCTGGCTGCCGGACGAATCTCTTTCACTTCTTTGGCGCCGGCAGCACCGGCCTGTGGAATCGGCGCCGTGCTCGCAGTCGGAGCAGCCCTTTCCTTCGGCTTCGCGGCTTCCGCTGCACGCCGCAGCGCAGATGCCATTGGCTCCGAATGCTTGGAAACCGGCTGCCACGGATATTCCTTCGATCGACTGGAATTTGTCGCCGGCTCTGCTGCCGGCTTGTTAGACGTAGTTAGAGGGTCGGGCATCGATTCCAGCAGTGCCACCTCGGCTGGCTCTGGCTGTGGTTCTGGTTCCTTTTCCAGTTCGAACGGGGAAGCCGATGCCATCGCAACTGCAGGCGTGGGTTGCGTCTCCTGTGCCTGGAACGATGGAAACGCCGGCTTCATTGCGGGCGTCGCGCGAACCGCTGGACGCGTCGGCTCCGACATGGTCGCTGCGGGCCGCACCGGCTGTTCCGCGGACGGCGACGCTGCCGCAGCCGGCTTGCTCGCTTCCGCCTTCCGCAGCAGACCGCGCGCCACGCGCAGTGTGCCCTTGGATTGCTCTACATTGATGGGCTTGGTCAAAACCAGGTTTGCCCCGATGCGAAACGCCTTGGCAACCCCCGCCTGGCCCTCCACCACGGCCACCGCAAGCGAGCTTTGGTTGGACCCGGAGTTGCGCGCGCTCTTGAACAGCAGGGTCGCGTTTTGCTCGTTTTCGCAGTCCACCACCACCGCATCAAAATGCTGCGCCATCAACTTCTTGACTGCAGCAAAAGGCTCGTTGCAGGGCTCAACCGTGAAGTCCAGCTCGGTCAAAACCTGCGTGACCACGCGGGCGGTTTTCTCATCTGGACAGAACACTAGCGCTTGGTAACTCATAAGCAAATCGTAGGTACACTGGTCAGACCCATCAAGTTACGTAGGTAATTGGCGAGAGAGATAGCTCCGCCGTTTCCCTACCTGTAAACGCGGGAGACTGCCGCAGGCGAGCAAGAGGGCATTCCCGAACCGCTCAGCGTGCTGTTTTCTTTGGCAACTCGAATCGCACCGTGACCTGCGTCTGGAAAGCGACCGGCCGGCCGTTGTGGTAATAGGTTTCGTAGCGCCACTTCTTGATCGCCTGCACCGCGGCTGCCGCCAGTTGCGTGTCCCCATCCACGACCAGGACCGAATCGACGGTTCCGTCTTTGTTCACGGCGGCTTGCACCACGACATCCCCCTCGAACCGCTTGCGGTGCACCCAATTCGGATAGATGGGAGATTCTCTGTAGGCAACGTGGTCATCCGCGACTTCCGCCGGAACCACGACAGGTTCGCTGTCTGCCTTCTGGGTGGCTGAAGTCGAGAGGAGAACCGGTGCCGTGGCTTTGTTCGCTGCGCTGCTTCCCGGGGTGCTTGGCGAAGATGTGTCCTGCGGCGGCCCGAAACCCTCAGCCAGCGGATTGCTGGCAGACGCAGCCGCCGGCTGGTCGGCCTTCGACGCCGGATTCAGGGGTTTCGCGGTAGTGGCGGCCTGCGACGGAACTTGCGCGGCAGCAGCTTTGGGGGCCGAAACAGTTCTTGGGCTAGTCCCGGTTCCCGTGAGCAGCAGATGTAGTCTTCCGTACTCCCAGAGAACCACACCTCGGAACCCAGGTTTCATCATCCACTCGGTGTAAAAGCCCGCCGCGACCAGCAGTCCCGCAAGCGCCGCCAGCAAGTACGGATTCGTCTTCCGTCGCGACCGTCCTTGCCCCACGCTCGGTGCCACCACCGGATCTTTTTCGCTACCGGCATCCTCCCCAAATTCGGGCAGAGCTAAATTGTCTTTCGCAGGAGCACGGTCCTTCGCTCGCGCCAACCTGGGTGCCCCAGCTTTGGGCAGTTCCTCCTTGAACCGGAAGGTGCCAGCCGGTCCCGGCACAGCCGACGGGGCCTTCCGCGGGATTGCCGCAACTCGAGCAGCCGCGCCCCTTGCTGCCGGCGCTGAAGCCACGCTCTCTCCTTCTGGCCGCTGCGCGTCGGCTTGCCCTGTGGACATCGGCACTTGCCTCGCTGGCGGCGAAGCCGGAGGGATCAAGGTCACCGGCCCGGGAAGGCTTTCGCCGGATGTGGATGCAAGGACGCTCTGCGGCCTGACACTCGGGCTCGCATGTGTTGCCGCTGCGGCAGCCGTTTTGATCTCCACTGACCCTTTCCGATGCAGGGCAAGCGCATTGCGAACCGTGCCGCGGGCCTGCTCCAGAGAAACCGGTTTGGTCAGAACCATGCTCGCTCCCAGGCGGAACGCCTTGGGCACACCCGCTTTGCCGTCCACAATCGCGATGGTCACACAATCCTGGTTGATGCCCGACTTCCGTACAACATCGAACACCAGTGCGGCGTTCGTTTCGTTGTCACAATCCACCAGCACCGCTTCGACACGCTGCGAGGCCAGCCTTTTCAGCGCCAACGACGCTTCGGGAAAATGCTCGAAAGAGATTGCCAGTTCCCTCAGGATCTGGGTAACTGCATCCACAGCTTTCTCGTCGTCGCACAGAAGGAATGCACGTGTGGGCATACTAGATGCTAGGGGCCAAATTCACCGGCACGCAAGTTACGCTGGTAAGCAGGGGTGATCCACGCCTGTCGCCCCCACCACCTTGCCTGGCGTCATCCCGAAACCCGGCGCACTTCAGCCGGGTGAGGGATCTTGCGCGCACCACCAAAGCCCTACGCGGAGGCAGAAAACCCACCCTCCCTCCGGCTACAATGTCGCCCATGCGCGTGCCCCTCTGGCTGAAGGTCGTCTGGACCATCTGGGTGATCGCGTGGGTGCCGTTTTACTGGAAACAGTACGGCCTGCAGAATTTCCTGTATTTCTGCGATCTGGGAAACCTCCTCCTCCTGCTCGCCCTGTGGCTGGAGAGCGCGCTGATCTTCTCCTGGCAAGCCACCGGCCTGCTGCTGTTCCAGACCCTCTACACCATCGATCTGGCGGGGGCTGTCCTCAGCGGTACGCATATCATCGGCGGCACCGAATACATGTTCGACCCCAACGTACCCTTATTGATCCGCCTGCTCAGCCTGTTTCACGTGGTGACGCCGCCCCTGCTGCTGTGGGCCATTTGGCGCCTCGGTTATGACAAGCGCGGCTGGCTGTACCAGACGCTAACTACCTGGGTCGTCGTCCCCATCAATTATTTCTGGCGGCCGCAGCTCGACGTCAACTGGGCCCGCGGACCCTTCTTCCGCGAGCAGCACGCCATGCCCGGCCTGCTCTACCTGCTGGGATACTTAGTCGTGGTCCCGCTGGCGGTGTATTTTCCCACCCACCTGCTGCTGCAGTGGTGGGCGAAGCGCGGAGGCTTCATGGCGGGTGGCCTACCTAAACGCGTCGAGTGAGCAGAGACCCTGCCCTCGCTGACGGCGTCATCCCGAAGCCCCGCGCTTTCTCCAGCCGGGCGAGGGATCTGGCGCGCAGTGGCAAACCCGTGAGAGGAGCCCGAACTTGATTAGCCCGATACCCCAGCCGCAAAGCGGCGGCACAGGATAGCCCGGCACGGAAGTGCCGGGGAGCCCGAAGCGGAATGAACCGAGTCCCTTCAAAGACGCCACCGGGGCCTTGACCCAGACGCAACGGCTCTAACCCTCCCTGACGGCGTCATCCCGAAGCCCCGCGCTTTCTCCAGCGGGGCGAGGGATCT
>JBGPJK010000302.1:0-5762 GCA_041485425.1 Terriglobia bacterium | reverse complement strand
GTGGGGGCGGGACGCCCCCACGACAGCCGGCGGGACGCCGGCGCTACTCTTTCTGCCTGGAGCCTGCCTACCCGCTGCTCTTTTGTTGCTCAAACGGCTTCTGCAGATACTTGCGGGCCTCGTCCAGTGCACCCTGGGTGTTGTCGTTGGTCTGCAGCGCCTGCCGGTACTCGTTGGTAGCGCGCTCACGCTGTCCCGTGACATCGAAGATTTTGCCCAACTGGACGTGGCTCCACACCTCGGTCCAACGCGGTTCCCCATCGCCGTTGAGCGATTCCCGGTAGGCATTGGCGGCGGCCTGAAAATTATGCTGCAGGAAGAACACCTCGGCCACCCGATAGTGCGCCAGCGAGCTGTTCTTGTTGAATGCGAGCGCTTTGTTGAATTCGCTGAGCGCGCCTGCGAGGTCGCTCTGCTGCACCAGTGCCTGGCCACGCATGATGGACGCGCGCAGTTTGATTTCGACTGAGTTCTTCAGGACCCGGTTGCCGGGATCAATCGAAATGCGCCGGGGCTTGCCGAAGGTCTCCACCGAAAACGGAGAGTTCGTGCCCACCACCTCAATGCGTTTTGCTTCGGTCTTGCCGTCGGTATCAATCTTGAGTTCCACCGGCATGCGGAACAGATCGAGATCCTGCGAGATCTCGCCCACTACACGGAATCCTTTGCCACTGCCCAGGCGATAGACGGTGTACTTGGTCTTGAACTCGGGTGCGCCGGTGGAATCCAGCCACTGCGAGAAGAACCAGGTCAGCTTGTCGCCATAATTCTGTTCGGCGATGGCGCGGAAATCATCCAGCGAGCCGGCCTTGCCCGCATACTTGGCGGCGAAGGTCCGCATGGTCGAATTGAACTTCTGATCACCGATCACCCAGCGCAGCATGTGGAGAATCATGGCTCCCTTATCGGTCACCAGCGACTGGAACTCGGGGGAAAACAGGTCAAGCTTCCCTGCGCTCGAAAGGGGCACGGTATCGTAAGCCAGCGCGCCCACCGACATGTCCTTGACGGTTTCTTCCAGGCCGGCCTGCCCGGCGGCGCTCTCCACGTAGAGGGCCTCAGAGTAACGGGCGAAGCCATCCTCCAGCCACCAGTCATCGCGGGAACTGGGACTCACAGAGATGCCCCACCACTGGTGAGCGATGGTATTGGCCAGCAGACGATAATTCACCCGCTCGGTGACACCACGGCTGGCGATCGCACTGATCTCCGGCGCCCAAGCCGTCGGGGCCGTGTCATCCGGAAGTTCGACAACTTTCAGCGTGGTGGAGGGCGCCGGCCCGTACAGGGTCACGTAATAAGTGAACTCCTTGACCGCGGTCTCCGCGTAAAGCGCCCCCAGATTCTGGTGAACCGGCTTGAAGAAAACGTGCAGGTCGAGGCCAGCTTCGTCGCTTTTGAATTCCTGGAACTGGCCGGCAACAATGGTGCCGGGGAAGCTGGGCTTGTCCCAGACGAAGCTGTAAAGCTTCAGCGGCAACCCACCCGCGATACCCTTCCTGGGCGCGACATCACTGGTGGTTTGTTTGCCGCTGCCGATCACCACCATGTGCGCGGGCACGGTGACATTGATGGTTGCGGTGAAGCGGTTCAAGCCATATCCACTCACCGGAAACCATCGCCCGGCGTAGAGCAGGTAGGATGTGTCGTCGTTGATCGATGCCAGCTTGAGTCCCTGCACGGGGCTGTCGTCGGCCGAGTCAAGCACGCCTTCGTACTCGAAGGTCAAGCTGGTCGACGCATCCTTGGGCAGCCCATTGGGAAGCTGCACGCGCACGGTGAAGTCCTGGGTCACGCGCTCGGCACTTAGCGGCTTGCCGGTGGCGTCCAGCACCTTGTTGACTCGCATTGCATTGCTCAACTCGAAGCTGGCGACGTTCAGATCTTCCAGTGCGGTGAACTTTACCCTGGCCCGGGCCGCGATGCGGTGGGTATGGGGCGTGAGTTCTGCGTCAATCTGGTAATCGTCCACCCGCAGGCGCATTTTTTCCGTCGCCCAGGTGGGCAATGCGATGAACAGCAGTGAGAATATAAGACAAGTCTTGAGGGCCCGACGCTGGCGCCGAGGTTGAAAAGCCATTAAGAGGAATCTCCTGGGATGTCCCGCTGCTCTCTAAGATGAAGATTGTTACGCAAAAGATGCTGGTACCACAAGGCTTAGACGTTTTTTCGCTGCGACCGCTGCCCGGAAGGGTGCGCCGGGCTCCCCTGCAGAAGGGCGATGACCACGTCCGCGGCGTGTTCGGCAGGGTGCAGGCGCTCTTGCCCAGGGTCCGGCCCGCGTAAACCGGCTTTCACCCTGGCCAAGCCCGCCATCATCTTGTCCCGCGCGGGGCCGTAGGGAAGCACTTCATTGAGCCGCGCCACCACCTTCTCAGCGGTGAAGTTTTGCTGCACCAGTTCCGGGACGATCTCCTCTCCGGCGATCAAATTGACCATCGCGAAGTGGGAAACCTCCACCCGCGGACGTCCCAGCCAGTAAGTAAGCGGCGAAACCCGGTACACCATCACGAATGGTGTGCCCATCATGGCGGCTTCGACGGTGGCGGTGCCGCTGGCAATGATTCCGGCCCGTGAATGCGCCAGCGCCGGCAGCGCTTCCTGCACCAGGCGGATGGGTGGCCGGTCGCCGACCAGGCCTTCGAGGAAGCGGCGATCGAGCGTGGGCGCAACCGGCAGCAGGTATTCATATCCCCAGCCCAGCTTCATCGCCGACTCCAGCATCGTGGGCAGGTTCATCCGCACTTCTTTCACCCGGCTGCCGGGCATGAGCGTGATCCACGTCTTGCTCACATCCAGCTTGTGCCGGCTGGCGTACGCAATGCGATCGACCAGCGGGTGAGCAAGATCGGCGAGCGGATGGCCAACAAACGTCGCATCCACCCCGCGACCGCGGTAGAACTCCTCCTCGAAGGGAAAAATCACCAAAGCCTTGGTGATGTATTTTTGTAGCAGGCGTACCCGCCCCTGGCGCCACGCCCAGAACTGCGGGCACACGTAGTACACGACCGGAATGCCGCGCTTGTGCATCTGCCGCGCCACCCGCCAGTTGAAAGCCGGGGAGTCAATCACGATGGCGAGATCAGGACGGCGCTTGTCGGCTTCAGCGATGAGGGTGCGGAAACGTCCGTAGACCTTGGGGAGATGGCTGAGGATCTCGGCGATCCCGATCACCGCGAGGTCTTTCGCGTCGACCACGGTATCGCAACCCGCCGCCCGCATGCGGTCTCCACCCACACCGAAAAACTCTAGAGACGGTTCACGACGGCACAACGCGTCTATGAGCTGCGCGCCGTACATCTCTCCCGAGGCCTCTCCGGCCGAGATCAGAATTCGCACGGAAGCATTGTAAAGGTAAGCACAGCGGAGGATGGTGGAACGCCCGTGCCTTCACCGATCGTTGCCTAGTCGTCCGCGCTGGCCGTAACCTGCGGGCCAGCAGCTGCCATCTCCTGGTCCTTGTACTGCAGTTGATAGAGCTTGTAGTAAATCCCGCGCTGCGCCAGCAGTTGCTGATGGGTTCCCATCTCCCGTGCCTGGCCCTTGTGCATGACGATGATCTTGTCCGCCTGCTGCACCGTGGAAAGGCGGTGGGCGATGATCAGTGAGGTGCGCCCTTCCACCATGCGGCTGAGGGCATCGCGCACGCGAAACTCGGTTTCCGTGTCCACACTGGAAGTGGCTTCGTCCAGAATGAGAATTTTGGGGTCGTGTGCCAGAGCGCGAGCAAACGAGATGAGCTGCTTCTGCCCGGTGGAAAGCGTGCTGCCGCGCTCGTGAACCTCTTGCTGGAAGCCCTTCGGCAGGGTGCGGATGAAGTCGGCGAGGTTCACGTCCTCGGCGGCTTTTGCCACATCCTCATCTTCGATCCACTCCGTGCCCAGCCGGATGTTGCCCTCCACCGTGCCCCGGAACAGAAAGGGGTCTTGCAACACCACCCCAAAGCGGCGGCGCAGGTCGGCGAGGTCCATGTCTTTCAGGTCCACGCCGTCGATGGTGATGGCGCCCTGCTGCACGTCGTAGAAACGCATCAGCAGCGAAATGATCGTGGTCTTACCCGCGCCGGTGTGGCCGACAAACGCAACCGTGTCCCCGGGTTCAATGGCAAAGCTGACGTCCCGCAGCACCCAGTCAGGCTCACCCGTTCGTGGCGGATGGGCGTCCCCGCCCGTCACCGCAGGCATTGTGGGTGAGCCGGGAGAGGAAACCGGGCCTCCATTACCGGTGTCGATTGGAATATTGCGATACGCAAACCACACGTGCTGGAACTCAATCCGCCCCAGCCCTTCCGGTATCTTGGTCACCGCCGGCGAGGTGATCTCCGCCGGCGTATCCAGCAGCTTGAAAATGCGCTCGCCCGACGCCATCGCCGACTGCAGGATGTTGTACTTCTCGCTGAGGTCCTGGATCGGCCGGAAGAAACGCTGGGCATACTGCATGAACGCGACCAGTACGCCCAGCGTGGCCAGACCCCGGATCACGTCATTGCCGCCAAACCACACCATGCAAGCAATCGCCGTCGCCGAGAGCACTTCCACCACCGGGTAATACACCGCGTGTGCCATGATGGCGTCCTTGAACGCGTCCATGTGAGTGGCATTGACCTCGGAGAACTTGTCGAACGCCCGTTCCTCCCGGTTAAAGAGTTGCAGCACCACCATGCCGCTGACGTGCTCCTGCAGGTAGGCGTTGATGCGGGCGATGGCCACGCGAATTCGGCGGTAGGAATCCCGCACCTTGTCGCGAAAAATCTTCGTGGCAATGCCGATCAGCGGCAGCACCGCAAAGGTGATCAGCGCCAGCTTCCAGTTCATTCGCAGCATGATGGCCACAATGCCGGCCAGCACGAACACGTCTTCAAAGATGGACACCACACCGGCGGTGAACATCTCATTCAAGGCATCCACATCGGTGGTAACGCGAGTGACCAGGCGGCCCACGGGATTCTTGTCGTAGAAGCCGATGTGCATGCGCTGCAGGTGGCGGAAAATCTGGCTGCGCAAATCGAACATCACCTTCTGCCCGGTCCACTGCATGAAGTAGGTCTGCAAGAACTCGAGCAGGAAGCTGATGGAAAGCGCGCCCACATACAGCGCCGCCACCTGGGCGATGCCGACCAGCGGCTGGTTGCTGAGGAAGAAATCAAACGGCGAGTGCTCTCCCGCAACCTTGACCAGGTAGCGGTCAATGGCGATCTTGGTCAGGTAGGGGCCCAGAACGTCCGCGGCCGCCTTCAAAACAATGGAGCCGAGCGCCACCGCCACCGGCCCCTTGTAGGGCCGCAAATACTTGAGCAGCCGCTTCATCAGGCGGCTGTCATAGGCTTTTCCCAAGATCTCTTCTTCGTGGGCCATCGCTCGTTAGCTCAAGAGTACCCTAAATAGATTGAGATGGAAGGGGGAAGGATGGAAAAGGTTTAGGGGCGCTGACGCGCTGGCACCGCACCGGCAGCGCCTCCAACCCCCGCTGGGCCGGTGTGGCGCGCCAACTCAGGGATTTGGCTGGGGCCGCAAGCCGCAGGTCTGGCAATCGGCGTAACACGGTCTTGAACTAAGGATGAAGAGATTTCAACCGTGGGTCAACTTATGCAAAACGCCGACCCGACAAACGGGAACTCGCCAGGGTCAAACCTCCGCCCATGTTCTTAGCAAATTAAAATGTCCGCTTTTTGTAGCAAGTGAAATGTCCGGTTTGGTTAATCTCCCGCCGCCGTCGAGGCGGTGGGAAAGTGGGAATCCCGCGCACTTTGCGGGATTTCCAAG
>JBGPJK010000301.1:0-5787 GCA_041485425.1 Terriglobia bacterium | reverse complement strand
ACCGGGGGCGGCAGCATCGACGTTGGCGCCGTGGGTGGCGATCTCAGCCTGCGCACCGGCGGGGGCAGCATCCGGGTGAATGCCGCCAAGGGCAAGATCAATGCGGAGAGCGGGGGGGGCAGCGTGGTGGTGGTTTCCGGCCTGCAGGGAGCAGTGCTGGAAACCGGCGGCGGCAGCATCCTGGTGAATCGCTGTAACGGCCGCGTCAAGGCGACCACCGGCGGCGGCAGCATCGATCTGGGCGACATCGGCGGCCCGGCGGAGATTGAAACGGGTGGCGGCAGTATCCGCCTGGCTTCCGCCAAGGGAACGGTTCATGCCGAAACCGGCGGCGGCAGCATTGAACTGAACGGCGTGCCTTCGGCGCGGGCGGAAACCGGAGCCGGCGGCATTGTGGCCAGGTTCGTTGCCTCGAGCGGAGAGCAGACTGACTCCGTGCTGGAAACTTCCGCGGGCGACATTACCGTTTATCTCGCGCCCAGCCTGAACATCACGATTCGCGCCTCCATCGATTTGGCCAATGGCCACAGCATTCGCTCGGATTTCCCTGAGATCAGGGTCAACGTGGAAGGCGGCGACTACGGTCCCAAGACCATCACCGCCGAAGGTAATTTGAACGGCGGCGGCCCGGTATTGAAAGTGCGCACCACCACCGGAGACATCGTGTTCCGCCGCGGCCGGTGAACGCTTCAAGGAGAGACGAACATGCGCAAATCGATCCTCACCACAATGCTCATCCTGCTGCTGCTGGCGGTTGGCACCAATGCCGCGGAAGACTTTTCCTCTCAGCCCACCAGCGAGGGCTACGGATTCTCCAGCGAGGATTACCTCGGCGGCGGCTCGTACCTGGGTGTAGATACGCGTAACGTGAGTTCCGATCGCCTCGGCGCCCTCAAGCTCAAGGAAGAACGCGGCGTGGAAGTCACCATGGTGGACCAGGACGCGCCCGCCGGCAAGGCTGGCGTGAAAGAACACGACGTGATCCTCACCGTGAACGGCGCCGAACTCGAGAGCGTGGAGCAACTTCGCCGTATGATTCGTGAAACTCCTCCTGGGCGCGTGGTCACCCTGGGCATCAGCCGCGATGGCCAACCCCTGACCATCAAAGCCCAGCTTGCCGATCGCAAGAAGACTTTCGCCTATGCCCCGGAGGCCAAGGAATTCAACTTCACTATGCCCGCCATTCCTGCCATGCCGGACCTCGACATGCCGATGTCGATCGTGGTGGTGCATTCCTCCATGCGCAGCGGACTCATGGTAGAGAACCTCACCCCGCAGCTTGGCGATTTCTTCGGCGCAAAAAACGGCGAGGGAGTCCTGGTGCGCTCGGTGGACAAGGGAAGCCGGGCGGAGAAGGCAGGCTTTCACGCCGGTGACGTGATCGTGCGCGTCAACGGCGAGGCCATTCACGACAGCGGCGACTTCAGCCATGCTCTGCACGGCCGCAAGGACAACACCGCGAACGTCAGCATCATTCGCGACAAGAAGGAGCAGACGCTCACCCTCACCCTGCCGGACCGCAAACAATCGGATCGGTTCGAGGAGAGCTTGGATATTCCCGAGATCGATGCCGAGACCCGCATCGACTTGAGCGAACTGGACTCTTAAATGGCGCACCTGCGGCCGCAGATCGCGCTGGCCATGCAGGAGGCCGGGCGTGCCATGGATGATGCCAAGAAGTCTCTCTGCCAGCAGCGAGAGGAAATGCGCAAGGATGTAGAGCAAGATCTCAAGGAACAGCAAGAAGAGCTTAAGCAGCAACAAGAGGAGCTCAAGCAGGAAATGCAGGAGCAACAGGAAGATTTGCGCAGGGAGATCAAAATTAAACTGCAGGGCGCAAGCACGATTTAGTTCGAGGCCAGAGGCTTCAGCCTGAAAACAAATGACCGGCACGGGGGCCTTCGCCCGTGCCGGTTTTATTTTCCGGCAACCTGTGCTGTGCTCCTTTGTGGATCGGGCGCCAGGCAGACCCGGTTTCGCCCCGCCTGCTTCGCCGCATACAGCCCCGCGTCGGACGCCTTGACCAGTTCATCCCGGGTGCTGCCGTGATCGGGATAGGTGGCGGCTCCCGCGCTGATGGTTACCGGCCGGGGCACGCCGGGGAACTGCCAGGTTTCCACCAGCCGCCGCAGCTTCTCCGCCACGCTCATAGCGTGTTGCGGATTGGTTTGCGACAGAAGGATGGCGAACTCCTCTCCACCGTAACGGCACACCACATCAAATTTGCGCAATTGCTGGTGAAAGATGGAGGAGACCTGGCGGAGCACCTCGTCGCCCAGCAGGTGCCCGAACTCGTCATTCAAGCGCTTGAACTGATCGAGGTCCACCATGATCACCGCCATGCCGGTGCCAAACCGGCGGGCGCGTTCGATTTCTTCCGCGATGCGCAATTCGAAAAATCGGCGGTTAAAGATTCCCGTCAGGCCGTCGAGATACGCCAACTGTTTGACGCGCTCCACATAATGCGCGTTCTGGATGGCGGTGGCGCAAATGTCGGCCACCGACTCCAGGGGCTGGGTGTCCTGGGCATTGAATGCGCCCTGCTGGGCGCTATCCAGCACCAGCACCCCGAGGGTCTGTCCGAAAGAAACCAGAGGAATGCACATGCGTGCCCTGGTCTCCACGTAGAACCCGATGTAGTCCGGGGTCTGGCTCACGTCGTTCTCAATCAGCGTTTTTCCGGTGGTCAGGGCTCGTCCCCACAATCCTGCTCCCGCGGGCAGACGTCCGCCTTGCGGAAAGCGAGGCGTAAGAATGCCGTGGTGGGCCCGCAGCGCCAGGTCTTCTTCCTCTTTCAAGAGCACGGCAACATGTGATATGTGGAAGGCTTCCTGGATCAGCACGCACACCTTCGACAGCAACTCTTTCAGGTCCAGCACCGCCGTCATCTGCTGCGCAATCGCGTTGATGGCCTCCAGTTGCGACGCCCGGCGCCGTTCCAACGAGTACAAGCGCGCATTCTGCAGGGCCATCGAAGCTTGCGTCGAGAACAAGGTCAGCAGGTCGATGGTTTCCTTGTCAAAGTGGTCCAGGTTCTCACTCTGGCAATCCAGCACGCCCACCACCTCGTCCCGCACCATCAGTGGAACTGCCAGTTCCGAGCGTGTCGCCTTGGTTGATGTTATGTAACGTGGATCCTTGCTGACGTCGGGCGCGTAAATGGGACGTTTCTGCTTCGCCGCGGTGCCTGTGAGTCCGGTTCCGAGCGGCAGCCGGACCTTGTCGTTCCCTTCATCCCACCCGACTTGCGAGCGCGGGTACAGCTCCTGCGTGTCCTTATCCAGCATGAGGATAGCCACGTTCTGCAGGTGGAAGTAGTCGCGCGCGATCATCAGGACTTGCTGCAGTACTTCATCCAGATCAAAGGTGGACAACACCGCCTGGCTGGCATCGTATAAGATGGCGATCTTCTGCATATTGCTGGCAGAGATTCTACGGTCTCCCGCCGCGATTGCCGAGGTTACCAAGGTTCCGAAAGTAATTTGGAGGATGGGTGCAGGAGGGCGGTTGAACCCAGCAAAATCCATCATGAGGTTAGCCCAGCCTCATGGTTTGTTCAACTTAGACTCGCGTCGCAGCCGTGCCACAGTCTTGACAATCCCCAATATCAACAGGCAGAACCAAAAATCCACCACCAGCCCCAGGTCGAGACGAGGCGCCACGTGCCGAGCAGGCAGGGGCAGATACGGCATCACCAGGAAGTATGCCGCGTTGCCTGCCAGGACGGCGATCAGGGCATGCACGAAATTTGCCACGGCTGATTTAGACACCGGAAACTCGCGGAAAAGCTCTGAGCAATTAGCAATTAGCAACTAGCAATTGGCCATCGAAAGTCCTTTCCGGTTTGGCAACTTCCGCCGGGAACTCCAAGGGTTAAGGGCGAGTTGCTAATTGCTGACTGCTGCTTTTGCTAACATCCCTTCAGATGCTGGAACTGACCACCTCCGTCCAGTACGTGAAGGGCATCGGCCCCCGTGTAGCCGAGGTGCTGGCTGCCAAGGGTATCCACACCGTTGACGACCTCCTCCATTATCTGCCTTTCCGCTACGAGGATCGCCTGAACCCCCGTGGGATCGAGGAACTGCGCGCCGGGGAGATGGCGACCGTCATTGCCGAGGTCCGCACTTCGGGCCTGTTCCGCACCCGCCGCATGCCCATCTTTCAGATGACCGCCGGACAGGGCAGATCACGCCTCAAGTGCCTCTGGTTCCACGGTGCCTACCTCAAAGACCGGTTCAAGCCCGGCCAGATGGTGGCGCTCTATGGCAAGGTCGAAGCAGGCCGAAGCGGAGATCTGGAAATCATCCAGCCGCAATTCGAGATTCTCGGCGACGCCAATGACGAGGCCTCGGCGGATGCCACCGAACAGAAAGTAGCCGCCTCGCTGGAAATCGGGCGCATCGTCCCCATTTACGAGTCGACTGGACAAGGTCGCCTGACGCCACGCTGGTTTCGCCGCATCATCCGCACCGCCTTGGACAATCTCACGCCCGATCTGCCTGAGCCCATCCCCGCCGCGGTGCGCCGCCGCTTGGCGCTCATCTCGCCGCGAGAAGCCTTATGGAGAGTCCACTGGCCCGATCCTGGCGAAAGCTTCCAGCAGCTCCAGTCCTCGCGGACTCCGGCACACGTCCGTCTCATCTTCGAAGAGCTGTTCCTGGTCGAGCTCGGCCTCGAACTCAAACGCCGCGAGCAGAAGGCGCAGACCGGGATTGCCTTCGGCTTGGACGACAAGGTACGCGTGGCCATCAAGAAAATCCTGCCATTCCATCCCACCGCCGCGCAGAAACGCGTGCTCAAAGAGATTGCCTCCGACATGGAGCAGCCCGTGCCCATGCGCCGCCTGCTGCAAGGCGACGTGGGCTCCGGCAAGACCATCGTCGCCTTCGAAGCCGCCATCATCGCCATGGAAAATGGCTACCAGGTGGCGCTGATGGCGCCCACGGAAATTCTCGCCCAGCAGCACTATTTTTCCGCGCGCCGCATTCTGGAAAACGTCGGCTACCGCATCGTCCTGCTCACCGGCTCACTCGAGGACGATCGCAAGCGCGAGATCCGCCGCCACATCGCGCAAGGCAACGCCCAGCTTGTCATCGGGACCCACGCCCTGATCGAGCAAAGAGTCGAATTCCACACACTAGGCCTGGTGATCGTGGACGAGCAGCACCGCTTCGGCGTCCTGCAGCGCTTCAAACTGATGAAGAAAAGTTCCGATGAACGTGTGGGGACGGGCGCCTCGCCCGTCTCAAGCGAGCAAAGCGAGCGAGACACTGCGGGAATACCGCCCGTGGCTCCGGGCAATTCTTCGGAGCGTTCCGCCGAGCCCGATGTCCTGGTCATGACCGCCACCCCCATCCCCCGCACCCTGGCCCTGACCCTCTACGGCGATCTCGACATTAGCGTGCTCGACCAAATGCCGCCCGGACGCACCCCCATTGTCACCCGCCGCGTTTCCGACGATCGCTCCGAGGAAGTCTGGGCCTTCGTGCGCAAACAGGTCGCCGCCCAGCACCAGGTCTACGTCGTCTATCCCGTGATCGAGGAAAACGAAGAGACCGAACTCAAAGCCGCCATGAAGATGTACAGGGAGCTAAGCAAGCGTGTCTTTCCCGATCTGCGGGTCAGCGTGCTGCACGGCCGCCTCGACCCCGACCTGAAAGACCAGGTCATGCGCCTCTTCCAAAAGGGCGAGATCGATGTCCTGGTTTCCACCACGGTGATCGAAGTCGGAGTGGACGTCGGCAACGCGACCGTAATGGTCATCGAACATGCCGAGCGCTTCGGGTT
>JBGPJK010000300.1:0-5799 GCA_041485425.1 Terriglobia bacterium | reverse complement strand
CTGGATGGGCCCCACGCCGGCGCCCACAAAGGGCAACTGCAAAGCTTTCGCGCCGGTCAGGCCGTTCAGAATCCAGCCACTGTAGGCGCCGGTGGAGATGCCCACCCAGCTCCCGTTGACAGATCCAGTGGGCGGCCGTCCGCCGACGTAGCTCCCCCCCGAAGGCGGGTTCACGCTCGTAGGGGGATTGAGCCCCAGGTTAATGCAGTGTGTTGCGTTTTTGGGGGGGTCACATGCACCCGACGTATTGGGAATGTAAACCGGGCCACCGTGGCTGGAGGTGGCGGCATCAACTCCATTGGCCAGTTTGTCGCGGATGACCTCTTTGGCCGCAGTAATCTTGGAGTGGAAGGTCAACGTGCCTCCCGGACTGATGAAGAGGTTGCCATTGGTGGCGACCCGGCCGGCGAAGTCGAAGTCAGGTCCGGGAAAGTAGCTGAGATCGCTGTCGGAGAACACGCCGAACTGAAACACAGGGATGAGCGCGACCTCGACGGAGCGCTGCATGCGTACCGACGCTCCCGCGGGGCGTTGCGCGGTCACGGACAGCGTCATGGGGATGATTTCCGCCACCAGGCCCGCGTTCGGCCCGGACTTGACGTTATCTATATTGGTGACCGGGTTGCCTTTCGCATCCACCGGCACGTTAATGTTGTACTCGGTGTAAGCCACGTGGGGAACGGTTGGGGGAAAGGCGTTCAGGGCAAGGATGCTGGCGACTGGCGGAGCCTGGCTTTTCAGGTACAGATTGCCCAGGTCGGACGTCATCTTCTCCATGCCCGCTTCCGCGCCGTAGTAGGCGAGGTTGTTTTCCAGGTCATTGCCGCCCACGCGCGCTTCCGTGTTGGTCATGTACATGAGGCCCACTGCCAGACCTGACATCAGCAGCAACAGCAGCAGAGCCGCGATCAACGTGAAGCCTTTCGCACCAGACTGTTTAGTTCCCATAAGCGTTCTCCTGAATCCTTCCATAAGCTCCTTGTCGCTCACCCTCACCTTACTGATAACGGTCCTTGAAACTCATGTCCCGGGCGCTGACCGCAGTGGCCAGGTTGAGACTCTGGAACCTCCCATAGTCCCCCTGCATGGGACTGCGCGCGGCGATACTCAAGTTCACCTTGCGGATCTGGTTGGGGGACTTTCCCGCGGACATCCCAGCATCCTTCAGGTTGGCGGTGGCAGCGCCGGACACATCGTCGTAAATGTCGTACGTGACTTGCAGGCCGGAAATGTTCTCCGACACCGGCACAGGTGACTGTCCGTTTACCTGTTTCATGAGGCGTGGTGGCCCGTCGTCCGCGGTATAGCGGATACCATCCGGCCCCGGCGGTACGTCGATGTAATACGTGATCACCAGAAGTCGGAAAGCGATGGTCGCCGGCAGCACGGCAGGCGCGGCTGCCCCTCCCCAAAGCGCCTTGATATTGCCGGCGGCCGCCGCGCTTTGGTTGATTGTCAGCGGATCGGCATTGGCGAAGGTGACAACGCCCCCGGCGCCGACTGTGGTGACCTCGCCGACGGCCTGTCCGACGCTATTGGAAAACAGGACCAGGTCGCCCGCTTTCAACCCCACCGCAGGGTCATTGATCGCGGGTGGCGGCCATGGCACCGGCAGCGGGTTGGGTGCGGGAACAGGGACGGTAAACGTCGCCTGGCTGCCCGCCGCGTTGAGCGCCACGCTGTACTGATTCAGCGGATACGTGTTGTCCGTATACGCGACCGTAAGCACGTCCGTGGCTGGACTCAGCACACCTCCGGCCGTCATCACTTTCAAGCCAGCCCCAGGGTTCGGGATCACCCCGTAGAGGTGGTTATTGATCGGATAAGTGTTATTGGTGGTGTAACAGAGGGTCTGGTCACAACCGAACTTGGACCCCGTGGCTCCGCCTCCGTCCGGCAATTGCACTCCGCCGGAAGTGATTCCCGCTCCGGCCAGACTGATGTCCTTGGCCATCATGTCAAGCGCGGCCCGTCCGTCCTGCTGCATTTCGGCCCGCTGCGTTACCAAAAAACTGGCGCCCACCGCCTTGCTGAACAGGCTCACCGCCGCGGTCAGTATGATCACGCCTATGGCCATGGAGATCAGCAGTTCCACCAGGGTGAAGCCGCGAGTTTTGGTTTTGCCACTACGCCTCATAATTGGTCCCTCTAGCGAAACTGGGAAATGTAGGCTCCGATGATGTAGCTTTTCTGCGTCGCTTTGAACTGGGTGGTGGTGTAGGTCACGGTCACGGTGAGTTGCCGCAAGCTCGAGTCAATCCCGCCACCGGGAGCGCCCACGTTGGCGATCGCGATGGTGCGCTGGTAGTTATTGAGCGGCAGCAGCACGTCATCGGCGGTGCCCATCACCCCGTCCGCTCCCGGCAGCACCAGGCACTGCGAAGGTCCGGGGCAGGAGGGGTTGGCATTGGTGTCGTCGGCCGTTCCGTCCAGTCCGTCAGGTCCCGGGTCCAGGACAGGTTGCGCGCCGTCCAGGAAGATACCGCCGTTGGCCTTGTTCTGGATCTGGTCCCAGGTGATCTGCGAAGTGTTGCGCGCGGTGAAGATGCTCTCCAGCGTTTCCGCCGCTTCCTGCTTGGCGAGCATGTCTTCCTGCGCCGAGTTGGTGGAGGCCAGGGCCACGGAAAACATGGCCAGCATGCTCACCATGCCGACGGTCAGCACCACGATCGAAATCAACACTTCGATTAGACTGAAGCCACGTTGCGCCTTGCGCCGGGTCAGCCCGGAGCGAATTTGTCCACTCATCATCATTGCTGACTCCAGTGAGGAATGCCGGCGGTTTTCCCGCTGTACAAACGCCACCCGCGGATGCGGCCGGCGGCTCCAATCAGCGTGATTGCCCGCGAACTGTACAGGTCATTGGGACGTGCCAGGTAGATCACGCCGTTGTTGATGTTGTTGTTGAGGTCGCGGGCTGACCCGTCGGGGAAAAAGTAAACCCGGTCGGGAACCCCGGCGGCCACCCCGACGTCGAACTGGTATGCCTTGCTCCCAGTCCCCAGGCCGTCCGGCGTGCCCGCGACCGTGTTCGGGATCCCGGGTAGGTTCAAGAACTGAATATCGGGGGGGAGGGTCATCTGATTCACGACCGGACCGACCGCGCCCGCGTCCATGCGGTTGGTCCGGATCATGTAGGTGCCGGCGGGGGTTCCAGCCGGATTAAAGGTCAGCAGATAGGTTTTGCGGGTGTCGACGGCCAATTGCCGCGCCTGCCTCATCGTCATCAGGGTGCCGTTGTAGGCGGCGTTCAGGCGTGCCTCTCGCCACGCCGGCCCCAGGCTGAGGTAAGAAACCGCGCTCATGATCAGGATGATGCTCAGGGCGATAAGCGCCTCGATCAAAGTAAAGCCGCGTGACTTGCTGGGAAGCATGTGCCCTTTCTTGGGAGAGGCTGGCTCGCGGTGCATGTCGTGCCCAGGGGTCATAAGACCTCCACTGCAACCGCCATCTCGGGATTGAGCCTGGCGTCCTGACCGCAGATCAGAGGGAGGTGGAGGCCCGCACAGAATATGCTCCGGGCCATCGCGCTATCGATCATCGTATGGACGTAGTTGGGGAGCGTCAAAGCACCGAAGTACAAGGCCACACCCCTGGACTTACGTAACGTAATCGGGTGGGGTAACTCTGGTCACTTTGGCATTCGAGAAGAGGAAAGACCTTGGTGACAAGCGGCATCAGGCGCCATGCGCCCGGGCCAGGGTCTTGCCGACCTTACCGCGGGTGCTGGGGACGTACGCGCAGGAGCGGAAATCGTAATGCTCCGCCAGGCAAGTCGGGCAAAGATGGAGTTGGTGGACCTTGCACTGGATGACCGGCGCCTCCCCCTTGCACAAATCACATCCGCCGCGAGGCCGCCGTGCGGGGGGTGCGATCTCCGCCGTGGCCGGCTGCAGAAGTTTGGCCTTCAGGTAAGTACCTGCGGCCACCGCGAGAGCACCGAACGAGAACAGGCTTGCACCTGCGCCCAACAGGCTTGTGTCCGTGCGGTCGCCTACGATGGCGGGGACAAAACACAGCGAAATCAAAATCACCACCCCACCGAACGCCATGAGCCAATTGCCCGCTCTTGCCGACATACCTCTGTCCTTCCGGCGGAAAGCAAAGATCCGCACGACCCTGGGTTACCAGCGCACGGGAAACAACTAGAAACATAGCGGGTTCTTGGCTCGACCTCCAGATGACGAAAGTCACTTTCGCGTCTTCCGGCAAATTCCCCGGAATGACTGCGGTAACTTGTCGCGATTCCGGCCGGACCCATAACATGCGGAGTACCATGGTGCTCACATCCCTCGTGGTGTGCGCGGATGCGAAAGCCGCGCAGATGCTCAGCCGGATTCTTGGCGAGTTGGGCATTGCGGTGGAGCACTACGAGGATCCGTCCGCGGCTCTGGCGCGGTTGGGCAAGCAGGCTTTTGACGCCCTTCTGGTCGATTGCCAGGATGAGCCAGCGGCGGTCGAACTGATGGTGAACGCCCGCAAGACGCGCGCCAACAAGACCACTCTTGTCATCGCCATGGTCGATGGCCGTAACCAGGTGCGTGATGTATTCGCCAGGGGCGCCAACTTCGTTCTGTACAAGCCGATTTCGCTGGAGCGTGCCGGTACCAGCTTGCGCGCGGCGCGTGCCCTGATGCGGCGGGAACGGCGGCGCAACCGGCGAATTTCCCTGTACACCAAAGCCGCTCTCGCCTATGCCACGACTGAGGATGCTTCGGCCACCGTGGTGGAATTGAGCGAGTCGGGAATGGGGGTTCAAGCCGAAGGCAGGTTGCCTCCCAGTTGCAAAGTCTATTTTCAGTTCTCCTTGCCGGGACACGTCTCCACGGTCCGGCTTTCTGGTGAAGTGATGTGGCAGGATTCTTCCGGACGGGTCGGCATCCGTTTTGCCGATGTGCCCCAGACTTCACGGCGTCTGCTGAACCAGTGGCTACAGGCGAACCTATCGAGGCAGCCGGATGCAGGACAGAATCCGCCGGCTGCGCAACCCACGTCCACCCATCCCCTGGCCGGGCTGGGCTTGCTCTCGGTGTCGTCGTCCGATCGCCGGGGCCTGTCGCGGCACGCTTGCCGGCTGGGAGCCGAAGTCTACCTTTTAGGAAGCACCGTCCCGACGCGCTGCAGCTTGAGCGACATCGGCACGGGCGGTTGTTACGTGGAGACCACCGAGCCCTTTCCCTCCGGGACGGCGGTGCAAATCGTGGTGCGGACCCGAGACATGAAGTTGCGCATTCAGGGAAGCGTGCAGGCGGTGCATCGGGGTTTCGGCATGGGAGTCTCGTTCAGCCCGAAGACGGCCGAAGAGCGGGAACAGGTTCAGCAACTGATTGCGCTCGTATCCCAGCCTCCTGAACTGAACTCGCTCGTCGAACCCTGGATCCGCTAGGGCCAAACTCTCTACGCGATCGAGCCTGCCTCAGGCATGGGTTTCCGCCAGCACCGCTTTGCGGAAGTAATCGAGCGACAGGCGCAGGCCGGTCTCCAGGTCGATCTTCGGCTCCCAGCCCAGCAGAGTCCTCGCCTTGGTGATGTCCGGCCGCCGCTGCCTGGGGTCGTCCTGGGGCAGCGGTTCGTACTTGATCTGGCTCTTCGATCCGGTCACCGCCAGCACGTGGCGGGCACACTCCAGGATAGTGAACTCAACAGGATTGCCGATGTTGACGGGCAGATGTTCCGACGACTTCGACAAGCGAATGAAGCCCTCGACTTCATCGCTCACATAGCAGAAGCTGCGCGTCTGGCTGCCGTCGCCATACACCGTAAGATCTTCTCCCCGCAGCGCCTGCCACATGAAGTTCG
>JBGPJK010000299.1:0-5800 GCA_041485425.1 Terriglobia bacterium | reverse complement strand
GCCGCGTGGTGCAGGGGAATGTTGATGACTATGCGCCCATTCGGATCAACGAGGCGCCGGTGGTCGAGGCTTATTTTGTGCCGAGCACGGAAGCGCCTACCGGGGCGGGGGAGCCGCCTGTGCCTCCGCTGGCGCCGGCGCTGTGCAACGCGATTTATGCGGCGACGAAGAGGCGGATTAGAGCGTTGCCCATACAGGCCTAGCTTTAGAAGGCGCCCAACCATTTCACCGGTAGCCGCGCAGCCAAGGCGTTCGCCAGGCGTTCGTCAGCAGTGATCAGGTGAGTTTTTCTGGCGACCGCGAGCGCAACGTAAACGCTGTCGTACACCGAGCGATCGAATTGCACCGCAATCGTGAGCGCCCGGTCCAACACATCCCGGCTGGAGACGGTGGGAAAGTCCCGGGCGATCATCTTGGCGAGTGCCTCGTCGGCAGTTGCAGCGGAGATCCTGCCCCTGCACACCGCTTTCCAGAGAGCATTCGCGATTTCGCTCCAGAAAAGGTCCGGGACGAGCAACTGAAGCTGGCCATGAGTGTACTGTCGCAGCAGGTCGTCCGCCTGTTCTGCAAGCGGCTCCAGGATGCCGGGCACGGCCCACTTCGCCGCAACGCTGGCGTCGAGGACGAGTTCGGTCACCGTTCGCGATCCTCGCGGATCATTTCTTCGGTGGAAGGAAACGGACCGCGTCCGGGCGACTTGCGGGACCGCAGTTTCTTCATTTCGTCATAAAAGCGGCGCCGCTTGGCCAACTCCTCGGCGGTAGGAATGTTCTCCTCCAGCAGCGTCAGCACCTCGGCGGCGATGGACCTGCGGTGCTGGCGGGCACGCTCGCGCAAGGCTTTGTAGAGGTCGTCGGGGACATTCTCGACGTAGAGAGTAGCCATAGGGATACCCTAGGGATAGTCTAGCATTTTACTAGGCACGGCGGAAGCCCAGTGCAAGTGCGGGTCGTGACCAGCCCGCGATCAGAAACCCAAACTGACCCACTTTCCACCACCCCTGTTCCTTGACCCCTTTCCGCACCCCCCTTTATACTTAACCTTTGCTCCCTGAGAACTTGCGCTTCTGAGCGTGCTTCCGCGGCCTTCGCGGTATCGGGTGGGGGCGCGGAGAATCCCGATGTTCATCGAAATTCATAAGTTGGAACTCCATCCCGTAGATTGGGACCAGGAGTTTGGTCCGGGTGCGATCGATCTGGGGCCGGATTTTACCCAGCGCACTCCGCTGCATACCGCCGGGCGGGCGCAACTGGTCGAGGAGCATCACGGGAAGCGTGAGAAAATAAAGGACATCAGGGTTGCCGGGAACCTGGCCACCAGGCTTGAAATGCCGTGCGCGCGCTGCCTGGAACCGGTGCTCCATGACGTGAAGCGCGAGTTCGATCTGCTCTACCGACCGCTGGGGGCGGACGCCGGGCAGGAAGAGCTTTCGGTGACCGCAGCCGATGCGGAGATCGGGTACTATCAGGGCGAGGGGCTGTTGCTGGAAGACGCGCTGCGCGAGCAGGTGCTGCTGGCGCTACCCCTGAAAGCGATCTGCCGCGAGGACTGCAAGGGTCTTTGCCCGCACTGCGGCAAGAACTTGAACGCAGAGCAATGCTCGTGCGCGGAACCGGTGGAAGATCCGCGCTGGTCGGCGCTGAAAGACATTCGTAACAAGTTGGAACACTGATGGCTGTGAGCCATCAGCCATCGCATTTTGTCATGCTGAGCGAAGCGAAGCATCCCTATAGCGGCCGCGGTCGGTGGCGGGAATAGGGATTCCTCGCTCTGCTCGGAATGATAACCAGGATTCTGAGAGCGGGTTGTCACTGATTGCAATTCAGGCTGCGGCCGAAACGGCTGGGCCACAAAGAGGGATCTTCATGCCAAATCCAAAACGGCGGCACTCCAAAGCACGTACCGGCAGCCGGCGCGCCCATGATGCTTTGAAAAGCCACTCGCTCTCCGAATGCCCGAACTGCCACGAACGCAAAATGCCGCATCGTGCCTGCCCCAAATGCGGGTACTATAAAGGCCGGGAAGTTCTGGACGTCAAGGAAGCCAGCTAGCACCATCACTCCATGCCAAGCGTCATAGCGCTGGACGCAATGGGTTCGGACCGCGCGCCCAAACCTGAGATCGAAGGCGCGATCCAGGCGGCGCGGCACTACGGCGTGCGCGTCCTCCTGGTGGGCCCCGAGCCCGCGATCCGGGCGGAGTTGACCCGCTATCCTGCCGCAGCCGGGCTGCCCATCGACATCGTGCACGCCAGCGAAGTCATCACCATGGATGACAAGGCGGTGCAGGCGGTACGCGCCAAGCGCGATTCGTCTCTGCGAGTTGGGGTTCGGCTGGTGCGCGATGGCCACGCCGCCGGCTTTGTGACCGCCGGCAACACCGGCGCCGCCATGGCCACGGCCAAAATGGTGCTTGGGGCGATTCCCGGCGTGGACCGGCCCGCACTGGCCGCCGTCTTTCCGACCGCGATTGGAACGGCGGCTTCCCTGCTCGATGTGGGCGCCAACGTGGACTGCAAGCCGCAGAACCTGGCGCAATTCGCGGTGATGGGCGAGATCTATTTTCGCAGCATGTTTGGCACGCAGCGGCCGCGGGTGGGATTGCTGTCCATCGGCGAAGAAGAAACCAAGGGCAACGAACTGACTCGCGAAGCTTTTCACCTCCTGAAGCAGCTCCCGCTAAATTTTGTGGGCAACGTGGAAGGACGTGACTTGTATAGCGGCCAGGTGGACGTGATCGTGGCTGATGGATTCGTGGGCAATGTGGCGCTGAAGACCTCCGAGGGTGTGGCGAACCTGGTGCGCGCCACGCTGAAAGAGACGTTAAAGGCGACCATCACACGGCAGGTGGGATATCTGCTCTCGCGTAGCGCGTTTGCCGACTTCAAGAAGCGCCTCGACCACACGGAGTACGGCGGAGCGCCGCTGCTCGGGGTGAAAGGCGTGTGCTTCATCACCCACGGGTCGTCGAACGCCAACGCGATCAAGAACGCGATCCGGGTGGCGGCGGAATTTGCTGAACACCGGATCAACGACGCGATTGAGAAAGAGCTGGCCGGGATTCGCGCGGCGGCAGTGCTGAGTACCCAGGCTTAGGCGAGACGCAGCAAGCTGCGTCTCTACAGCAAGCATTTTGCATTACTCATGATAGAAAACCACACTATCGCTTTTCTTTTTCCCGGCCAAGGATCGCAGGCCGTGGGTATGGGCAAGGAACTGGCGGAGCATCATCCCATCGCCCGCCAGACTTTTGAGGAAGCTGACGAGGCGCTCGGCTACAAGCTCTCGCAGATTTGCTTTGAGGGGCCGGAAGAAAAACTGCGGATGACCGAGATCACGCAGCCCGCTATCCTGACGGCTTCCATCGCGGCGTGGCGGGTGCTGGACGCGAAGGGCGTGAAGCCGGAATTCGTCGCAGGGCACAGCCTGGGAGAATATTCGGCGCACGTGGCGGCGGGCACGATCAGCTTTGCCGACGCAGTCCGCACGGTTCGCCACCGTGGCCAGTACATGCAGGAGGCCGTGCCCGTGGGCGTGGGTGCCATGGCGGCGATTCTCGGGATGGATTTGGACCTGGTGAGCGCAGCGTGTAGCGATGCGGCGGAAGGGGAGGTGTGCCAGCCTGCCAACATCAACTCGCCGGAACAGATCGTGATCTCGGGCCATGCCGGCGCGGTGGAACGCGCCGCCAAACTGGCCGACGAGCGCGGCGCCAAGCGCGCCAAAGTGCTTCCGGTGAGCGCGCCGTTTCATTGTTCTTTAATGAAGCCGGCGCAGGAGCGCCTGGCGGCCGACCTGCAGGGGCTGAGTTTTCAAAAGCCCGCGGTGGATGTCGCCTGCAACGTGGATGCGGCGCTGCTCAACACGGCCGAGCGCAGCCGCGATGCGCTGATCCGGCAGGTGACCGGCTCAGTGAAGTGGTATCAGTCGATGCACCTGTTGCTGGCTGAAGGGGTGCAGGTTTTCGTGGAGATTGGTCCGGGCAAGGTGTTGTGCGGACTGATGCGCCAGATCGACCGCTCCAAGGCTTGCTTCAACGTGGCCGATGAGGCGTCGCTACACAAGACGCTGGAACACTGCGCGGTAAGAGCCTAATCGCCGGCCAGAACTCGCCTCATAAAAAAGCCACCGAGCGTTGCTGGTGAAATGGGGCTTTTTGCCAGCTATGTTCCGATTCTCCAGCCCATTCGCGTAAAAGCATGACGAATCTTCAAATGTTCGAGTCCTTCGGATACCCGTTTCTGAATCTCCGCGATGCGTGGTTCGGACAATGCATTCTCGTAGTCAGGAGGAAAATACACTTTTTCGTCTATCTGTACCGATAGCTCTAGGTTTTCCTTGGCCCCACACCAGTCCGCACGAAAAAACAGGGTTCGCCCAGCTTCTTCGTAATGGACCCAAGCTTCCTCTCTGAATCCCTGCTGGACTCTTACCGCGTATCCGTTACCTTTCCATGCTCGCGGGCGTCTCAAACGCGACCACAACCACAGAACAACGAGCGCTGCTGCAATGACCAGGATCGGGTAGAAGCCAAACTTGATCCAGATCAGTGCCGCGACGATCAAGACTACAAAGTAGATCGGTTGGTTAGTCCACATTGGAACCGCTTATTGTCCAGCGAAAAAACAATTGCCGTAAACAGCGTTTTCACCACCGATCCTGAACGGCCCTTTATGAGAGACCTGATAGCTTCTACTCTGTCAGGAAGGCCAGCCAGTTTCCGCACTGGATTTCGTTCGGGGAGAAGGACATCGTGCGGTTAGATTTTTCCACCCACAGGTAGGCGTGCTCGGCGCGGCTGTTCACCGTGACCTGGACAATCACGCCGCTTCCTCCGCCCGGACTCAAGGAACAATCCACCGAGTAGGTCTTGACCAGACCCCACTCTCCGCCGGGGCCCCAGTCGCGATAGAAATCATTGAAGGGATACTTGGAATACTGATCCGTGTGCTGTTTCCAGTCGGGATCGTGGAACCACACCGCATAGGCGGCTTCGTAATCCTGCTTTTGCAGCCCGGCAAAAAAATTGCCCACGGTATGCCGTTCCGGGTAGTTGCGATAATGATAAGCCAGCCAGGCAGCGAACAAGCCGAGAACGATGGCCAGGGTGATCCAGCGGCGGCGGCGCCGGTCTCGCGCTACATCGTACTGCCGGGCATCCATCAGGGTCATGACTTCCCTAAGCATAATGGATCAGATTGGAGAAATTGGGTAATTTTGTAATCGGGTAATTTGGTAATTTCAACAAAGTGTCTGTAATGCCCAGGCTTCCAAGCGCATTCAAATTACAAAATTGCCCGATTACACAATTACCCAATCTTCCTCTACAGCGTCCGCTTGAAGAGGGGTGTGGCTATGCTCAGCGTGATGACTGCGAACAGCGTCAGGTACAGCATGTCGGGCCAGATAGCTGCCAGGCCGGTTTCCTTCAGCAGCAGTGATTTGAAGCCGTGCACGGCGTAGGTGAAGGGGTCGGCTTTGGCGATGGCGCGCAGCCAGGAAGGAAACGCCTGCACCGGGTAGATGGCGCCGCTGGGGAAGAACAGCAGGGTGTTCAGGATTCCGAACATGGCACGCGGCACCAGTGGATCCTCAATTCGCACCATCAGCAGGAACATCATGGTATTGAAAGCCAACGAGGTCAGCAGGATCATGAGCAGCAGGCCGAATGCCGTAAACGGGTTGAACAGCGTGCTCACTCCCGCCAGCAGCGAGCCAATCACGGTGATTACCACCCCGGTCAGCACCGCCTTGATCGCACCGGCGGCATTGAGTCCGAGCACCAGTTCGGTTTTGGTGAT
>JBGPJK010000298.1:0-5816 GCA_041485425.1 Terriglobia bacterium | reverse complement strand
GGTACGCACGATCTTGTTGGAGATGCGGTAAATCTCTTTCTTTTCATCCCAGGAGCGGTCGGGGTCGAACTCCACGTTCAGGGTTGTAGCCAGCATCTCGGCCGCCAGTTCCTCGGCATAGTCTCCCGCCGCGTCTTCCGTCTCACCAAACGAGTGGTGCTCGCTGAGGTAGCCGTAGGTATTGCGGTCGGCCGGGATTGCCACGCCAATGCTGGCGGCCAGCAGGCGGTGGGGTTCGTGGGTGGAATTCTCGGCCACCACGGCAAAGACGACTTCCCCGGGATGGAGATATTTCAGTCCCTGGGAACGCGCGATCAGCTTGCACTGCGGCGGAAAAATGGATGACACCCGAACCAAATTTTGCGCGGCGATACCGGCATCCCGCAGCGCCAGCTCGAACGAAGTAAGACGTTCGCGATGTTTGCCGACCCCCTTGGTAAAAAAAATTCGCTTGGGGACCATGTCCTTGCCCAATTCGTTTCCTCCGCTCGCGTTCTGATGTGAAATCAGAATCTAACATAGTGAATTGTGACAGCAATATGAAAATTGGGGGTCAGGCCAAAAAAAACGAGACGGAAACCCGAAAATCAGTTCCCGACTCGATCAGCCCGGAATTTACTTTGGGGGAGGACCCGGGCTTGCTCTGGGGGAGTAACTTACTTGCCTGGAGCCACCGAGGTCACGTTGATGGTGGCGCCGTTGGCTTGGCCGGTTACCCTGGCCTGCTGGCCCGCCAGTTTGTTCAGTTCGTCGAGAGCGGCCTTATCCTGGCTCTCGAGGGTGTACACCTTGTCGCCGACGATCAGGACGTACTTCGAGCCTTTGCCGACGCAAGCCCGGGTGCAGGCGGCGGCATCTTCCGGCATCATGTGTTTGGCGCCACAGGCGGCATCGCTGACCTCACCGGTAAAGGTCTGTGCCTTGCTGCCCGCAAACGCGTAAGAGACGGTCAAGCCGGCGCCCAGCAACAGCGCCGCCAGTGCAATACCCAACTTCTGAAAACCAGATCTCATCAATACTTTCTCCTTGGTAATTGGTAAGCCACTCCCCATTGGATGCAGTTTAGGGTCCCTCTTACACAAAAGATGCCTCCCGCGGCGCAAGGTTACAGGCTTTTTTGGTCGAGGGCAGTCTGATCCATCCCTCTAGATCGGGTCTTACTTGGCTGGCTTGGGATCGAAGCGCAGGGTCACGTCCACCGTCTTGTCCTTTTCATTCAGCGACTGGTGGACGCGTACGTCCCACCCCCCCATGAGCGAGAGTTCCTTCAGCGACTCTTCCACAAAGCGCCCGGGATAGCTGGAGTCATAGGCGTCACCGCCGCGCAGCTTCCAATCTCCCTCCAGGCGAGAGGTGCTGCGGCTGTCGAGACCCTGGATTTCCAGCTCTCCCATCTTGTAGATGTCGCCCTCCTGGAATGACAGCCGGTATTTCACCGTGCTCTGCGCGTCGTCCATTTCCGGCGTCGCTGCGACGGAGGCCGCGAGGTACCCGAGGGAGCCGTACAGCCCCTTCATGGCCTCGATGTCACGCTCAAGCTGAACCGCGTTTGCGGTCTGACCGGGTTGCAGGTGGATCAGTTCCCGGAGTTTGGCAGCCGGGAAGGCCTGGGCCCCGGATAGCTGAAGTTCGCTTAGCTTGTACTGGCTCCCCGGATCGACAGGGACAGTCACGTCCACGATGGTATCCTGCGGGCCGTCCTGCACGATCTTGGCTTGAGCATCGCCAAACGCCGCCTTTAGATAGCCGCGCTCGCGATAAATCGGCAGGAAATCCTTATCATCGTGGACGCGGAGCCCGGAGCGCAGGTAGTCCGCACCCTGGATTTTCTTAGCGGCGGCTCCCAGCAGAGGCAGTTCAGCGGGCGCAGCGCCGGTAAACTCCACATTGCGAATGCGGATGTTGGGCCCGCTCGCACTGAAGTTGATGGCTTCGATCGAATCCCCATGGGCGACCCGCAGGTAGTCGGCGCGGCCATTGACCTTGCGCTCGATCAACAGGGCCTGCAAGGCATCGGAGACTTGATCGGCAAGGTTGCCGGCGACAGGTAATTGGCCCTGAAACAGTGGGACGCGGGTGTGCAGTTGCCCCTGCAATTCCTGGTCTGAGAACCAGACAAAATTGTCGAAACGGGCGGGCACCAGTTGCTCGCTGTCGGTAAGCTGCAGCTCGAGCTTGGTGCCCTCGCTGGAGTACTGGAAGCTGTAAACGACGTCGCTGAAGGCCCCAGTATCGCCCAGATGCTGGCTGACCACCCTGAAGTCTGCTTCGCTGACGGTCTGGCCGAGTTCCAGGTCAGTGGCGGCCACGATCTCCGGTTGGGTGTAGCGTTTCGTGCCCGTGACCTTGATGGAGATGAGCTTAAAGGCCGAGGGCGGCAGTTCCTTGGGAGAGAGTTTGCGAGTTTGGGCCGGGAGCAGGGTGATGGATAAGACAAGAAATGCGGGTAGGAGGCCAAGATGATTTTCCCGGGGATTCACGTGCCGGAATTTTACCGCAAAAATCGATTACGGCTGAGGTGAGTCAGCGATTTCCGAGCACGACCGCATCCACCGTCTTGATCTTTACGGTGGTATCGATAAACGCCAGGGCAGCGCGGCTGAGCGCCTTGTCCTTGCGAAAGACCAGGGCGAGATCGCGGCGAATCTGCGCATCCGACATGGGAATCGCGGCCAGCACGTTGGCGCGGACATCCTCGGACGCATGGGAGCGGGCGATGAATCCTACACCCACGTCGGCCGCCACGAAGCGCTTCAGCAGTTCGCTGGAGTCGAGTTCCATGGCGTAATGCGGCTTGAGCTTGCGCTCGTGGAAGAGATTCTCCAAGGCATCGCGGGTGTGCCCGAGCTTGGGGACGACCAGCGGAAACTTGGCCGCCTCGGCCAATGTTGCCGTCTTCATCCTGGCCAGCGGATGGTGCGGCGGCGCGATGATCACCAGTTCGTCGCGATGGATGAGAACCACGGTCAGCCGATTGTCGGTGACGGGCAGGGAAACCACGCCGAAGTCGACAGAATTGTCGATGACCGACTCCAGAATCTTGGCGTAATCCGAGCGCTTGATATTGACCGCCACGTCGGGATACTGCTTCTTGAACTCCGCGAACACCTCGGGCAGGATGTGCAGGCAGGTGCCTTCATTGGCGCCGACAATGATCTCGCCCCGTGGTACGCGCTCGGTTTCAGCGATCGCCGTCAGCATGGCTTTGCGCAATTGCAGCATTTCCTCGGCATATTTCTGGAAAAGCTTGCCCGAGGCGGTGAGCGAGACCTTGCCGCCGGAGCGGTCGAGCAACTTGGCGCCGACTTCCTCTTCGAGAGCGCGGATCTGCGACGAGATCGCCGGCTGGGTGCGGAAGCGTTTCTCCGCCGCCCGGGAGAAGCTCGACAGTCGCGCGACTTCGAGGAAGGTTTCGATCTGGTCGAAATCCATAAAAGCAGCAGTCAGCACTCAGCATTCAGCCAGTCAAGTGCGAACGCTCCATAAGAAGACGCGCGTGACTGAGTGCTGATTGCTAGTTGCTTCTTCTCGCATCATGATAAACCGTTCTGATCTGTTCCACGAAAGGTCGGCCCCCAAAGTTTTCACCACCGCAACTGCAGACTTGCCCTGAGATGCTAGACTTCGTATTCGCGCCCATGATTTGATCAGGGCGCCACGCCCATGCCGGTCCTTCGCGTCATCGTCCTCTGGCACCAGCATCAACCTTTTTATAAGGACTTAGTCACTGGCGAGTATCGTCTGCCCTGGGTCCGCCTCCATGCGCTCAAGGACTATTACGGCATGGTAAGGTTGCTGGACGAGTTTCCCGAGGTTCACCAGACCTTCAACCTGGTTCCTTCGCTGATTACCCAAATCCAGGACTACGTTGCCGGAACGGTCCAGGACCCATTCCTGCAGGTTGCGGCCAAGCCAGCCAGGGATCTGACTCCGGAAGAGCGCCGCTTTGCCCTGCAATACCTGTTTCAAGCCAATCCGGTGAACCTGATTGGCCGCTACCCGCGTTATCGCGAACTGTGGGAGCGGTTTCGCAGCACGGGCGACAAGCCCGAGCGCGCGGACAAGTATTTCCAGCCCCAGGACTTCACCGATCTGCAGGTGCTCTCGCAGATTGCATGGTTTGACGAGTTCTTCCTGGAGGATCCGGAGGTAGCTGCGCTGGTCGGGAAAGGCCACAATTACTCATTGGACGACCAGCGCTTCGTGATCGCCCGGGAACGCGAATTGCTCGCCAAAGTGCTGCCCGCCCATGCCGAGGCGGCGCAGCGCGGAAGCGTCGAGATCTCCACTTCGCCGTTCTACCATCCCATTCTGCCGCTGGTGTGCGACACCAACATGGGAGGAGTCTCCACTCCGGGCCTGCCTCTGCCGCAGAACCGCTTTCAGCATCCGGAAGACGGTCGCGAGCAATTAGAACGCGGCCTGGATTTGCACCAGAAGGTATTTGGCATCCGCCCGCAGGGAGTCTGGCCCTCGGAGGGCAGCGTCTCCGAGGCAGTGCTCGGCATCGCGCACCAGCTCGGGGTGAAATGGATGGCCACCGACGAAGGCGTGCTGGGCCGCACGCTTGGCGTTTTCTTTTCCCGCGATGGCTACGGCCACCTCGAGCCTACTCTGGCCGAAAAGCTCTACACCATCTACCGCTACGAACAGGGCGCCACCGAGATGCACATAGTCTTCCGCGACCACACCATCTCGGACCTGGTGGGCTTCGTGTATTCCGGCATGCCGGCCGATCAGGCTGCGCAGCATCTGATGAACAGGATCAGGGACGCGGCGCGTCCCGTTCTGGATCAAGGCTCCGACGCGGTTGTGCCGATCATCCTCGACGGTGAAAATGCCTGGGAATATTACTGGCAGTCGGGCCGGGAATTTCTGCGTCGCTTCTACCAAACCCTGCAACGTGAGCCGGACGTGGAGGCCGTGACCGTTTCGGAAGCTATTGCGCGGCACACCAAGTTTGCGCCGCTGACCTCCCTGGTCCCCGGCTCCTGGATCCACGCCAACTTCAACGTCTGGATCGGTGCGCCGGAGGACAACCGGGCCTGGGATTACCTCTACCACGCCCGCAACTTTTACAGCGAGAAGGAGCCACAGGCGAGCGAGGCCCAGCGCAAGCTGGCGTTTGAAGAGCTACTGATCGCCGAAGGCAGCGACTGGAACTGGTGGTACGGGCCGGAACATCACTCCGCCAACGACCGCGAATTCGACGAACTCTACCGCAAGCACCTCTCCAATGTTTACCAGGCGCTGGGAGCGAGCCCACCGGACTACCTGGCGCAACCCATCCTGCGTGGCGTGGCGCGGCCCTCGTTCCTGCCCCAGACCGCCTATATTCATCCCCACGTCAACGGCGATATGGTGCGCTACTTCGAGTGGATGGGCGCTGCCGTTTATACCGCCGATCGCCGTGCCGGCGCCATGCACGGCAAGCAATTCATTCTGGATTCGGTTTACGCCGGCATCAATGAGGCCAACGTTTATGGCCGGTTGGACTTCTCCGAGGGTGTTCCCGAGACGGAATTCGAGCTGGTGGTCAATCTGGAATCCTGGGGAGCCGACGGGCGCCATCCCAGACGCGTTCTACGCTTGGACGTGGAGGTGGAAGGCTGCAAGGCCCGTGCCTGGAAGCTGAGCGCGATCGGCGAGCACAAGTCTCTGACCACGTCGGACGATGCCGGCGACGAACTCAAGCTGGCCCTGGCCAGAAATTTTGAATTCAGGCTGCCGCTGCGCTGGTTGCACGCCGCCCCGGTTGCCGAAGACGCCGCCGTGAGCAGGGCTCCGGCCGTCACCCGCCTCCGCCTGCGTTTCAG
>JBGPJK010000297.1:0-5843 GCA_041485425.1 Terriglobia bacterium | reverse complement strand
CAGATGAGAATCGTTGAAACCCTGATACTTGCCGCGGGCCAGGTTCAAGATCAACTGCTTCTGGGGAATCGAAACCGCCCAAGGTATGGAGCGTCCGCGATTGCCGTGCTGCACCCAGGCTAAGGAGTCGGGGCGGTAGCGCCGCTTGAGGCGCTGGACTTGCCGCTGGCTGAGTTGCAGCAGACGGGCGGCTTCGCCTACGCTCAGCCGCCCGCCCGCTGCAATATCGATCACTTTCACGCGCTGGAACTGTTTCTGACTCATCGTCACCATCCTTCCAGGGTGACAAAGTCTGGTTGCAGTTAAGGGGTGACATTATCTTGGAGCATCTACATCGTTGAAGATTTCCTTCGCCACTTCCGCGGCTGAACTGGTAAGCTGCCCGGCGCGCAGTTTAGCTCATCGCCTGAGGATCAATCATGAAACTTCGTGCCATCGCCTTCGCAGTTCTCTGGTTTGTCTCCATCACCTGCCTGGCCGCCGATTCAGACCGCAAGCACATTGTGATGCAGCGCCCACCGGGGGCAAGCGCCTTGCCGTTCAGTGACGCCGTCCTGGTGGGCAACACGCTTTACGTTGCGGGACACCTCGGTCTCGATCCCAAGACTGGCCAGCCGCCGGCCGGCGCGGAAGAAGAAGCCCGGCTGGTCATGGATGAAATCAAGAAAACCGTCGCAGCTGCGGGAATGACCATGGACGATCTGGTTTCCGTACAGGTCTTCTGCTCCGATACCAGCCTCTACGATACCTTCAATACCGTCTATCGAACCTATTTCCACGAGCCCTATCCCGCCCGCGCATTTCTCGGATCGGGCAAGCTGCTGCGGGGCGCGCGCTACGAAGTCATGGGAATCGCCGTAAAAGCCTCGAAGTAGCGGCACGCGCATGGGCCAGGAGCAGCCTGCGGCCCCGAAATAAGGCTGCCCGATGTACAATGCCGTCGGTTTAGGAGCCCAAAACGGAAATGCTGGCGAGATTCTCTGGCCGACTCGCGAAGCCAGCGCACTTCCCGAAATCAAAAGCATGGCGGATGTCCCGACTGCTTCGTTGGATCGGCCCTCTTTTACTGCTGTGGAGCGCGGCGGGCACACCAACCGCGCAGGTTCCAAATCCTGCTCCGTCCAGACGCGCCGGCTCTGTCACCGCGCTGCGACCCAGCACGGTTGTGCACCATAAAGGCATTCCCAGCCTGCAAGGCAAACCCGTCAACCGGGGCGACGAAGTGCTTTGGGAGGACCGCCTGCGGACGGACAAGAAGGGGCGCGCTCGCGTCACCCTGGACGACCAGTCCATGCTCTCGTTGGGGTCGGATTCGGAGCTGATCATCGAGCAACACGATGCCCAGTCGCAACAGACCTTCTTGGAGTTGCTCTACGGCAAAATCCGCTGCCGCGTGACCGCCATCACTCGCGGCGGCAAATTCCAGTTACGTACTCCGAACGCCGTCGCCGGTGTGATCGGTACCGATTTTGGCGCGGACTCCTCCGTGCCCGGCGTGACCAAATTCATCTGCATTTCCGGTACCGTCCTGATCACCCCTCTGGATCCAGCATTGCAAGCGGTGACGTGTTCGGCAGGCAGCACGGTGACCGTGAAGAGCGGCCAACCCCAGGCGCCTGCCCAGCCACTCACCCCGGAGCAATTGGAGCGATGGCAACACATCGCCGAACCGGAGCAGTAACCCACCCCGCAGCGGCCGTGCGCAAAGCATTGCACACTCGTCTCCCAATCCACATGTCAAGGCGAAGCAGAAACTTCCGCTCTTGGAGTTCGGCTTTTAGGTTCGATCGGTCGTCGTCGCCGAGCTAAGTGGAAGTGCAAACCGCTGCCTATGATCAATTCGGAGACCTCTCCTCCCCCTGTTCTAGCAACATGAATCTGTCACCCTAACGGCCCGATGAAAGTGTCACCCTCCGGGATGTTATTGCGGTACATGGTTAAGTTTAGTGCCTCCGTGATAGATAGCGACCTGCCCTTCGAGGGATTCGTAGAGCAGCACTTTGGCGCCGGCGAAGCTGAAGCGGTTTGGCTGGGGCGGGATCTGGAAACGGTGACCGTCCCATTGCACGACGTTGTCGTTGCTGTTGATCCCAAGCCAGTTAAGTTCTTCGGCACCCAGGCCACCGGCTGCTCGCCGATTTCGACTGCAGTAAAGGCCGGAAATGCCGATATAGAACCTCAGAGGCCGGCGACCATTGCACGCTCGCTGGCAATTGGTAATCCTGCGGACGGTCACTATGCCATCAAGGCAATCACGAACAGCGGTGGCTGGGCTGAGGATGTCTCAGACGCCGAAGTCGTCGAGTCCATCCAACTCTTAGCCGAAACTGAAGGCATTTTCACCGAGACGGCTGGCGGCGTTACCGTCGGCACGGCGCGCAAGCTCTACAAGCAAGGCCGGATTTCACCAGAGGAGACCACGGTGTTGTGCATTACGGGAAACGGTTTGAAGACCACCGACGCGCTCGCTGGCCGGTACGCCGCGGAAGAAGCGATCGTGCCCAAGATTTCAGTGTTCGACAAGTACCTGGAATCCGCATTGGATTCCGCAATCCAAAGCCGGCAAAACGCCGGCGCTACCGTGGAGGCTTGAGATGACCATTACCGTCCAAATTCCGACAGCCCTTCGCCGTCACACAGCGGGAACCGGCCGCACAACATGCGCGGCCACCAACCTGGAGGAACTGTTCACCGCGCTCGACCAACAGTTCCCCGACCTGAAACCGCACCTGCGCGACAAAGCGGGCCAGGTCCGCCGGTTCCTGAACGTGTACGTCAACGAAGAGGACGTCCGTTTCCTGGGCGGGAATGCTTACGCCTTCCGGAACGGAGATGAGGTCCTGCTGGTGCCCTCGATTGCGGGCGGCGCTCCAGATGACGACGAAAGGTTACAGCCATGGTTGCGAGGAAGTTGAAAATCGGATTGCTGGGCTGCGGCACGGTGGGTGGCGGCCTGGTAGAACTTGTCGGCAAGAACAGCTCACTCATTCGCCAGCGTGCCGGCGTGGAGCTGAGCATCACCAAGATCCTGGTGCGCGATCCCCTCAAAGACCGGCCCGGGGTAGAACGCGCTCTCCTGACCACGCAGCCGGAAGAGGTCCTCAACAACGGTTGTGACATGGTTGTCGAACTGGTGGGCGGAATCGAACCGGCCCGCACTTTCATCCAGCGCTCTCTGGCTCGCGGCAAACACGTGGTCACCGCCAACAAGGCTCTGCTCGCTCTCGACGGCTTCAGCCTGATGAAAGCCGCCGAACTCCAGAAAGTCCGCCTGGGATTTGAAGCCAGCGTCTGCGGCGGGATTCCCATCATTCGCGCCCTTCGGAACGGACTGGTCGGCAATCGGATCCAGCGCCTGACGGGAATTCTCAACGGCACCTGCAACTACATGCTCACGCGCATGATGGAAGACCGCGTGGAGTTCGACGTCGCCCTGGCCGAGGCACAAGCCAAAGGTTTCGCCGAAGCCGACCCGACCCTCGACATCGACGGCCACGACGCCGCCCAGAAACTGAAAATTCTGGCAGAACTGGCCTTCCATTCTCGCGTTGCCGTTGACGCGGTGCAAACCGAGGGCATTCGCCACATCACGGCGGATGACATCCAGGCCGCGCGGGAGTTGGGCTACGTGATCAAGCACATCGCCAGCGCGGAAGTGGCGGACGAATCCGTCGCGCTGCAGGTCCATCCGGTGCTGCTCCCCGCAACCCACCAACTCGCCAGCGTCCGCGATGAGAACAACGCCGTCCTGGTCCGCGGCGACGCCGTGGGTGAGATGTTGTTTTCCGGCAAGGGAGCCGGCTCTCTGCCCAGCGCCAGCGCCGTGCTCTCCGACATCGTCGACATCGCCTGCCACAAGGGCGGATTCTCCGCCAGCTTCGGCGGTGCCGTTCGTACCGCGGTGCCCGGCCACTCCGCTCGGCACTATCTGCGCTTCCCGGTTTCCGATCCGAGTGCAATCGGCCCTGTCACGAACATCCTGGAGAGAAACGGCATTGGCATAGCACGAGCCGCCGCAGTCTGGGCGAAGAGCGCATCCGCGCAGAACCAGGTACGGGTGCTGACCCACGCCTGCTGCCGCAGCGCCGTCGAAACCTCATTGCACCACGTCTCCGCGAGCGGCTTGGAAAAGGGGAAGAGCATCGCCCTGCGCGTGGAGGAATAGAAGCAGCGGGAGCTCAGGCGCAGAGCTTGGTCAGCCTTGCGCCTGAGGCGCCCGGATGGTCAGCACCGGGCACGGGGCCAACCGCACCACCTTCTCTGCCACGGATCCGAACACCAGGTGGCGCAAACCGGTCGAGCCGTGCGTAGCGATCACGATCAGGTCCACGTGTTCCTTCTCGGCGATCAGCACAATCTCGCCTGCGGCATCCCCGTGACCGACCATGGTGCGCACCGAAACCTTGGCTTCGACCATCTTGTCATGCAACTCGCGCAGCCTTTTCTCCGCGTCGGCGTGCAACACCTCCTCGTATTCCGGCAACTCGAAATCGTAAACCGGGTCGGAAGATGGCACTGGAATGGTAGGGACCACGTAGGTCAGGCAGATCTCGGCGCCGAAGTGGGCCGCCAATTCGGTGGCAGCCTTCACGCCCGCCATGGAAGCCGGGCTGAAATCCGTAGGACACAGAATGGTTTTGATCGGCAGCATTGCGAGTCGTTGAATTATAAGACCTTTCCCACCGACCAGCCGCCCCGCGACTGCTCTCCGCCGGCCGCGAGCGAAACTTGTGCAGCCTGGCCCCCTGGTCTATAATCTAACTAACTGGTTAATTAACGAGAAATCCCCATGAAAGCGGCTGCCCCCAAATCGCGCCTGGGTTCCCGGGGACGCCCAGAAGAGAGCCGCGCTGCCATCCTGCAGGCGGCCATCCAGGAGTTCGCCCAGCAGGGTATGGCGGGCGCGCGCACCGATTCCATTGCCCGCGCTGCCCGGGTCAACAAGGCACTGTTGTACTACTACTTCCAAGACAAGGAGACCCTCTACGGCGCGGCCCTCGACTATGCCTTCAGCCAACTGAAGGACCACATGATGCAGATCCTGGACCGTGACCTGCCTCCCGGCGAGAAGGTTCGCACCTATGTCGGCACTTATTTCGATTTCCTCGCGGACCATAAGTTCAATCGTGATCTGGTGCAGCGGGAGATGATGCGCGCCGGCCACGGGTCTCCCCATCTGCAGCGCATCGCCAAGCAGTATTTTCAACCGCTGTTCCTGCGGCTGGGTCAGGTAATTCGAGCCGGGATCGCCTCGGGAGAGTTTCGTGCGGTGGACCCGCTGCACTTCATCCCTTCGATGGTGGCACTCGTGGTCTTTTATTTCACCAGCGCCCCGTTGATGAAAACCGTAACCGGTTCTGATCCGCTGTCGCCGGAGCGCGTGGCCGAGCGCCGCGCCGCCGTACTGGACATCATTACCGCAGCTTTGTTCCGGCATCCAGGGCTGCAGGGAGACCACAGGTGAGCGCCCGCAATAAATTCCTGATTCTCCTCAGCGTGGTCGCGGCGATCGCGCTTACCTACTACTTCATCTCGACGCCCCGGTCCAAGGATCTGGTCCTGATCGGCACCGTAGATTCTAATCAGGTGATCGTGAGCCCGCAGATCGAGGGCCGCATCAGCAAACTCCTGGTGGAGGAAGGCACGCCGGTGAAGCAGGGAGATCTGATCGCGATTCTCGACCGCTCGGAATTGGAAGCACAGGAGCGCGCTGCCGCCGCCAACATCGCCAGCCTGCGCCACCGGGTCGCCGAGATGCAGGCCACCGAGCAGGCCACCGCGGGTTCGACTTCGGGCAATGTGGCCAATGCACGGGCGAAGCTGCAGTCCATGCGGGCCCAGTT
>JBGPJK010000296.1:0-5859 GCA_041485425.1 Terriglobia bacterium | reverse complement strand
CGGAGTCTGCTGGATCATGCCGGGCTGGTTCAAGACCTCCAGGAGTTGCTCGGGATGAAGGTCCACATCGGGACCGAGAAGTCGCTGCATTGGTACGTGCGCGACAGTATCCTTCGCGAGGCCACGCCGCTGTGAAGGATGATCGCCTGTACCTTCACCACATGCTGGAGCGCTGCCGCCGCATAACCCGCTTCATCGGGTCCGGCAGGGAAACGTTCGTGGCGTCCGAAGAATTGCAGGACGCCGTCATCCGAAACCTTGAGGTGATCGGCGAGGCGGCCAAGCGGGTTTCGGCCGAGGCGCGGGGCCGCTGGCTTCACTCGATTGGAAGGCGATCTGCGGCATGCGCGACGTCCTGATTCACGATTACATCGGAGTGGACCTTGACGAAGTCTGGAACGTTGCGTCCTCCCGGATACCCGAACTCCAAGCGGCTTTGGAGCAGTTTCTGGCCGCTGAAGGCCCAGGCTCCGCACCCGTTCCATGACATCCCACGCCTCTACGCGCCGAAGCGGGCTATGATTTAGAGAATCAGATACCCACTGAAATGCCGCCAAACGCCTTCGCTACCAATCCTTCAATCACTTACAGACGCACCTGAACACTCCCTCACATATTGGCTGCCGGTGCCTCAGGCTCCTGCGGTTACGGCAACTGGCCCGAGCTGCGAGACGAAGGCCGGCGGTTATGGGGCATCTATCGCGGGGCAGTAGACCCGAAGAAGGTGACACGCGTAAACGCCTACGCCCGGATCAAGAGACCGGCCGCACATCCGCGGTTTACGGAAAATAATCGGCAATCCCAATCTCGCTTTCCGTCAACCCGAGCTGGATCGCGCCGTGGCCCTGTCGCTTTCGCTCACATCCTATCTATGTGTCCGGTTCCCGTATACCGATGAGAATCATCCATTGCAGCCGCTACGAGGAGCCTCGAGATGTTCTGGACCAATTGATTCTCGCCTGGGAAAGGAATGATCGTCCGTTGCTGGAAGCAAGCCTGGCACCAGGTGCGCGGGCGGCGCTGAACTCGTTGCTGGCAGGAACAACCTGGGTGGGTCTGCGAGGCGAGCTTTGGCCCGACAGGTCCGGTGGCGGCGTTGCATTGGGATACCGGTTCGACATTTCGGGCCGGTGGTCGGAACCGGAAGAGACCCTTGAAGAGGACAGGGCGTATGGAGATGCCGCGCTCAGCTCGGCGAACCCTGATCTTGACACCCTACTCAAACCCTCGGCGCTCACCAAGAGTGACCCATTATGTAGCGCACAACATAATGGGTCTTATGTTGAGTTCCGGATTATGTTGAGTTCAAGCGGCGAACCCGCACAGAGCGGGCGGTTTGTGGTGAACTGCCCAACATAATCGCGCTCATCTTTGTATGCTCTTTCGTTCCGGCCTCGGGGCCGGACAGGAGAAGAGCATTGATCGAATCTTTATTCAAGCAGCGGTCCACACTTGCCCGATTACAATCGGGGCCATTGGCGCAGTACTTGCCGTCTATCGCCGACGCCCTCCACCAGGAGCAGTATCCACCAGAGACTGTCCGGCGCTACGTTCGCGTGGCCGATGGGCTTGGCCGATGGTTGAGCAAGCATGGACTGAGTCTCGCTGAAACAGACGAAACCATCCTGGCTCGTTACCGAGCCCGTACCGGCAGGAGGCAGAAGGGTCAGCTTCGCGCTGCTGGGCGGGGTTTGGCAAAGGTTCTCGCGCTGCTTCGCAGGCAGCATGGTGTAGGCGAGTCGGCCCCTGTTGCCGACACTGAAGGCGACACCCTGGTAGCCGCCTTCAACTCCCATCTTCAGCACGTTGCTGGCCTGATGCCTGGCACACGTTCCCATTATTTGCGTCACGCAACATTATTCCTGAAGGCTGTGTTCAGTGCGGCGCCGTTCGATGTCACGAAGGTGACGCCGCAAGCAATCACTGATTTCGTGCGTGGGCAAGCGGCCATGCTCAAGCCCTCGACGTGCGCCGCGCCAGCGACCTCGATGAGGGTGTTCCTGCGTTTTCTGATCACGTATCACGGACTTCCGGCCGGAGTGGTAGGAGCGGTCCCGACGATCCGGCAGTGGAAGTTGGCGTCACTCCCCAAGCATCTGTCTGTGGAAGAAGTGGACCGGACGCTGGCAACTTGTGACGAGCAGTCGCCGGTTGGCAAACGGGATCGCGCTATCTTGCTGCTACTCGTTCGGCTCGCGTTGCGGGCCGGGGAAGTGGGCCGCCTTCGTCTGTCCGATGTCGATTGGAGAGAGGGGGGGTTCGAATCCATTCGCCGAAATCCGCGCGGGAACGAAAGCTGCCCCTGCCAAGTGACGTCGGTCAGGCCCTTGCAGAATACGTGCAGAACGGTCGGCCCAAGAACGCTCAGCCTTTCCTCTTTCTGCGCACTCGCGCACCGTTCAGCCCGATTACTGGCCCCAGTACAGTGAGTTGCATCGCGAAGCGCCATCTCAAACTCGCTGGAATCTCGATCCGCGGGCTGAGCGCGCATTCCTTTAGGCACACGGCTGCAACACGAATGGTCAGGCGCGGAGTCGGATTCAAACAGGTCGCGGACGTGCTCGGCCATCGCCTCCTTGAGACCACCAACATTTACGCCAAACTGGACGAAGATTCGCTTCATCGCGTGGCACTTCCCTGGCCAGGAGGTCAGGCATGACCGGCGCCGACCTCGAAAATCATCTGGAGCGCTACCTCGAATTGCGGCGAGCGCTCGGTTTTGAAATGCGGGTCGAGGGGCGGTTGCTTCGCGACTTCCTGACTTTTCTCCAAGGGCGCACGCTGGCCGAACCACTCATCGCTCAAGCGGCAGTCGAGTGGGCGTCCTCACGGGGTGGCTCAAAATACCAGGCGGGGCGCTTAAGCATGGCACGGTGTTTTCTGGCACACCTGCGCGCTCATCTGCCCGGCATCCAAGTCCCCGCGACTGCAATGATTCCAAGCGGTGTCCGTCCCACGCCGCATATCTACTCGGAAGCGCAGATCGCGGCCCTGATGCGGGAAGCGCGCGCGCTCAAACCGGCCGGATCCTTGCGGCCTCACACCTACGCCACATTGATCGGTTTACTTGCGAGCTGTGGTCTCCGCCCAGGAGAAGCGGTCCGCTTGCGCGATGCCGATGTTGAAATGGAGGCAACTCCTCCCCGACTGGTGATCCGGGAAACAAAGTTCCGCAAGTCTCGACTGGTCCCGGTCGATTCCAGCACTGCCGACGCACTGCGCAGCTATGCGTCCACTCGGAAACGCCTGGGTTATGACAATCTCTCTCAGACTTTCTTGGTCTCTGAGTCCGGCGCTCCTCTTGCCTACAGCACGGTGGGCGCTACCTTCCTGAACATTGCCCACCGTCTGGGCATCCACGGAATGGCCCGTTCCCACGGCCCCAACTTGCGGTGCCTTCGTCACACCTTCGCTGTGCGACGACTGCTCAACTGGTACAGCCAAGGCATGGATGTCAATAAGCTTTTGCCGCAACTGTCCGTCTACCTGGGGCATGCAAAGCCCCAGAACACTTATTGGTATCTGACTGCCACGCCGGAGTTGCTGAGGAAGGCAGGGAGCCGCTTTGAATCATACGCGGATCAGAGGACTGAGTTATGACGACGCCGTCCGTACCCGCAGCCGGCTTGGTGCAGGCCTTTTTCGTCGACTTCCTCCTCAACCAAAAACATGCCAGCCCCAGAACTCTTGCCACCTATAGAGATGCATTTCGCCTGCTCTTGCGATTCGTTCATGAGACCCATGGCGTCGAGCCAGCGGCGCTCAGCGTCGAGAATCTCGATGCGCCGATCATCCTGGCCTTTCTCGATCATATCGAACGGCAGCGCGCCAACTGTATCCGCTCACGAAATGCACGGCTGGCGGCCGTACGTTCTTTCTTCCGATTCGTCCAAATGCGGGAACCAGCAGCCCTTGCCGTTGCCTCACGCGTGCTCGCCATTCCGGTCAAGCGTACGGAGCGCAAACTGGTCGGCTACCTCACACGTCCCGAAATCGATGCACTCCTATCGGCCACCGATCAAACGAATTGGGATGGCCGTCGCGACCACGCCCTGCTGCTTACTCTGTACAACAGCGGCGCCCGCGTTTCTGAGATCATCGCGGTCTGCCGTGGTGATATTCTGCTTGATGCGCCGGCCTCGCTGAAATTGCACGGTAAGGGGCGCAAAGAACGCGCCGTCCCCCTTTGGACCAAAACAGCACAGGTCCTGCGATCCTGGTTTCAAGAGCTCGGAGACCGATCTGGGGAGTTTGCATTTCCTAGCGCGCGTGCCCGCCGCCTCTCCCGCCACGGAGTTTCCTTTCTGTTGGGCCGGCTCGCTGAGCGCGCGGTGAAGGCGTGCCCCAGCCTCGTTAACAAGCAGATTTCGCCGCACGTGATTCGACACTCCACAGCGATGCACTTGCTGCAGTCCGGGGTCGACCCGGCGGTGATCGCCCAATGGCTCGGTCATGAGAGTGTCGAGACGACCCACGGATACGTCGAAGCGGACCTTACGATGATGGAAAATGCGATGGGAAAGCTGACGCCCGCCGGTTCTGCTCCGGCGCGGTTCAAGGCTTCTGACGACCTCTTGGCGTTCCTGGCGACCCTGTGATTATGGAGAGTCCTCAGCCACCAAACCGCGTCAGGGCCTCTTCGTCGGCGCCGCGAGGTCCCTGACTCACCATAATCCCGTGCTCAACATAATGCAGAGCATTTTTAGCCCAGCGTCGCGGCGCGACACATCTCCGGGAGAGCACGAAATCCGACCGCCGCGACGGTGGGCTAAAAATGGATTGGACTAAACCGCGGGCAGGATGCTCGCACCTATGGGTATTGAATGGTTGGCAGAGTCCTTGAGGGGAGCCAAAGAGGTCCACTTAACAGAGCCAGGCCGCCGGGTTGGGCGGCAGACAGAAGGAGCTTCCAGCATTTGGATAGGCAGCGACCGATGCAGCGGGTCCTCCGATCCGTGGGGCGGCATGTTGTGGACAGGGTTCCCCTTTCGCGTGGGCGGAGCCAAATTGGTGGGACGTTGATCTGTAGCTTGGGTGACCATACTCATGAAGTGTTTTGGATCGACGGGGATCTGTGGGCGGGGAGTACCTGTATGGTAACCATGCAACCGTGCTGACAGACTGGGCACCGCCGCAAGGAGCAGCCGGTCAATTCTTCGTACCGGTCGCGATAATCTTTCGGGATTGTGGATTCGGGGGACGCCATACCCAGTAGCTGCCGACAGCGGGCAAGGTTTTGTTTCCGGTAGCGGTTGCCAAGAAGACCGTAATAGCGAATACGCTGGAATCCATCGGGCAGTGTGTGGAGGAGAAAACGGCGGATGAACTCGTCGGCATCCAGCGTCATGGTCTTTTGTTGGTTGTTGTCCCGGTAGTCTTTCCATTGGAATTGGACTTGGCCATTTTCGATGTCCAAGAGGCGATGGTTGGAGATGGCTACACGATGGGTATAGCGGCCGACATAGTCGAGCACCTGCTGCGGTCCAGCAAAAGGCGGCTTGGCGTAAACGACCCATTCCGCTTTCCGGACCGGGGCCAGGTAACGAGCGAATTCCTGAGGATTTTGAAGTGCCTCCAGCGAGTGGAAGAACTGCAGCTTGCCGGAGTGGAAAGCCTTATCAAGATCTTCCAGAAAGAGCCGCCGGAACAGCCGCGACAACACGCGCACGGGGAGGAAAAAACCGGGGCGGCAGGAGATCCAGCGGCTGCCATCGGCCGAGATTCCGCCGCCCGGGACAACGCAATGCAAATGCGGGTGATGGAGCAAGTTCGACCCCCAACTGTGGAGTACGGCGAAGAAACCAATTTCCGCGCCCAGATGTTTGGGATCGGCGGCAATCGTGCGTAAGGTCTCAGCGG
>JBGPJK010000295.1:0-5864 GCA_041485425.1 Terriglobia bacterium | reverse complement strand
GATGCCGATCGAGCGCGCCACATGATTGAGGAATACCGGCGAGCGCCCGGGGATGACGAAACCGCGGAGATCGACCTCAGTGAGGAGCCCCCGTCTGAGCGCTAACCCGATTGCCGTCCAGATAGAAGGTGACGGCTCCATCCAGGTCAGTGCGGTAAGTCGCAATCCCGGCCTCGGCTAGCCGCGCCAGCACTTCTCTTCGAGGGTGTCCGAAGGTGTTGCGCGCTCCCACCGAGATGAAGGCCACCCGGGGGTGAAGCGCCAGCAGCAGTTCAGGCGAGGTCGAAGTGGTGCTCCCGTTGTGCGCGATTTTCAGCAGGTCGGCTCGCGGTTGCTCGCTGGCCACGTGGCGCTCGACCTGCTTTTCGGCGTCGCCTTCCAATAGCACACCGGATCCCTTGTAGGTGAACGAGACGACCAGCGAGTCATCATTTTTCGGCGGTGCGCCCGTCGGCCAATCGCGCGGCGGGGCAAAGACGTGAACGGAGGTTCCCCCGAAATCGAACTGGTCGCCCTCCGCGCGCTGGATTATGGTGACTCCCAGGCGGCGCGCCTGTTGCAGCAAGTCGCTGAACGCCGCGCTGGATGGAATGGTTCCAATCCACAGCTCGCGCGGCCGGAAGTTACTCAGGATCGCCGGCATCCCGCCCATGTGGTCGGAGTGGCCGTGGGTGAGCATCACCGCATCCAGGCGCGAAATGCCGCGCGCCCACAGGTAAGGTGAGACCACCTCTTCGCCAATATCGAAGTCCGAGTGCTGGCCTCCAACCGGGCCGCCGGCATCGATCAAGATGGCCTGCCCTTGCGGTGTGACCAGCAGCGTGGAGTCGCCCTGCCCAACGTCGATGCCAGTCACTTCCATGACTCCGAGCCGGAACTGGGGGCGCGGCGGAACTGCGCAAATCCAGAGCGCACTCGCAACCAGCGCCGCCAGGCCTGCCGCCACGAGGATGGGGCGGCGGCGTGCCAGCATCATGGCAACGGCCAGCGTGGCCATACCCAGCAGAACGATGGTGAATTCTGGAGTGGGCACGCGCGCATCCGCCACTCGCAACGCACCAAGCCCACGCACTGTACCGGTGATCACGTCGAGGGCCGCTCCGGCAACCAGTGCGGGAATCTTCGCCAACCACGCTGAGACATATCCCAACGCAACGGCTCCAACCGCCGCGGGCATAAGCACGCCAGTGACCGGCACCACTACCACGTTCGCGGGCAATCCCACGACCGTGGCCCGATGAAAGTAGTACGCCATGGGCAGGGCGAGTCCTACCTGCATGAGAGCCGAAATGACCAGGATTTCACTGCCCGCCAGCAGCACGCGCATGGCGGTCGCCAGGGCCCGTAGTGGAATGTGGCTTCCGACGAACCGTTCCAGGCGCCCGGCGATCATGCGCAGATCGAGCCGGAACTGCGCGACGCGCGGCGCGAGAGATACGTCATAGCTGGGCGAGTCCAGATACCGCAAGCCCCGGTAGAAAGGCTGCGTGGTTCGCTCCAGAATGGGGACGCCGATGGCGGCGATGATCCAGACCGCCAGAAACGTAAGCTGAAAACTTGCTCCGAACAGGACTCGAGGGTCGGCAACCAACAAACCCAATGCGGCGGCTCCGATGGCATTGAGCATGGACTTCTCGCGATAGAGCAGCCGCGCACCCAGATAGAGGACCAGCATCAGCGTGGCCCGCCAGATGGGCGGACCTACATCGGTGAGAAAGGCGTACCCAACCGCCAGCAAGACGGTAAGCGCGCTGGCTGCAAGATCACTAGCGCGCAGCCGTCGCAGCACCCAGAATGCAACCAACGCCAGGATGCTCACATTCATTCCCGAAACTACCAGCAGGTGGTAAGTACCGGAGCGCTGGAAATCCATACGGGTGTCGCGAGCGATGAAAGCGTCCTCGCCGATGACCATGGCGTCCATCAATGCGGCTTCGGCTGGCGGCCACAACGCATGAATTTTCTGGATGATGCTGCGATGGATGCGGGTACGCCAGAGTTCCCAGCGCGTGCCTTCGAAGCCCGGAAGCAGTTCGACATTTGCGGCCTTGGTGGAACCGAGCACGACAATTCCCTTGTCGGCAAGGTAGCCGCGATAGTCAAATGCGCCGGGATTGCGGAAATTGCGCGGTGGATGAAGCTTGGCGGGAAAGCGCAGGCGTTCCCCGTATTGGAACATGCGCATGGGGATGGTGCTGGTCTGGTCCTGGTATTCGCTGGTCTCTGGCTTGGCGTAGAAGCTGACGCGGAGGCCGGAACGGATTGCAAACTTCTGTTCCCCGGAGGAGATCTGTTCGGTTTCGACGTCCAGCACCTGCCGGACGCCGCCGAAACCTGCCTGGCGCAGGATTCCATCGTCGGTGACGTGGGCGGTGATGGTGACTTCCTGCCCGTCGGCGAGCCGGAGAATGACGGAGCGGGCAGGATCGTCGGGAGTGCGCAGTTCGATTGCCAGTGCCCCCGCAACGAATATTGTGCTTAGGCCGAGCAGTGCGGCGGCCCACGGCCGGCGACGAAGAAAGAAGCTGGTGAATCCAATGCAGGCGGCTGCCGTCACCAGCCACCACAGCGGCGGCCGCCACATGTAGACCCCCGCAACGATGCCACTGGCAAAGGCCAGCGCTGCCCAGAGCATAGGTTGGCGGCCGCCAGACCGGGACCGGACAGGCACAGTAGGCGTACTGGAGTTCGGATTCAACGGGTCGCGGCGATGGAAGGCCTAGCGGACGAGATAGAAGACGCTTTCCAGATGGTAGGTCTGGGGGAACAGGTCTACCAGGTGCGCCCGCTCGACTTGATATCCCGAGTTGAGCAGGCGGCCCAGGTCGCGGGAGAGGGTAGCCGGGTCGCACGAGACATACGTCATGCGCGGCGCTCCCAGGGAGACCAGGGTGTGGATTACGCTTTCACCCAGCCCGCTCCGTGGCGGATCGACCACCACCAGATCGGGCTGCAACTTACCGGCCACGTTCTTCAGGTACTGCTCGGACATCGCCTGAACAGCCTTCACGTTCGCAGGAGAATTGTACCGCAGGTCGGCATGGGAAAGCGGTGATGATTCGACCGCGATCACCCGCTCAAATTCCCGAGATAGAACTGTGGAGAACAATCCGCCCCCGGCATAGAGATCGAGCGCGGTGCGTCCTGAACGTTCCTGGGTAACGAGGTTCACCAGTTCGTCGGTCAGATAGCGGTTGACCTGAAAAAAAGCGCCGGCGCTGACGCGGTAGGAGGCGCGTTGAGTCTGGTAAGTGAGCTCTACGGCGCCGATTGCGGCGATCTGCTCTGGCTCAGCAGTTCCGTGCTTGGGTTCGGACTTGAACACGACCACGCCTGCGACTTCGGGCAGCGCGCCCTTGAGTTCTTCTGCCACTTGCTTGGCGAGAGCTTGCGGGGTGCCGGGTTCGCAGTAGACCTCTGCTAAGAATTGCGTGTCTTCGGAGTTCGCGAAGAATTCGATCTCCTGAATTCCGTCGAGACCCTCGCCGGGCGAGGATGTGCGATCACCATAGGTTTTCCACAATGTTGCAATCGCTCGGTTGATGAGCGGAGAACTGATCGGGCATTGCTCGACCGGCAGCAGCTCGTGGGAATTGAATTTGTAATACCCAAGGGCAAATTCTGGCGTGGTACGAATTCTTAACCGCGTCCGGTTGCGGTAGTTCCATGCGGGAGATGCGTGGAGCTTGAGTTCTTTGTCTAGTTCCAGCTTGGCGATGCGGCGAAGATTCTCCTTCAGAATGGCTGCTTTTACCTCCAGCTGATGCTCATAGGAAGAGTGCTGATAGTGACAGCCTCCGCAGCGCTGAAAGTAGGGACATCCCGGCTCAACGCGCTGCGAAGAAGCTTCCAGCAATTGCTCGGTACGGCCTCGCGCAAATCCTGGTTTCTCCTCGACGAGCGAGGCTTCAACCTTTTCGCCCTCGATGACAAACGGCAGGAACACGGCTTTGCCACGGCCGTGCTCGTCGGCGGGGAGACGAGCTAATCCGTCGCCGCCGTAGACCAGCTTTTCAATGGTGAGCTGCAAGGGTTGATTCTATGCCAGGAGCGCGCGGGCGGGGGGCCCCTTCGGCTGCGCTCAGGGCAGGTCCACACCACACGAGCTTTTACAGCGCCCGTCCGGCTGCCGCGCCCGAAGCCCACGCCCATTGAAAATTGAAGCCGCCGAGATGGCCGGTTACGTCTACCACTTCGCCGATGAAAAACAAGCCAGGGACTTTCCGGCTCTCCATAGTCTTCGCCGACAGTTCGTCGGTATCCACGCCTCCGGCTGTGACCTCAGCTTTCTCGTAGCCTTCCGTGCCGGACGGCGTGATCTCCCAAGCATGGGCCTGCCGCTCCAGTGCGCTGAGCGCGGTATTGGTCCAGGATGCGGGCGCGTGGAAATCAAGCCATCGGTTGGCCAGCCGGTTGGGAAGAAATGCCTGGAACGCGGACTTTACCGCTGGCAAATTCCTCGGCAGCTTGGGGTCGCGAAAGGCTGCCGTGATCTCGCGATCGGGCGCCAGGTCAATCAGGATCGGCTGGGGCTTCTTCCAATAGGACGAGATCTGCAGGATGGCGGGTCCGCTCAGTCCACGATGCGTGATCAGCATCTTCTCCTGGAAGCGCTGATTCCCAAATGATGCAGCCACCTGGGCGGACACGCCAGCGAGATCGCAGTAGCGGGAACGGTCCTCCGCCCCGAGTACCAGAGGCACCAGCCCCGGCCAGGGCTCGCGGATGGCCAAGCCGAATTGCCGGGCCAAGTCGTATCCGAAAGCGGTAGCGCCGATCTTTGGGATGGAGAGGCCGCCGGTCGCCACCACAAGGACGGCGGCACGGAACTCCTCGGTTCCGGTCCGCACCACGAACTCGGTGGTTCGCTGGACCTCCTGGATTCTCGCTTTCAGAAAAATGCAAACGCCGGCGAGGCGGCACTCGCTTTCGAGCATGTCGAGAATGTCCCGGGCGGAGCGGTCGCAGAAAAGCTGTCCCAGCGTCTTCTCGTGATAGGGGATACGGTGTTTTTCGACCAGCGCGATGAAGTCCGCAGGCGTATACCTTGCCAGAGCAGACTTCGCGAAGTGCGGATTGGCGGAGAGGAAGTGCTCGGGCCGGCAATGGATATTGGTGAAGTTGCAGCGGCCGCCGCCGGAAATAAGGATTTTCTTGCCGAGCTGATCGGCGTGCTCCAGCACCGCCACCCGGCGTCCGCGCTTGCCGGCTTCCAGCGCGCACATCAATCCGGCGGCGCCTCCGCCGAGAACCAGGGCATCAAAGTGATGAGTCAAGCGAGCTCACATGTAAAACAGGCTGAGCCGCGGCAGGCCGTATTGCTCCAACAGCCGCTTGTGCACGTATTGTTTTTGAAGCTGGTCAATCTGCGCAGCGGGCATTTTGCGGCGATACGGAGCCAGCTCGCGGTCGGCTTCAGCGCGGACGTTAACGATCTCCTGGTCGGGAGTGGCCGCCAGCAGCACGGCAAACAGCTTTTCTTCCAACACCGTGAGCCGCCGCTCCAGGTCTTCCAGGCGAGGTAGAGAACCCTTGCTCTCCAGGCCGGTGGCAAGTTCCCGCAAAGTGACGACGGTTTCTCTTGCCAACTGGCTGGCCCAAACGCCGCTACCCTGGGGGAGTTTCGCCACTTCGACTTGCGCGGCATTGCGGCGCAGGAAGGCGGCGATTTCGGAAGCCTGAAATCCGCGCTCCGTCGCGCTGTCTGCTCGGGTCGCACCCACTGCCGCCTCTTTCATCTCTTCCGCCGCGGACAGAACCTCCTGGGAACAGTAGGCCAAGCTGTTCACCTTGCGCCTGGTGGGACGCTTCTCGTAGCGCTCGAATGCCGCATCAATACCACGCAGCACGGCTTCGAGGGGAAT
>JBGPJK010000294.1:0-5874 GCA_041485425.1 Terriglobia bacterium | reverse complement strand
CTTCATGCTTCCGGCCACCTGGCGCATGGCTTTGATCTGCGCGCTACCTCCGACGCGGCTTACGGAAATTCCCACGTTCACAGCGGGACGCACGCCGCTGTTGAACAAATCCGTCTCCAGGAAGATCTGGCCGTCGGTGATAGAAATCACGTTGGTCGGGATGTAAGCGGAAACGTCACCCGCCTGAGTCTCGATAATAGGCAGGGCGGTCAGGGAACCGCCTCCCATCTTGTCGCTCAGCTTGGAGGCACGCTCAAGCAGACGGGAGTGAAGATAGAAGACATCGCCCGGATACGCCTCGCGTCCCGGTGGGCGCCGCAGCAGCAGCGAAATCTCGCGGTATGATGCGGCGTGCTTGGAAAGATCGTCGTAAATCACCAGCGCGTGCCGCTTGCTGTCGCGGAAGTACTCGCCCATGGCGCAGGCTGCATAAGGCGAGATGTACTGCATCGGCGCGGGCTCAGACGCCGAAGCAGCCACCACGATGGTGTAGTCCATGGCCCCGGCATCGCTAAGAATTTTCACCACCTGGGCAATCGAAGAACGCTTCTGCCCGATCGCGTTGTAAATACAGATCAGGTCGTTGCCCTTACTATTGATAATCGTGTCGAGGGCAACCGCGGTCTTGCCCGTCTGCCGGTCGCCAATGATCAGCTCGCGCTGTCCGCGGCCAATCGGGATCATGCTGTCGATGGCCTTGAGCCCCGTCGCCATAGGCTCGCGTACCGGCTGGCGGTCGATCACGCCCGGCGCCAGGCGCTCCAGCGCGATGAACTTGTCGGTTGCGATCGGGCCCTTGTCGTCAATCGGCTCGCCAAGAGAATTCACCACGCGGCCAATCATGGCATCGCCCACGGGCACGCTCATGATGCGGCCAGTGCGCTTGACCTCGTTGCCTTCCTTGATTTCGGTGTATTCACCCAGCAGCACCACGCCCACCTGGTCTTCTTCCAGGTTCATGGCGATTCCGGCGATGCCATGCGGGAAGGAGAGCAGTTCGCCGGCCATGACCTTGTCGAGGCCGTGGACGCGAGCGATGCCATCGCCCAGGGTGACGACCGTCCCTACTTCGTCCACCGCAATCTTGGACTCGTAGTTCTCGATCTGCTGTCGGATAAGCTGCGTGATCTCGTCTGCTCTGATTTGGGCCATAAAGTCAGCTCTTCTAGCTGCCAGCAACCTCGCCTAGCAATTAGCAGTTAGCAATTAGCATTTGGCCCCTGAGGTTTCTTGCTGACGCCGGCAGAGACCTTACTAGCTAAGTGCTAATTGCCAGTTGCTAATTGCTAACTGCTGCTCAATGCCTCGCGAATCCTCTCCAACTGTCCCTTCACCGAGCCGTCGTAGATGGTGCTGCCCACCTTGATGATGGCTCCGCCGAGAAGGGACGCGTCGCGGGCGTAGCGCGCCAGCACCTTCTTGCCTGTCAACTTCTGCACCTGGGCCTCGAGCGCGCGTCGTTCCGTATCGCTCAACTCGCGGGCGCTGGTGATTTCGGCTTCCGCGAATCCCATCCGCTGGTTCAGTTCCTGCTCAAACTGCTTGACGATGGGGTCGAGAAAATGGATGCGGCGGTGATCGATGAGCACCGCAATGAAATTCCGCACCGGACGGGAGATCCCTTCGCGCGCAACAATCGCGTCCAGCACGGCTCTCTTCTGTTCCGCCAGAATCGAGGGCGTCTCCCAGACGTCGCGCAGTGGCTTGCTGCTGGCTACCAGCGCCGCCAGGGACTGGGCCTCACGCAAGGTCCTGGCCGCATCGAGGCGGCTGCCAAGAACTGCGTCGGCGAAGGCACGCGCATAGGTGCTGGTAACCGTGGCCATGCGTTATTGCCCGTCCTTCCGCACCGCGCCGCTGTCGGCGGAGAGTTGTTGCGCAAAACTGCGGATCAACCCTTGATCGGTGGCGGCGTCCACCTGGATCTGCTGCTTCGCCAGCGCAACCGCCAGATCGGCGACGTAGGCGGTCAGTTCACGACGCGCGGACTTGGCCGCCGCCACGATTTCCTGCTCCGCCGCTTCCACCACCTTGCGCGCATCTTCCGCAGCAGCAGCCTTGATCCGCGCTTCTTCGGCAACGGCTTCGTTGTCCGCGGCCCCGCGCATTTCCCCGATCTCGCCGTCCAACCGGGCAAGCCGCGTTTCAATTTCGGCAAGCCGCCGGTTCGCGTCCTGGCTGGCTTTGCGCGCCTCCTCCATCGCCTTCTGGATGGAAGCGGTACGGCTGCGGAACATTCCCGGCAAGTTCTTCTTCGACAGCCAGAAGATGGCAGCCGCGATCACCAGGAAATTCAACGACACGCATACCCAGTAAGCATGCTCGATGCTCAGACCCGTGATTCTGGCCACGAACTGGACCGAAGGGGAGTGTTTGAACTCAGCTTGTTCGTCCTCGCCGGCAGCCTCGTGCGATTTCTTGCCGAGTTGCGCGCCCGGTGCGTTCGGCTGCTCGGCCGCCACGCCACTGTGCGGCGGCGCTTCGGAGCTCGCGGAATTTGCGTTCGACGGACCTGCTGCCTGCGCAACCACTGCCGGGATCGCCGCCAGCAGCAGCAGAACGAAAAACCCTGACAAGGTCAGCCTTGAAGCGCGTCGCATGCTGCCGAGGGCTTGCATCATTGGCCACCCACCGGGGCCGTTGCCGGCTGCAGAACCGTGCGAATGATCTCGGTCGCGAGCCTTGCGCCTTCCGCCTGCAGCCCAACTTGCGCCGCTGATTTGTCTTCTTCTATCGCCGCCCGGGCTTGCCCGACTTGCACCCGCGCTGCGGCCCGCGCCTCAGCCACGACCGCCGCACGCGCCTGTAACGCCTGCTGTCGGCGTGCTTCCTGGCTCTTGAAAACCGCCATGCGGGCTTCCCGCAGACGCTGCTCATATTCCGCAGTCCGTGCCTCGGCAGCGGCAATGTCAGCCCGCGCCTTTTCGATGGCGCCCTCGGTCTTGCTGCGCCGCTCAGCCAGAACTTTCACCAGAGGCCGGTGGACCACCAGGGTGTAGCTCGTATACAGCAGGACCATGAAGATGATGGTCGGGACCGCTCCGAGCAGTAATCCGCCTAATTGTGCTAGCAACTGGTCCATTGGGCTGATTCGATCCTGAGTTTAAGAGGGCTTAAAACCCTAAAAACTAACATCCTACGAGGCGAGTGTCAACGCGGCTGGGAGCTCGGCGGGAATGGGCTTGCCAGTTCGGGAACCGGGGCAGCAGCGCTGGTCAAGTCCCTTCGACAAAATACCGGAAAGAACTCTTGACTTCTGGCCAGACGGGTCTAGGATGTAAATATCACCTCCGATCCAATTCAGGATCGAATGGGCCGATAGCCAAGGAATGTCACCGCTTCTTGGTTGCCGGCCCATTTAATATCTGGTCGTTGGCCGCCCGCGGACCAACATTGCAACTCCATAGCAACTCGGGTACTCTGCCTGAAACTCAGTCTCAATCAGGGTGGTCTTCGTGGGAGAAGGTCCTTCCGCCAACTTGGACTTGCTACGCGCCGTCGCGGTTCTCCTGGTCCTCGCGCAACACCTGTGCAGGCGGATGCAGGTGGATCAAGTAAGTTGGATCCCCACCTCCTCCCTGGGACGTTTCGGAGTGCTGCTTTTCTTCGTCCACACCTGTTTCGTCCTGATGTACTCCATGCAGCGCAGCGGGTTGACCGGCTGGCCACTCCTTAAGAACTTCCACACCCGTAGAATCTTTCGGATTTATCCGCTGAGCATTATTGCGGTGCTGACTGCGCTGGCTCTGCACTTGGACTCCAACATCAACGGGGTAGCCGGCTTATCCTACGGCCCTTTCCCGGGAAAACGAGTCCTCGTTTCGAATCTGCTGCTGGTTCAGAACCTCGTCTCGGCCAAATCCATGGTCAACGTTCTCTGGTCCCTGCCGTTTGAGCTGCAAATGTACCTATTCTTGCCTTTGATCTTTCTTTGGATTCGGCGAAAACGCAGATTCTGGCCACTGCTGGCTCTCTGGACGGTCTCGGCCATCGCCGGGACGGTGCAGCCGCACATCCATCAACTCCAGAGCCTGTCAATTCTGCGATTTGTCCCAAACTTCCTGCCCGGCGTCATAGCCTACGTATTGCCCCAGGTCCCACGCATAAAGTCCTTCCTCTGGCCAGTGTTCATGGTTGGCCTTGTCGGTGCGTACACACTGCACCCCACAGAGAGAATGGGCTGGATTCTGTGTTTGATTTTAGGACTGCTCATCCCGTCTTTCGTTGAGATAGCGAGTGCCTGGGTTCGTTGGATTAGCAACAGGATCGCCACCTACTCTTACGGCATTTACCTGTCGCACCAATTCTGTATCTGGATAGCTCTTGGCTTGCTTGCATCCCATTCCCTGTGGCTGAAAATACCGGTGTTCATCGGTCTCTTTGCGGCGCTCCCGATTGTGCTCTATCACACGATCGAGAAGCCGATGATCAACGTCGGAGTGCAACTCGCAAAAAGGTGGTCCCGGCAAGAAACCGCGCGTGTCAGGCCCGCGCGGTTGACGACACCTGCAGCGGAACCCAACATAAGTCCTGCCGATTAGAGCCGGTCTCCAACCTGCGAGCCCAGTTCGAAGCCAGATGGAGCATGTCATGATGAGCGCCCATGCCATTCGCACTCGTCGTCAATGACGATTCACTTGAAATCCACAACCTCGACGAGCTACGCCCATATCTCAAGAAAACGTATCCAAAATCGGCCTCAGGCACCCCGCAACGTCACTCCACCACAAACTCCTTCACCCTTCTCACCACCGATTCCGGCGCCTCGGCCTCCAGTTCCACCAGGCCGTCTTTATATTTGCGCGAGTAGATGCGCGAGCGGGCCTCGAGGAGAGCGAGCGTCTTGCCCTCTTTCTGTGGCACGCGAAGGCGCACGCGGCTGGGCCTGTCTTCGTCGAGCATCTGGTCAATGCGGTCCAGAAGCGTGCTCAGGCCGATGCCCTTCACCGCCGAGATGTGAACTGTGCTGGCGTCATCGCGCAGTGAGTCGCGCGGCATGGGTGGCAGCAAGTCAATCTTGTTCATCACCCGCAGGCGCGGCTTGCCTTCCACCTCCAGCTCCTTCAGCACGCGCTCCACCTGCGCGTCCTGCTCCGCCGACAAAGGACTGCTGGCATCGGAAATGTGCAGGATGAGAGCCGCGCGCTGCACCTCTTCCAAAGTCGCGCGGAATGCGGAAACCAGGGTGTGTGGCAGGTTGCGAATGAATCCCACGGTGTCTGACAGCAACACCTTGCGCCGCGAAGGCAGCGCCACTGCCCGGATGGTCGGGTCCAGCGTAGCGAACATCTTTGAGGACACGACCACGTCAGCCCTGGTCAGCGCATTGAACAATGTGGACTTGCCCGCGTTGGTGTAGCCCACGAGCGCCACCGTCGCGACCGGCACCGATTCCCGTCTCTGCCGCTGCTGGGCGCGGGTGCGGCGCACATTTTCGATCTGCTCTTTCACGTGGCGAATCCGCTGGTAGATTTTCCGCCGATCAGTTTCGAGCTGGGTTTCACCCGGACCGCGCGTGCCGATGCCGCCGCCCAGTTGCGACATCTCCACGCCGCGTCCGCTTAGCCGGGGCAGCAGGTAGTTGAGCTGCGCCAGTTCCACCTGCAACTGGCCTTCACGGGTTCGAGCATGCCCGGCGAAAATGTCGAGGATGAGCTGGGTGCGGTCAATCACCCGGGTGTGGACGACCTTTTCGATGTTGCGCTGCTGGGAGGCGGTCAGGTCGTGATCGAACAGCAGGAGATCGGCGGAGACCGAGGCGGCCGCGCCAGCAATTTCTTCGAGCTTGCCCCGTCCGATCAAGGTCGCCGGATCGGGCCGGTCGCGATGCTGGAGAAATTCGCCGGCAATCTCCGCGCCCGCGCTCCCGGCCAG
>JBGPJK010000293.1:0-5885 GCA_041485425.1 Terriglobia bacterium | reverse complement strand
TGGTATGTGCCGGCCAGAAGCGGTCTCCGGCACGCCAGTTCCGGACGCGCAACTCTGTTGCCAGCAGCGCTGCTTCCAATAAGTGCTCGGGATTATACCCCGGCTTAGAGCTCGCCGGAACCAGCACGGCTTCGAAGCGCATCGCCGCCTCGGGAACCTCGATCTGCCCGGGAATTGGAAGCAGGTACTCGTAATCGGAGCTCATCGGCTCGGCTGCCCCACCTGCAAGCCCGAACCGCAACTCGCCCCCGCACCGCGATACCGTCCAACCATGAGGCAATTTGGCTGATTTTGCCGACCCCGGACTGTCCGAAGTTACTTCGAGAATCTGTTCCACGTGAGGGAATTCCAGCCGCAAGCCCAACGACTCAGCGGCCGCCCGGACGACCCGCCGCTGCAATGCCCGGGGCAAGCTCGCCAGTACTGCCGTATTCAGGATGCCGCTCACGGGCGGTGTGGTGCCTGAGCCCGCTGCCCACGCCTGCGGCAGCACGCGCTCAATCTCTTGCCGCCAATACTTCTCCTCCTCCCGAGCGATCTCCGCCGTCTCCGCTAACGCTTCGCGCACCGCCGGGTTCAGGTTGCGCTCCAGCCGAGGCAGAATTCCATGGCGGACCCGGTTGCGCGCATGCCGCAGGTCGCGGTTGCTCTTATCCTCGCGCCAATTTTGTCCGAGCGCGCCCAGGTAGGCTTCCACATCCTTCCGCCTGACTCCGAGCAACGGCCGAACAATCGAGAGTTCCCCTGTCGCCGGCTTTTCCTGACGGTTGACGACCGCCGACTGACGACTGACCGGGGGCTGAGAGCTGGCAACTGGCAACTGAGGGTAAATTCCCGCCAGCCCGCGCGTACCGGCACCACGCACCAGGCGCAGCAGCACCGTCTCGGCCTGGTCATCGAGCGTGTGTGCGGTAGCAATGCGATTCACTGTGCGCGCAAGCAGCAGCCGTCGGAAAAATGCGTAGCGCAGTTCGCGGGCTGCCGTCTCCAAGCTGATGTGCCGCTCCGCCGCGTGGCTTGCCACGTCACCGCTGTCCCGGTTCAACTGCAGCTTGTGGCGGCGAGCCAATTCCGCCACGAATTGCTCATCTTCGTCGGACTCCGGCCCACGCAGCTTGTGGTTGAAGTGGACCAGCGATAAGACGATCCCGAGTTCTCTGCGCAGTTCCAGCAGCAGACGCAGCAGCGCGACCGAATCCGCTCCGCCGGAAACCGCCACTCCCACGCGGTCTCCCGGCTTCAGCAGTTCCTGCCTGCGAATGTACTCGAGCACTGGCTGGGCCAGCTTCTCCACGGCTCCATAGTACATCCGCCTGAATGTCTCGTTATAAACTGGCGCTCCAACGAGGACCTATGCCCACACCCACTTTTGTGCCGCTCAACTTCCATCGCCTCTCCCCTGACAAAACGAGAAGCCGTACCTGCTGATTCCCGTGGGCTACCCTACCGCAGGAGCGAAAGTGCCGAATATCAAGAAGAAGCCGCTTGATCAGGTGATGGAAGCCATGGCGTAGGAATCAGGCGTGCGTGCTGGCGGACGGCTTACCCCAGCATGAGGTTCACATCCGCGTGCGCAGGCCCGCCCTCGAGGGCACGGTACGTCCCCGAAGTCTTCAGTTCCTCGGCCATCCTCCGCAGCAGGCCCAGAGTCGCGCGCATCGGTCCCGATCCCAGGCTCACCCGGGCTACGCCCATCTTCTCCAATTCGGGCATCGAGGGAAATCCCGGTCCGGCCAGAATGTTGACTGGACACTTCACATCCTGCACGATCCGTCGGATCGTTTCCGCGTCCCGTAGCCCCGGGACGAACACGCATTCCGCTCCGGCATCGCGGAATGCAAGCAGCCGTCGCACCGCTTCGTCATAGCGCTTTTCGGGCTCTCCCACTTGCAGCAGATACACATCCGTGCGCGCATTCAATACCAGCAACACGCCGGTTTTGAGGGCGGCTTCGCGGACGGCGCGAATTTTCTCCAATTGCAATGACAAGTCGGCCAGGGGATGCGCCGGGTCATCGGTTCCATCCTCCAGGTTCATGCCGACGGCGCCAGCCTCAATCACACCGCGTGCGGTTTGGGCCGCATCCTCCGGGCGATCGCCATATCCCGCCTCGACGTCCGCAGTCAGCGGGACGTGCACGGCCTTTGCCATTCGCGCCACTCGCGCCAGCATCTCTTCGCGAGAGATCTTCTGGCCGTCGGGGTAGCCCAGCGAGAAGGCGATCCCGGCGCTTGTGGTGGCAATGGCGCCGAAGCCGGCTTCTTCGAAAATCCGCGCGCTGGCGACGTCCCAGGCGTTGGGGAGGACGAGGATATTCGGGCCGCGGTGCATCGCCCGGAACGCATTCGCCTTCGCCTTCTGGTCTTGAATATCCATGGCACTGTCCGATAAGTACTAGCTGTTCGGTACTTGCTTTTTCATCTTGTCAAGAAACTTGCCAATGCTCACCACCGCACGTGCGATGGTTCCTCGTCCGATCTCCTGTGCGTCATCTCGAGCGCTGACGCGGAGGGTGTAGAACCGCCCGTCGAATGACTCCAGCACGGCTTCAGCACGAATGTGGGATCCAATAGGGCTGGCGGCCCGATGCTCGATATTGATGGAGGTTCCCACAGTGATCTCGTCCCCTTCGCAGTAGGGTTGCAGGGCTTGAAAGGCGGCGGTTTCCATCAGGCGAATCATGTCGGGGGTGGAGTAGACCGGTGGCAGCTCCGGACGGTGGGCGGTGAGCGTGTGCTTGAACTGCACCGTTTCCTCGATAGCGCCGCGAGCGCCGATGGGCATGGGTTTCGCCATAACAGGAATCTTCTCCGAAAAGAAAAGAGCCAATGATTCTATCGAAACACAGGCTTCTTTCCTCACTAGGTCCGATGCCGCTTACGACGCCGCCTCGGTCTGGTCCAGTTGTGCTTCTTCAAACTTGTTCCTGAGCAACAGCCTCATGACCAGCCGGCCCACGAGCAGGTCATAGACTGCATGCGCAGCGATCGCCAAGTACAGTGTTCCAGTGACGAACACCATCATGTGGAAGACCAGTCCCAACAATGCCGTTGAGGCGGCTCCCTTCCATCCGTAGGTCATGTGCGCTGCACCAAATGCAATTACGCAAACGGCAAGTGCGCCCGCCACCGAACCTGTCATCGACTGGAGCAGGCTGTAGGAAACACCCCGATAGGCGCACTCTTCGCCCAGGCCCGCTAGCAACGAGATGGCTATCCAGTAACGGAACTCAATCGGATTCTCGGGCAGAATCGCCTTTAGACGCTGCTTCCTCTCTACGTCAATCCGGTGCCAGCCAAATCGAACCCGCAACAGCAGCACCGCAACGAAGACACCACCTGCTAGCCATTCCGCGCTGGACGGAAACTTGTAGGGGAACAGAACAATTTTCTCGTGAGAAGCTGCGGCCATCGAGTAGAGGAGGATCCCACATAGCAGCGCAATGGTAGCGGGGTAGGCCCTCCGTTTGGGTGCCACTGACTTCCCCTTCTTCAACTGGTACCAAGAGAAAACGCCCAATGCAGGCACGTAAAGGAGCACAACGATGAGAAACGGGATTGCGACCGTATCGTCTGGCTTCACCGCACTAGCCCCCTAAAAGCGCATCGATTCTTAATTGAAGCGCAACGTGAGGAAAAGAAAAAGGCCATCGATCTATGAATCGATGGCCCAATTCTTAACCTCCTGTGTGTCTTCTGCGACGGCTGTCTTTACGCCGCTTTCCGGGTCATGCGCCGGGCTTCAATTCCGTCCAGAGCCTGCCACAGGGCTTTGGCCGCACGTTCTCCGGCAGCCAGCACTTTTTCCGCTGTCTGCGGATTTGCCTCCAGCCGTTTGCCCAACTGCTGGCGCCATACCTGTGCGTGATAAACGTCCGCCGTGGTGTGCAAAGTGAAATATCCGCAGGTTTTTTCATCGGCGCCATACATCTCCTGCAGCCCGCGCGCCTTCTCTTTCGCCACTCGCGGCACCTGCGACTCGTAGGCATAAAAGGCGGCCAGCGCCTCTTCCGGAGTTCCGTCCTCCGCGACTCCATGGAAGAACCTGGTCAGCTCTTTGATCGCGGCCAGCGGTTCATGCCAGTGCAGGTTCCGGCTGGCTCCCATGCCTTCCACAAAATCCAGCCACAGTTCCGAGTGCGCTGTCGCCGGCTCTCCAAAAAGATCTTCCGCGCCCTTCTCATCACACATGTTGGCCAGCACGGCGCGCCGCAGTTCGCCATCCTCCAGGCGAATGCCTAGCTCGGCCAGGTACGTGGGAAAGGCTTCGACATGATGGTAGTAATCCTGCCCGTATTCCCGCAGATCATCGGGCGTGAGTTCGCCCGCGGCCCACGCTTTATAAAAGGGATGGCAGAGCAGGTCATATTTGGCAATACGGGTATCCAGTTGCTGGAAGAATTCTTTCGTGGTCATGCCAACTCCTCATCAAGGAATGAAGTAACCACTATAAGTGCAGCCGGGCCTTTGATCAAATTGCTAAAATAGGAACCTGCTCCGTTCTCAAGCGCCTCCTCTGCTGGCGTGGGGTTTCAGACCAAATGCAGTTTACCGAGCAATTCGACGTAGTGGTGGTCGGGGCCGGTCATGCCGGATGTGAGGCGGCCATGGGCGCTGCACGCATGGGCCTGAAGACTGCCCTGTTCACGCTTAACGTCGATCTCATTGCGCAAATGTCCTGCAACCCCGCGGTGGGCGGCATCGCCAAGGGACACCTGGTGCGCGAAGTAGACGCACTGGGCGGCATCATGGGCGAAGTCACCGACGCGGTCGGGATCCAATTCCGCCTGCTGAATACCTCCCGCGGGCCAGCCGTCTGGTCTCCTCGTGCACAATGCGACAAACAAGCCTACCGCCTCAAGATGCGTGAGGTGCTGGAATCGCAGCCGAACCTGAAGATCAAGCAGGCGGAAGTGGCGGACTTGATTGTTGAAGAGTCGTTGGCCGTTGGTCGTTCGTCGTTGGCCGACACTGCCGACGCAGCCGGTTTTGCCAGCGACCAACGACCAACGACCAACAGCCGCGTTTGTCGCGGAATCAAACTTCGCGACGGCCGTATCGTAGGCGCCGCTGCCGTCATTATCACCACCGGCACCTTTCTCAACGGGCTCATCCATTGCGGCGAGCAGCAGTATCCCGCCGGCCGCAGCGGCGAACCGGCGGCCGTGCTTCTGGGCGAGGCGCTGAAGAAACTCGGCCTCCGCGGTTGTCGTTTGAAGACCGGCACTCCTCCGCGGCTCGATGGACGCACCATTGACTGGTCGCGTTTTCAGAAACAGCCTGGCGATGCTGACCCCACGCCTTTCAGCTTCCGCACCAAGCGCGTGGCGCACCATGACACGCAGGTGCCCTGCTACATCGCGTGGACTACGCCTGAGACGCACCGTATCATCCGCGAGAACGTGCATCGTTCCCCGATGTACAGCGGCCAGATCCAATCCATCGGACCACGATACTGTCCGTCCATCGAAGACAAGATCGTCAAGTTTCCCGACAAAACCACGCACCAGCTTTTCCTGGAACCCGAGGGCCTGAACACACATGAAATTTATGTGAACGGGATGAGCACATCATTGCCCGTCGATGTGCAGCTTGCGGTGCTGAAGTCCATTCCCGGGCTCGATACCGCGGAGATGCTGCGGCCCGGCTACGCGATTGAGTACGATTCGATCGATCCGACCGAACTGGAGCGCACGCTCGAGACGAAGGAGGTCGCCGGTCTGTTCCTGGCCGGACAAATCAACGGCACCAGCGGCTACGAAGAAGCCGCGTGCCAGGGCATCATGGCGGGCATCAACGCAGCGCTGAAGGTGAAGCGGGAGCCGCCCCTCATTCTCGACCGCACCGAAGCCTACACCGCGATCCTTATTGACGACCTCATCTCCA
>JBGPJK010000292.1:0-5896 GCA_041485425.1 Terriglobia bacterium | reverse complement strand
GGCTAAATGCCAATTGCTAAGTGCTAATTGCTGCATTCCCGGCGGTGAAACCAAGGTAATGCCCCAGACCCGGTGCACTGTGCTACACTGTATTGGCGCTTACAGACACACGGTTGTGTGGTGCGGCTCTTTTGAGTTCAGGAATTGATTCCGAGGATTCCCGCCTTCGTCCCCTCCGTAAGTTTTCAGCGTAATTACAAAGACTGGCAAACACGAGTTGTTGTGCCTTCCCGCTAACCGGGTACGCGCCGCGATCAATTCCACCAGACAGAAAGCAAGTCAGATTGAAACATTTCACAGAGTTGCCGATCTGCCCCTATTTACAGGAGCGCTTGTCGGCACTTCGCTTTTCCATACCCACACCGGTGCAAGCTGCCGCCATTCCTCCCGCCCTGCAGGGCAAAGACGTCCTGGCGACGGCACAGACCGGAACCGGCAAGACGCTGGCCTTCCTGCTTCCCCTCATGGAGCAGATGCTGCAGCACAATACGCCGGGGATCGAAGCCCTGGTGCTGGTCCCCACTCGCGAACTCGCCATGCAGGTGGCGGAACAATACAACGCGCTGCGTGGCACGAAACTTCCGCCTGCCGCACTGGTCGTCGGTGGTTTGGCCGAGAGGCCGCAACTCAGCGCCATTCGTTGCGCACGCTTGATGGTTGCCACCCCGGGCCGGCTGGAAGATTTCCTCGGCCGGCGACTGGTCGATTTCCGCGCCCTGCGCATGCTCGTACTGGACGAGGCCGACCGCATGATGGACATGGGATTTATCCCCGCCGTCCGCCGTATTGTCGCAACCCTGCCCAAGAACCGGCAGACCATGTGCTTCTCCGCAACCATGGAGGCATCGGTTGCCAAGCTGGTAAATGACTACATGCGGACGCCGGTACGCATCGCTCTTGGGGCCGCGCTCAAGCCTTCGGAGAATGTGCAAGTCCAGGCCTTCGAGGTTTCTGCCGGCCAGAAGCAGGAGTTTCTGCAGCGTTTGTTGGCCACAGAAACCGGCCGCTGCCTGGTGTTTGCGCGTACCAAGCGCGGCACCGAGCGCCTGGCCAAGCGCCTGGCCCGGGAGGGCTTTGCCGCGGCTATGATCCACGGCGATCGCTCCCAATCCCAGCGCACCGCGGCGCTCAGCGGATTCCAGCAGGGACATATCCGCGTGCTGGTGGCCACCGACCTGGCCTCTCGCGGCATTCACGTGCAGGACATCGCCCACGTGATTAACTACGACCTGCCGCAAGTCGCGGAAGATTTCGTCCACCGCGTGGGACGAACCGGACGCGCCGGAGAACAGGGTCTCGCTTCGACGCTCTTCGAGAGCGATCAACGCACCGAACTTCGCCAACTCGAGCGCACCTTGGGCATCCGCATGGAACTGAAGTGTCCCGACCGTTATCTGTCGGCCAACCACCGGCCGGTACGAGAAGCCTCCGCGGAAGCAAATAAGAGCGTCGTCGCATCCGATTCTCTCCCGCTTCCGCCCCGGCGCACCATGGTTCCCCTTCCCGGAGAGGTCTTCCAAAACTGACAACCTGTAAGTCTGGGAAGCGACAGGCTGCTGCCCTACGGTAGCAGCCTGCGCTTCTGCAGTTTCCCGTTCGGCGTTGCACTAGGCACTGCCTTACGCGGCTGTGGATTTCCCCCCGCGAGTCTGGTCTTCAGCCTCCACTAATGGCACATTCACCAGGTGCTCGCTGACGAACCACACCTGCATCTCATTGGTGCGCAGAACGTCGCTCACAATCAGATCGTTGGTTCCATCGTCCCCCAGTTCCGAAGCGCGGCGGGCCAGCGTGCGGCATTGCCCAATGATGATCTGATGAGCATCCAGCAACCGTGAGAGTTGCACTGGCACCTCTTCCCGGCCGCGCGGCGGGCGCTCGATCCGCGTCGCCTCCGCCACGTCCGGCGCCATGGCGATGCTCACCCCGCCGAGGATCTGAATGCGCTCGGCAATGGTGTCGACCAGTTCGACCTGCTCGCCGTAGTGCTTGTCGAAAAGGAGATGAAGCTGGTAAAAGGTCGGTCCCGCGACCTGCCAGTGTGACTTCTTATAGAGGTCGCGGAGGGTCATGGTGTCGGCCAGTAGCTGGTTCAGTTGCTCGGTCATTTCCAACCGCACCGGCTCTTCCAGTTCCAGCGGTAGGGCATGGGTTACCGTGCCATATTCCTGGATTTCGCCAGCTCGTTGGTGGATGTGGGGTTGTGCGCTGACTCTGCCCTGGTTGCCCGAAACTGCTTTCTTCGGCATCGCAATTCTCCTCTCTGTTCTTAAGTATTGCGTGCGCCGCAATCACCGGCAAATCTGGGATGAGAATACGGACTGGGGCGAAATTCCCGGCGCACTCACTGCTTGGATGATTCCTGATATGTCTTCGATTCCCCTCGGCGAGGTGGAAAAAATCGCGGAACTGACCGGTTAAGTGACCTGGCCGGAGCGATGGTTGAGGTTTGCCGTGGCCGGCTTATCTGTGGAAATCGACGTTCCCCGGACCCGTTGCTATGCAACAAACTTCACACTGGGGGTGGCATTTCGATGTAACTGATTGAAACATCGAAACAAATGTCCCAGTTGATTTGGCAGGAAAGCTGCTCCTTACTTCGCTACCCCCTCCCCAGCAGCACTGTATTCACTACGAATTCCATCTCCAGGAGCACTTCGCAATGCAGGTCAAGATCGGGTCCTTGTTGCTTGTGGCAGCACTTCTGTCAACTTTGGTGGGTTGCAGCACCTCGAGCATGCGCCAACCCAACCCGCCCACGCTCACGGCCATATCCATTAGCGCTGGCAGCTCCAGCGTGCTCGTGGGCTCCAATACGCCAGCCTTCGTTGCCACCGGCCATTTCAACGACGGGAGCATGCAGGACCTGAGTTCCAGCGTGATCTGGGCGTCATCCGATCCGACCAAGGCCACCATCAACAGCAGCGGTGTCGTGACCGGAGTCTTCCATGGAATGACCAACATCACCGCCAGCAGTGGCTCTGTAACCAGCGCCTCCACTGCGCTGACGGTCAATGCCGTGCTTCAGTCGATAGCAATTAGCGCCGGCAGCTCGAGCGTCCTTGTGGGCTCCAATACGCCAGCCTTCGCTGCCACTGGAGATTTCAACGACGGGAGCATGCAGGACCTGAGTTCCAGCGTGATCTGGGCGTCATCCGATCCGGCCAAGGCCACCATCAACAGCAGCGGTGTCGTGACCGGAGTCTTCCATGGAATGACCAACATCACCGCCAGCAGTGGCTCCATCACCAGCACCCCTGCCGCGCTCGATGTGATTGCCATCCTGAAGTCGATGCTTGTCACCCCGCTCGGGCCCGGAATTGTGGTGGCCAATAGCCAGCAATTTGCCGCCACTGGCGCATTCAATGATGGCTCGGTGAGCGACCTGACTTCGACCGCAAGCTGGAGCTCTTCGAACATCGCCACGGCCACTATCGACCCGGCCTCCGGCCTGGCTACCGGCCAGTTGGCAGGCACCGTCACCATTACCGCGGCTGCCACGGCTGCCGACGGTACCCCCGTGGCTGCAACCACAGCTTTGAACGTAGTGTCCTCAGCCTACGTTCAGTTGAATGGCAGCTACGCCTTCACCTTGTTCTCCGCGGAGACCCGCGGCACCGCGTTTGGGTTCGGCAGCTTGCACGTCGACGGCAGCGGCGCCATTGATGGCGGAGCCGAAGACTGCAATAACGTCAACGGCGTCCACCAGAACGAACCTGTGACCGGCACCTACTTCGAGTATCCTGATGGCCGCGGCCAGATCAGCCTCAACGTCAATCTGTGCCACCCTGCCGGCATTACCCTCCGCTTCATCCTGGCCGCAGGTGGCAACACTGGCAGGCTCGCCCAGTTCGACGGTCTGGGAACTGCCAAGGGCACGCTGGAGCCTCAGACTTCCACCACCGCCTTTGGCAACGCGTCTTACGTCTTCCGCGCGGCCGGCGTCGACTCCGGTAACAATTCCGTGGGTGTGCCCGAACCGATGGGCACGGTGGGTCAGTTCACCGCCGATGGAGCCGGCAACATCACCGGCGGAACTGTCGACATCAACGACTTCGGTACTCTCACAGCTTTGACTCCACTCACCGCATCCACCTACTCCTCCGCCGACGCCAACGGCAGAGGCACCGGGCTGCTGGCCGTGGCCACCAGCGGCAGCGGCAGCACCACCACCTTCATCAACTTCACTTTTTACGTGGTCAACTCCAGCAAGATCAATTTCGTTCAGAACGATGCTGCTCCGGCGACCGCAGTGGCCGGCGTGGCCGAGGTGCAGAACATTCCCGAAATCCTCGACGAGAGCGGTCTCAGTGGCGGTTATTCCTTCCTGGTGGGCCGCCCGGTTATCGTGAACATCAGTGGCTTTGATCGGACCGAGTTCGCCCAGGTCGGAGAGTACACATTCGACGGGGTCGGCGGACCCGGTTCCGTGACCGGCGCGCGCGACGATACCAACAACACGGTCGCCAACCCCCTGGCGGACATCGCCGGCGGCTACTCCTTCGGGGGAGCAGCGGCGGGTCGTGGAACCTTCGACGCCGCCAGCTCCTCACAAGCTACCGATCGCTTCTATATCTGCTACGCGGTGTCCGCGAACGGGTCGGGGATTGTGGACCGAGCCTTCGTCCTCCAGACCACCAACTTTGCTGGAGGCACCAGGAACGCGCCCACCGGAGAGATGGACCTGCAGACAGCAATCAGCACCAGCGCACTTGCCGGCAATTACGCGCTGGATGCCTCCGAACTTACGGCCAGCTATAGCGAAGCCCTCATGGCAATCACGCTGGATGGCGCCGGGCACGTCAGCGGAATCGCCGATGTCTCCGTGCCGGTCAACGGTACCTTGACGCTCTCCAGCAGCGAAGTCGCTGGCGCAACCTACGGCGACGCCAGTCCCGCTTCGGCCCCGAACGCAGGCCGCGCCTTCCTGACCCTGCCGAATCAGATCGGCTTCCAGAACTCCACCTTCTACCTCATTTCGCCGCAGTCGGCCTGGATCCTCGGAGCCACGCCGAACCTACCTGCAGCGGACGGAACTCTGACCCAGCAATAGCAGTTAGTCCGAAACACTCCTCCTGGCCCAGCCTCTTGTCGAGGCTGGGTTTTTTTCTTTTACCCCTCGATAAACCGCGCCTTCCTGTTCCATTACCTGAGCCTGCGAAGCTAGTCTTGGCCGAACCAGCCTGTGGAAATCCCTGTTCCATGGTGCGTGACGATATGCAACAAACTTTCACTTCACCACCCTCATTTCCCGTAAGTAGCTGAAAACTATGAATAACCGCTCCAATCGATTTGGCAGGAAAGCTGCTCCCTACCACCTACCATCCTCGGGTGAGGCATGGTGCTTTTCGCTCTGAATCTCCTCATTAGGAGCTCCTCGTGACCCTGGCAAAGATTGGATCCTGGTTGCTTGCGGCAGCGCTCTTGTCAACCTTGGTAGGTTGCAGCACTTCGAGCCGTCCGGCCCTCACTTCTGTAACCATTAGCGCCGCCAGCTCCAGCGTGCTCGTGGGTTCCACGCTCTCCTTCACTGCTATCGGCCACTTCGATGACGGGAGCACCCAGGACCTGAGTTCCGGCGCGATCTGGGCATCATCTGATCCGACCAAGGCCACCATCAACAGCAGCGGAGTAGCGACTGGGGTGTTCCATGGAATGACCAGCATCACCGCCATCTGCCACTCTTTGCCCAGCAACTCCATTGCGCTGACGGTCAATGCCGTGCTTCAGTCGATAGCAATTAGCGCCGGCAGCCCGAGCGTCCTCGTGGGCTCCAATACGCCAGCCTTCGTCGCCACTGGAGATTTCAACGACGGGAGCATGCAGGACCTCAGTTCCAACGTGATCTGGGCGTCATCCGATCCGACCAAGGCCACCATCAACAGCAGCGGTGTCG